>JAGPLK010000049.1 GCA_018053445.1 Bacteroidales bacterium | reverse complement strand
AAGTTCTGGAAATTTTATCCTAATAATGTCAATCAGGTATTTCCAAAATTCAGGAGGTACCATTTCCGCCATATCGCATCTAAATCCATCTATCCCCTTGCCAGACCAATATGAGATTATATCAACCATTTTGTCCCATAGCGGAGGAACTGGATCAAAGTGCTTAGATCCGGAATTTAAAAAATCTACTCCATAATTAAGTTTGACGGTTTCATACCAATCCAGCAATGACGGATTCTCAGTAAAGCAATTGTTTCCGGTAGCCCTGGCAGGATACTCCTCATAAATATGATTTATCGTTTCATCAGGAGATTTAAAATGCTTTCCCGGTATATAATAAAAATCATTTTTTGGTGAGAACGGCAGGGTACTATTTTCGTTTTCTCCTATATCTGGGACTAATCCCGGATTTTTATCTGACTTATATACTCTTGAAACATGATTTGGCACAAAGTCAATAATCACCTTAAGGCCAGTGTCATGACATCTTAAAATAAGCTCTTCAAATTCTTCTACCCTTCTCTCATGATTATCTGCCAGATAGTGAGCTACATCATAATAGTCTTTTACTGCATAAGGTGAACCAGCAATGCCTTTTACAATTTCAGGCGGGTCAGGGACGCAATTACTACTTAAACACTGACTTTGGGTTGCATGCTCTAATATACCTGTAAACCAAACATGTGTACATCCTAAGCTTTTAATTTCCAATAAATTAGAATCTGTAAAATCTGAGAATTTGCCGGTACCATTGATATCATAAGAATTTCCGGGAACAGGCTTAGTGACCCTGTTCCCGGAAATTCTTGGTAAAGTTTGATATATAATAATTTTCCCGCTCATGGCTCTATTGCCATTTGAGAATTTTTCGAAAATCGTATTCCTCCGGATCAGAGAGATAATTTGATGCCTGTTCGTAATCCTCTTTAGTAATATATTGCATTATATTATTTATAACTGCCTGAACTCTGTCAGATTCTAGAGAGACAAGTCTTGGCGGTATCTTTCCTGTTTTAGGGTCCTGTATGTCTTTTAGGTACAATGGTTCAACTTTTCCGAGATTGTCAATATAGACCATGCATCCGGTTTTACCTTCATCAAACAGCTGGTGTACAGCAATTCCAAGTTCAGTACAATATACCAAATCATAGGCAACAGGTGGCTGGCATCTTAATTCATACCCAAGCTCTACGGGTCTGCATTTTATTTTGAGACCTAGGTTACGAAGCTTAGTCTCTAATAGTTCGTTAAAAATATGCGCCTTAGATACTTTTCCAAGCTCGGGGTGGCCGTGGTCATCATATGAAAATATAACTCCAGACTCTTTTAATTCCTTCTCATCAAGCTCATGGAAAACACCTTCAGAAATCATAACTGAACCATATTCAATTCCCATGATTAACCTTTTTACGATAGAGGAGACTGCAAGTCTTATGATTTTATCAAGGGTAATAGTTGTTTTGTTGAACATCTCAGGAATAACAATCATTGGATAGTGAGCAGCAGAACCTATACCAAAAGCAAGGTGCCCTGCAGACCTTCCCATCGCACAAACAACAAACCAATTATTGCTTGTTCTCGCATCTTCATAAACTGTTGTGGCAAGTCTTGCTCCTTCCGATTTAGCCGATTCGTAGCCAAAAGTAGGTCTTGCTAACGGAAGTGGAAGATCATTATCAATAGTCTTTGGAACATGAATATTAGATATTGGAAAATTATGTTCAGTTAAAAATTTTGCTACTCTGTTAGCTGTAGATGCAGTATCGTCACCGCCAATAGTGACAAGAAGTTTAATATTATTCTCTTTAAAAAATTCAATATTGAAATTTTGTGCAAAATCCTCAGGAGTAGGTTTATACCTGCTCATAATGAGAAAAGAGCCGCCTCTGTTAAAAATAGAATCAGCAAGCAGAAAATCAAGTTCTGTATATTTTGGATTTTGAGAAAACAGTCCTTTATAGCCACCATGCAATCCAATAACACGATAACCATTTGCTATGAAGGTTTTTGCAATACTGCCCACTACAGTATTCATTCCTGGTGCGGGACCTCCTCCCGTTAAAATTACAATCGATTTTTTCATCACTTTACTTTATTGAGCCCGCAAAGTTAACAATAATTAAAAAATATGTAAATTTGTTGATTAAGATTATGAAGAAAATAATATCTGATGTCTCCAAAAGGATAACGGAGCTAAGAGAAGAAATCGAGAAACACAATAGATGCTATTATATTGATAATCAGCCACTAATAACTGATTTCGAATATGATTTACTCATCTCAGAACTTCAGGCTCTTGAAAAGAAATACCCCCTGCTAATCGACTCTGACTCTCCAACTGTAAGGATTGGAAGTGATTTAGACTCTGAAAGATCAAAAAAATCATTTGATCAAAGAGAGCATCAATTCCCAATGTTATCTTTAAGTAATACCTATGATAAAGTTGAGTTAATCTCTTTTAATGAGCGAATTATAAAAAGTTCTAACCATCCTGTTAACTATGTGTGTGAACTCAAAATCGATGGTTCTGCAATATCTCTTACATATCGTAATGGAGTTCTCGCCCATGCGGTTACCAGGGGAGATGGAGAGAAGGGAGATGATGTAACAAAAAATGTTCTTACAATAAAAGCTCTGCCAAAAATACTTAAAGGTAGCGGCTATCCTGAGGAGTTTGAAATCAGAGGTGAAATATTTATGCCTTGGGAAGCATTTGACAATCTTAACATTATACGAGAGAAAAATGAAGAGCAATTGTTTGCTAATCCAAGGAACGCAGCAGCAGGCTCTCTTAAACTAATTAACACATCCGAAGTATCACAAAGAGGACTGGACATTATTTTATACCATTTTGTCTCAAATCAAAATATCTTCCCTACTCATTATGACTCTCTGAATGCAGTTAAATCGTGGGGACTACCTGTATCTGAGCACATTAAGAGATGTTCTTCTATAGAAGAGGTTTTTGATTATTTAAACTATTGGGAAATTAACAGGAAGAATCTTCCGTACCCTACTGATGGTGCTGTAATTAAAGTAGATAGCATTCCACTCCAAAAGGAACTCGGTTTCACTGCAAAATCTCCAAGATGGGCTACAGCATATAAATTTAAAGCTGAATCTGCAATGACAAAACTTTTGTCAATTGATTATCAAGTAGGAAGAACCGGGGCAATTACCCCTGTCGCAAATCTTAAGCCTGTTCTACTTTCAGGAACAATTGTAAAAAGAGCCTCGTTGCATAACATGGATCAAATGTTGTCTCTTGATATCCATTTTGGCGACTATGTATATGTCGAGAAAGGAGGAGAAATAATTCCAAAAATAGTTTCTGTTGAATTATCTAAAAGGGAGGAATCTGCAGAAAGACCTGTTTTTCCGGTTTTTTGCCCTGACTGTAATACTTTATTAGTTAAAGAAGAGGGCGAGGCTAAACACTATTGTCAAAACTCAACCTATTGTCCAACTCAGATTAAGGGTAGACTTATCCATTTTTGCAGTAGAAAAGCGATGGATATTTTGGCTGGTGAAGCAACTGTTGAAATGCTATTCAAGGATGGGTTGCTCAAAACTCCTGCTGATTTTTATAAATTAAAAACAGATGATCTCATTAAATTTGAAGGATGGAAAGAGAAGTCAGCCGAGAGATTACTGAAGAGTATTGAAAAATCGAAGGACAAGCCTCTTTACCAAGTTTTATTTGCACTAGGTATAAGACATATCGGAGAGACAAGTGCAAAATCCCTGGCTAATCACTTTGGAAGTATTAAGAAGATTTCATCTGCTACAATTGAAGAGCTGACAGAAATTAATGATGTTGGTGAAATAGTCGCAAAGTCAATTCACAAGTTTTTCAATGACCAAAAGAATATTGAGCTAATTTCCCAGCTTGAAGAAGCTGGTGTTCAAGTGGAGGGGGGAAATGGATCTCTTAAGAACAAATTCTCAGAAATACTAACAAATAAAAGTTTCGTTGTTTCAGGAACCTTTTCTGTATCAAGAGATAACATAAAAGAGATGATTGAGAAACATTCCGGAAAGATTATCTCATCAATTTCCTCAAAAGTAAATTTTTTGATTGCTGGTTCAGATGCTGGTCCATCTAAACTAGAAAAGGCAAAAACACTTGGTATTGAGATTATCACAGAAGAACAGTTCTTTAAACTAATTGAAAAATAATTGACTATTTTTACACTTTTAATAAATAAAATAACTAGAAATAAATATTTATGAAGCAAGTAGTTATAAGCAATAAAATCAATTATCTGGGAACTAATGACAGAAAAAAATCTCTTTTTGAGAATAACTGGCCTCTTCCCAAAGGTGTTTCTTACAACTCATATCTCATATGCGATAATAAAAGCGCCTTAATTGACACTCTGGAATTTGGTTCAAAAGATGATTATCTTGATCAGATAGCTGAAATTCTTGATGGGAATAATCTTGATTATTTAATAGTTAATCACATGGAACCTGATCACTCCAGTATGATTGGGATCCTTTTAAAATTCTATCCCCAACTAAAAATTGTTTCCAACATAAAAGCTTTTAAGATGCTTGAGGCCTATTTTGGGCTTACACAGAATAATTTTCTGGAGGTAAAGGATAATGAGATTCTTGACCTTGGTTATCATAAACTCTCATTCCATATTACCCCATGGGTACACTGGCCAGAAACAATGATGACTTACGATACAACTGACAAGGTTCTCTTTTCATGTGATGCCTTTGGAAGTTTTGGCACACTTGACGGGGGTATATTTGACGATGAAATCAATTTTGAGTGGTATGAAGACGAGATGAGGCGTTATTACTCAAATATCGTTGGTAAATACAGCAATATGGTTCAAAAAGCATTTGCTAAACTTAAAGATATTGACATCAAAATGATTTGCCCATCACATGGCCCTGTCTGGAGATCAAATCCTGTAAAAGCAATTGAACTGTATGATAAATGGAGCAGATACGAATCTGAAGAGGGAGTAATTATTGCATATGCATCTATGTACGGAAATACAGAGAAGATGGCGGATTATCTTGCCAGGCTTATTTCTGAAAAAGGGATTAAAAATATTCGTATCTATGATGTTTCTAAAACCCATGCATCATTTATTTTAAGCGACATATGGAAATATAAAACAGTTATTCTTGGCTCCTGTGCATACAACGCAGGTATGCATCCAATGATGGAACATCTGTGCCATGAATTATCAGTGCTCAATCCAAAGGATAAAAATTATGCCCTGTTTGGTTCGTATAGCTGGAACGGAGGTGGATTAAAATCTCTCCTTGCTTTTGCAGAGAAGATGACCTGGAATAAGATTGCAGAGCCAGTTGAATTAATGGGAGCGCCAACTCTTTTAAAAATGGAGGGATTTCAAAATATAGCTGAAAAGATCTGAAATGAGCATAGGTAAAACACTAAGAGTTGAGAAAACCGTTAGAACTGAGGATTCAGCGGCAAGTTATGGTTCAGGATTGTTAGATGTATTCTCTACGCCTGCAATGATAGCCCTTATGGAAAAAAGTGCTCACCTGTTGGCAAAAAGTATCCTTCCATCTGATCAGGATACTGTTGGTATAGAAGTTAATATAAAGCATTTGAGAGCGACACCTGTTGGAATGAAGGTATATGCTGAGGCAGAAATTTCAGAGATCGATGGCAGAAAAATAACTTTTTCTGTTACGGCTTATGACCAAAGTGGTGAAATTGGAGTTGGGAAACATACCAGATTTATAATAGATCCAAATAAATTCATGAATAAACTGATTTGAAAAAGTATAAAGAGATACAGCACACATATCAGAGAATCTTAAAATTCCTGATTAATGACATTTGGAGGCAGGACCTTTCTGAACTAAGCATAATGAAAGCCAGAATGGTACGCTATCTCAAGGTCTTAATTATTACTATTAAGGGATTCTCCAATGACAAGGTTGGCTTGCAAGCCGTCAATCTAAGTTTTTTTTCTGCAATGTCTGTTGTTCCTTTTGTTGCTTTGATGTTCACTATTACAAAAGGTTTTGGAATGGCAAAAAAACTGGAAGATTTATTACTCACTTATTTTGCTGAAAACGAAGAGATTATTGAGTACATTCTCCATTTCGCTAACAATGTTCTTAAATCTGCTGAAAATGGATTGTTTGGAATACTTAGTTTTCTTTTCCTCTTGTGGTCTGTGATTTGGCTAATGCTTAGTATTGAGAAATCATTTAACGATATCTGGAAGGTCGAAGACAGGAGATCATTCGGAAAAAGGGCACTTTATTATCCACTGTTACTTCTGGTATCTCCATTAATTATCCTGATATTTTTATCTCTTGCTCTGATATATACTAATACACTAAAATCGGTTGGCCTCCAGATAGATAAATTTATTCCAATTACATCTATTTTCACTTGGCTTACTTTTTACGGAATTGTAGCTTTAGTTTTTTCTGTCATGTACTATTTTATACCAAATGTAAAGGTAAAATTTGCTGCTGCGTTTAACTCCTCAATGGTAGTCTCTTTCGCATTTGTAGTAGTACAATTTTTTTATCTGGAGACACAGATCCTTGTCTCAGGATTAAATGCTGTTTATGGGGTTTTTGCTGCGATACCCCTATTTTTGGTCTGGATGAATATAAGCTGGACTATAATATTATTTGGAGCAGAACTTTCTCACGCTTATCAAAATGTAGATAAATACAAAATTCAAAATGAAAACGAATCTTGAACTAACTAAAGATGCTGTTGACTTCATAAATGATGATAAACTGCACAATCTAATAAATAACACCAAAGAAGATCCGGCAAAGATCAGAGACATATTCCAAAAAAGCAAATCAAAGCAAGCATTGACAGTTGAGGAGACTGCAGAACTACTTGCAATCAAATCACCGGAAATGCTTGAGGAGTTATTTCAGACTGCCCGAGACCTAAAGAGATCAATTTATGGTAACAGGATTGTCTTGTTTGCTCCCCTTTATATTGGGAACTTCTGCGTAAATAATTGTCAGTACTGTGGTTTCAGAAGCTCTCTTACCAAGGCTGTAAGAAGAACCCTCTCAGATCAGGAGTTGATTGCTGAGGTTGCTCAACTTGAGAAAGAGGGACACAAAAGATTAATTCTTGTTTATGGAGAACATCCTAAATATACCCCTGAATATATTGCACAGACTGTAAAAACCTGTTATAATGTAAAAGTTGGAAATGGAGAGATCAGGAGGGTTAATATTAATGCCGCTCCAATGACTATTGAAGGATTCAGAACTGTTAAAGAGGCAGGAATAGGAACTTTTCAGGTTTTTCAAGAGACTTATCATAAAGAGACTTACGCTAAATTCCATCCAGGGCCCGGTGTTAAAAGTAACTATATGTGGAGACTAAATGCAATGGATAGAGCATTTGAGGGGGGACATGACGATGTTGGTATTGGAGCTCTTTTCGGTCTTTATGACTGGAGATTTGAAGTGCTTGGACTTGTTGAACACGCTCATCATTTACAAAACCGTTACGGAGTGGGGCCTCACACAATTAGTTTTCCCAGAGTTAAACCTGCTTATGGTTTAGAACTTCACCTTCCTTATCAGGTTACAGATGAGCAATTTAAACAACTTGTGGCCATTTTAAGAATTGCGGTTCCTTATACAGGATTGATTATGACAGCAAGAGAGAGCGCTGAAGTAAGAGACGCTGTTATTGAATTTGGAGTTTCTCAAATTGATGCAGGGACAAGATTAGAAATTGGGGGATATCAGGAGGAGAGAGGAAAAAACCAAGAGCTTGACAGAGAGCAGTTTGAAGTTGGCGACAGAAGAGAATTAGACCAAGTAATTGAATGGCTTCTGACTAGGGAATTCATTCCAAGTTTCTGTACATCTTGTTATAGGGTCGGAAGAACCGGCGAGCATTTTATGGAGTATGCAATTCCGGGTTTTATCGGAAGATTTTGTACACCAAATGCAATGCTTACACTTGCCGAATATTTAGAAGATTACTCATCTGAGCAAACAAAAAAAGCTGGTTATGACTTGATAGAGAGGGAGCTCTCTTTTATCTCAGATGAGAAAAAAAGAAATGACGTAGCATCTAAACTGGCATTAATAAAAAGCGGAAAAAGAGATTTACTTTATTAATCAACTATGTTTACAGATAAGGATAACGAACTCATAGACAGAGAGTTTGAAGAACTAAGACTGGCAAGTTTAAAACGCTGTGCAAATCAGTCAGAATATGAAATTGTTCTTAAAGCTTTCGAATTTGCCAGAGCAGCACATAATGGTGTTAGAAGGCGTTCTGGTGAACCATATATATTGCATCCAATATCTGTTGCAAAAATTGTTGTCCAGGAGATTGGCCTTGGATACAAATCAATCGTCTCAGCTCTGCTTCATGATGTAGTAGAAGACACAGAGTATAATACTGATGATATTGAACGGTTATTTGGAGCAAAAATTGCCTCTCTTGTTGACGGGCTTACAAAAATCAAAAGTGCCTTTGATAGTGGAACAAGTAGTCAGGCAGAAAATTTTAAAAGAATTCTGCTTACTTTGAACGACGATGTGAGGGTAATACTGATTAAGCTTGCAGACAGACTCCATAATATGCGTACTATTGAGTACATGCCTGAGCATAAAAGGTCTAAGATTCTCAGCGAAACAATGTACATTTTTATTCCTCTGGCACATCGTCTTGGATTATACAGCATTAAATCAGAATTGGAAAATATTTGGCTAATGCATACATTGCCTTCAGAATTTGAGAGCATTCAAATAAAAATTTCTCAAACTATTGCCGAAAGAGGCATAGCAATGGATAGCTTTATGGAGCCCATTTCAGAGAGCTTAAAAAAGGCCGGGTATGAGTTTTCTGTCTCTAAAAGGACAAAAAGCCCCTACTCTATTTGGAGAAAGATGAATGCTAAGTCAATCCCTTTTGAACAGATATATGATCTTTATGCTGTAAGAATAATTTTTGAAGCCAAAGAAGATCAGCCGGAAAGGATTCAGTGCTGGCATATTTATTCACTAATTACAGAAATCTATCTTTCAAAAACAGACAGAATACGGGATTGGGTAAGCACACCTAAAATCAATGGTTATGAAGCTCTGCACTGTACTGTAATGGGGCCGCAGGGCAACTGGATTGAGGTCCAGATAAGGTCATCCAGAATGAATGATTTGGCTGAGAGAGGCGTTGCTGCACATTGGAATTACAAAGGATCATCACCCTCTGAAGGAGATATGGACAAATGGTTGAATCTTGTAAGAGAGGTCCTGGAGAATCCAGATGTGAATGCCTTAGAATTCCTTGATAAGTTTCATACCGGACTACTCTCGTCTGAAATATATGTTTTTACACCAAAAGGAGAATCGAGAGCTTTACCAAAAGGTGCAACCGCACTCGATTTTGCTTATGCGATACATACTGAAGTTGGTAATAAAGCGATTGCTGCAAAGGCTAATTTTAAACTAGTGCCACTTACTTACGAACTAAGAAATGGAGATCAGATTGAGATAATAACAGCCGAGTCACAAAGACCTCAAAGAGATTGGCTGGAATTTATTGTAACTCCAAAAGCAAAAGGACTAATACTTGATGCTTTAAAGTCAGAAATTAAGGACTCTCAGAAAAAAGGACAGGAGATCCTTGATGAAAGGCTTAAAGGGATGGGGATTAAGCCACAATCCAGAGTATACAGAAAACTTTCGGAAAATTATAAACTAAATAACAGAGAAGAGCTTTTTAGTAAAATTGGAGCAAATATTATCGACTTAACAGATCTATCCAAAGTTCTTAAGAAGAATACAACTAGTAAATTTGTTCGTTACTGGAGCTTACAATTCTCAAAGATTACAGGCGGTGATTCAGATGGTAGTGTTGAGTGGAAAGGAGAAGAAGAACTTTCGGACGAGTCATCAAATTTGAATCCTGCTGTTAAAGATGAAAAGAGATCTAAGATTGACATTAAAAAGGATTTCCTTCTTAGGGAGAACCCAATTGAAAAGACTCTCTCATACCAGGTGGCAACCTGTTGCAGGCCAATCCCCGGAGATAAAGTTATTGGGTTTATTGACGACAATGATATCGTAATAGTCCATAAAAACAGCTGTCCCGAGGCAATTCATCTTGCAGCTCGTGATGGTGACCGTATTGTAAAGGCTAAATGGAGTAAGCATACAGTACTATCTTTTTTAGCCCGAATAAATATGAGGGGTATAGACAGACTCGGAATACTAAACGAATTGACTCAGTATATTACACTTGTTCTAAGCGTAAATATCAGAAAGATATTCATAGAGACCCACGATGGTATATTTGAAGGTTATATTGATTTGTATGTCCACAGCGTAGAAGATCTTGACAAATTAATGAAGCAGATGTCAAGTGTTAAAGGAGTTATGAGTGTTGTCCGCTCAGAGATAAAAGATAACCAATAAAAAAAGATGCAGATTAAAATTTTAAGAAGAGTACTATTAGGAATACTATTTTTATTTACAGTTTCCCAGTTACTTCCCTCTTGTGCCAATACAACAGCTCCCCCTTCCGGAGGAGAAAAGGATACTCTTGCACCTATTCTTTTAAAAGTTAATCCGGATACTAACAAGATTAACTTTCCTGTTTATGGTCAAAAAATAGAGCTAACATTTAACGAGTATGTAGTTCTTAAAGATGCTGAAAAAAATATTGTTGTCTCTCCTCCCGTTAAAAAAAGAATTGAGACTAAGGTAAGAGGAAAAAGTATTATTGCAGAATTTCCGGATTCACTTAAATCTGAGACAACATACAATATTGCATTCAATAGTTCAATTGCCGACAATAACGAAGGGAACTTGTTGCCCCCTTACAGGTACTCTTTCTCTACGGGTGCAAATATTGACTCGTTGATTGCAACTGCAGAAATACTGGATGCTTTTACTCTTTTACCTATTCCCAATGCGACTTTGGCTTTTTACGAAAATCATTCGGACTCTGTGCTTTACAACACTTTACCTTCTGCTATTGCAAAAAGTGATAAATGGGGCTATTTCACTATCACAAATTTAAAGCATGTTCCCTACAGAGTCATTGCATTCACCGATGACAATGGGAATAACATATATAATCCGGAAAACGAAAAGCTTGCTTTTCTTGATACGCTTTTCTCTCCTGTCAAGGTAATGAAGAGAGGGATGGAGGAACTTAAATATGTTGATCCAAAAGATACTACTGCCTCTCTGGCTAGAAAAAGTGATTTCAGACTATATCTTTTTAAAGAGGAGAATGACAAACAGTTTATAAAAAAACACGAAAGAGTATCTGAAAATTCTGGTTATGTTAAGTTTAATGCATCTGATGTAATGATTGATTCGTTAGGCTTTAAAGAAATTGACTCTGTTAATCTTATAAAGCAATTTAACATAAAACGCGATAGTCTGGTTTTGTGGATTAAAGGAGACATTAAAAGAATACCTGATACATTAAACCTTGATATTAAATATTATAAAACAGATTCAACAGACAAGTTAACATTGGCCAGAGAATCTCTGAGATTTCCTTTACCAAGGAAGGCCAAACAACAAGATCAGAGAGTTAAAGACAGACCGGAAAAAAGATCAAATCTTCTTGAGCTGAAGCTTGATGCAACTCCTGCTATGGTAGAGAAGGATGGTTACCAGATTATCTTTCCTGCTCCTATTGAAATAGTTTCCTCTGACAGCATAAAGTTTACTTCTTTAACGACTAAAGGAGTGGAAAAAGTAGAAAAATACAGAATAATTCCTGATAGTATTGAGATCCGAAAGTACATCATCAAGCCTGAAATAACTCTTCAACAGGGATTTGATTACATATTGTCATTAGGGAAGGGTGCATTCAAAGATATATCAGGTAATACAAATGACTCAACTGCCAACAAAATAATGCTTCCAAAAAGCGAACAGCTGGGAAGAATCGATTTAGATGTTTCTGGTATTAATAGTGGTTCTTTTGTTATTGAGCTGATAAATCAATCCAGGGATAAAATATTCAGGTCATATAAAATCTCATCCGATTCAAAAATTGAATTTAAATATCTGGACCCCGGTAAATATTCAATAAGGATATTCAGAGACACAAATGGAAATGGTATATTGGATTCCGGTATCTTAAAGGAGAGAAAACAACCTGAAATGGTTAGATTATATAAAATGCCATCCGGATCAGAAATTATTGACTTAAAAGAGGGAATGGAAATTATGCAGAGTATAAATCTTAATGAGATCTTTAAATGAAACGGATTGGGCTGGTTATTTTTTTAATTATTTCCATATCTGTGAATCTTCAATCTCAGAACAAGGTTCATATGGCCGGTGTTAGAATGGGCTATAATATAAGTAATGTTAATTATTCCCCTCCTAAAGATCACAGTCCTGTTAACACCATTAAAAACTACTCATTATTATATACTTATTATCATGATCTTTGGGGGGCTTCACCATATTTTGGATTTCAGACAGGGGTGTCTCACCTGGAGACAGGATTTGAAATGGGAGGAACCAGATATATCACAGAGATGTATCAAATTCCTTTAGTTTCACAGTTTCATATAGATTTCTGGAAAATGCGCCTTCTTTTAAATATTGGAGGATATGGTGCATACAGAAATAAAAGGCTAGAACCTGAATCATATACATTTGAACCTGATGATTACAGAATGGAGTTTGGAATAATTGCAGGAGGAGGATTAGCTGTTGTTTTAAAGCCCTTTGAAGTTCATCTGGAAGCGAATTATAACTACTCTTTTACCTATCTGCACGATCCAAGAAAAGGAGATTCTGCAAGACCTCTCTACTCCTACCCTAATCAGTTCATAATTAGTGCATCTCTTTTCTTCCATATTAAATCAAAATGAAAAAAGTAATTGTTAAAGTAGGTAATATCTATTTTGGAGGAGATTATCCAATTGTGGTTCAAACAATGTGCAACACTCCTACTCAGGATATTGATGCTTCTTTTAAACAGTGCGTAAATCTCTCTAATTCAGGAGCTCAGTTAATTCGCCTTACCACACAAGGGATGAAAGAGGTGGAGGCTTTATCGGAAGTTAAAAGAAGGCTCAGAGATTCAGGAATCACCACCCCACTCTCTGCCGATGTCCATTTTACTGCCGATGTAGCTATTGCCGTTGCCGAATATGCAGACAAGGTGAGAATTAATCCGGGCAATTTTGCCCGTGATATAAATGTAGCTAAAGAAAAATTCTCCAAACTTATTGAAATATGCAAAAAAAGAGGAGTTGCAATTAGGATTGGTGTTAATCACGGATCTCTGGGACCAAGAATAATTGAAAAATTTGGAGATTCACCTCTCGGCATGAAGGAGTCTGCAATGGAGTGGATAAAAATGGCTGAAGAAAATAATTTTGATCAGATTATTATCTCACTTAAGGCGAGTAATACTTTGATTATGACACAAGCATATCGCCTGCTCTTTTCCGAGTTTAAGGAGAGAGGAGTCTCCTATCC
>JAGPLK010000048.1 GCA_018053445.1 Bacteroidales bacterium | reverse complement strand
TACTTCTGAATCCAATACTCTCCGCAGCTTGGCTAATACCAAGCATAGAGACTCCCAGTCTGGAAAATTCACTGCGTTTTCTCAGGGTTTCAAGCGAATAGTGCTTTCCGTAATGCATTGCAATCATCCGCAAACAGGTAGGACCGCAGTCCATGGAGTCATGCTGATAAAAGAACGGGAATGATTTCATGCATTAATTTAAAAAAGTGGGACAAATTTAATCAAGGATTACTCTTATTGTAATATTCCCGTCTTTGTCGACAATAATATCATACTTAATACCACCACAAAGTTGAGCCATCTCTTCAGGAGTCATTACATTTTCATTTGTTTCCATAGCAATAATTTTTTAGTTCATTTTTTCAATACAAATATGATATGTAATTTTCCCCTAATCCTTTCTGTTTACTTACATTTTCCTTACTTTTACCTTAATTTTTAGATTATGATACGTAAAGCTCTGACATTGTCAATTATAGTAATTTTTTCTCTATTAGTCGTTCAAAGTGTCTGGCTTTATAAGGTAATTGTTAACGAACGTGCTGATTTTAGAGCAAGTAGCGAGTCCGCATTGTTAACAGCACTTAATTTAGAACTTGATAAAAGAGTTAATAATAGTTCTCTTAAGAATAAAGTTAACATTGAGTTTTTGCAAAATGATAAAGAGAATAATGGAAATATTTCGGAAATTTCTCAAAGATTAGTCATTGAATATGATTCCACAGGTAATCAAAGATCTTTAAAGTTATCCATGGATCAAGTTTTTCAAGATTTGCTCAAATCTAACTATCCTATGAATTTGGATTCCTTAGCGATTATTTTTAGCTCAGTTCTTCATTCCGAAATGAAAGATGCTAATTTTGTGTTAACATATTTAGATAAAGAATTAGACAAAGTAGTTGTTAAAGAAAATGAAAACAATTTTCTATCTTCTACATATTCTTCATTTACTACTGAAGTTCCTCTTAATGTTTCTAAAACGTTAATTCTGCACGCTAAAATTTATTATCCCTTATTTGTTTACAAAGGTGATTTTTTGCTTATTGGTTTGGCATCTCTGGTCTTACTGGTTTTTATTGTCGTTGCTATTGTTCTTCAATTTAAGATGTTGTCCAGGCAGATTACTCTTGCGCAACTTAAGGAGAATCTTACCAGTTTCTTTACTCATGAGCTTAGGTCTCCTTTGCAGAGTGCTCTCTCTTCAATTGAGATGGCTGAGATGTATAGTGAAAAGAGTGAGGTGAATAATTTTCTGGAACTCTCCAGAAATAAGGTTATTTATATAAACAGACTTATTGAAAAACTGCTTGATATTAATAAACTGGAAAAGAATAAGGTTAATCTTATAAAAGAGAACTTTCCGTTTATGGAGTCCATCTCGCAGTACCTTAATCATTACTTTAACAGAAGTGATAAAAATATAGAGATTGAGCCTCTCTTTGATCCGGCTATGTTGATTTACGGAGATAAGATTCATATATCAAATGCTATGGGTAATCTTATTGAGAACGCTGTTAAATATTCATCTGACAGTGTGCATATTAAAATTTATGCTGAGGAAAATCCGCATTATATTACTATAATTGTAGAGGATAATGGTATAGGGATTGCTCCTGCTGATCAAAAGAGAATATTTGAAAGGTTCTACAGAGTTAAATCTGCAGAACATGCAACAAAAGGTAAGGGTTTTGGATTGGGGCTTAACTATGTAAAATGGGTTGCTCTGAGTCATAAGGGAGATGTTAAAGTGGAGAGCACACCGGGGAAGGGCAGTAAATTTTTCTTTACAGTTAAAAAAGGATGAAAAGAAGAAGAATTCTAATAGCAGAAGATGAGAGAGAGTTTGGTCAGATTATGTATCAATTTCTGACTTTTAATGGTTATGATGTAAGGTATACGGATAATGGTCAGTCTGCATATGAGCAGTTTCTTGACTTTAAACCTGAGTTAATGCTCTTTGATGTTAATATGCCTGAGATTGACGGGTTTAATCTGGCTAAAATAATAAGAAGAACCAGCTCTGTTCAGATAATTTTTATTACATCGCTTTCAGACGAGGAGAGCGTTGTTAAGGGGCTGGGATTGGGTAATTGCGACTATCTTCGTAAGCCTTTTGGACTCAAGGAGCTTCACCTGAGAATTGTCAGAGCTTTTCAGCTTATAGATGCAGCAGGCGGAGAGCCGGTTCTGGACAACGAATACTACCTTGCTGATAAATGTTGTATTAAAAATGGAGACAAATTGATTCCGCTGACAAAAACCGAGAACAAATTCTTGAAGGTATTATTTGAGAATGAAAACAAAATCTGTTCAGTTGATGAGATAATTATTAAGGTCTGGGGTGATCATAATATTGATAATATTAATAATCTTGATGTTCTTGTCTACAAAACAAGACGGAAACTTGAGGGGACGCCCCTTTCAATTGAGAATATCAGGGGTGTGGGTTATTCAATTGTTTCAGTAAAGGATTAGTGTGATGAAGGTTAGAGTATATAGTCTGCTTTCTCTAATTCTTATCTCCCTGTTTTTGGGCGTCTCTTGTGAGAAGATAGGGCTGGGGAGGGATTATGACAGGGTTGTGCTGCTTTATCTTGCAGCCAATAATAATTTAAGTACATACGCAAAGGATAATGTGGAAGCTCTCAGGGATGGGTATGTGCCATCTGTAAATGATAAGAATATTCTTCTTGTTTATAAACATATTAAAGGAGAGAAGCCTGAACTGGTTAGAATGTACAAAGACCAGAATGGCCTTTTTGTTGAGGACATTGTGGCTTTTTATGAAGATCACAACTCGGCCTCTCCTGAGGTTCTAAAGGGTGTTCTTACTAAGATAAAGACTATTTTTCCGGCAGATAATTATGGAGTTATTCTATGGTCTCACGCCTCAGGCTGGTTACCTCAGGGCTATTATGGAAATAATAAATTTCCCGGAGTAAGATTCGAAGATCCATTTTCATCTATTGTGAAATCCTTTGGTGAGGATAGGGGAGTTGAGATGGAGGTATCTGAGCTAAGAGATGCGATACCATATAAATTAGAGTTTTTGATTTTTGACTGCTGTTTTATGGGAGGGATTGAGGTTGCATATGAATTAAGGAAAAAGGCAGACTATATTATGGCATCACCTACAGAGATACTTGCCACCGGATTCCCTTATGAAAGCGTTATGCTCCCTTTATTTGAGTACAGGGCAGATCTTGAAGAGGTTGCAAATATTTTTTACAACTATTATGTTCCAAAGGGGGATAGCCCATATACACTGTATAATTCTGCAACAATTGCTCTCTATGATACGGATGAGATTGAGGATATTGCAGTAGTGTGTGAAGAGATATTTACCCAAAACAGGGAAAAAATGGTTTCTGTCAGCAGAAGTAGCGTTCAGCCCTATTTCAGGCTTGGGCAGGATTACTTTTTTGATCTTGAGCATTATATCTCAAAAATAGCAACTCCGTCTCAGTTACTGAAATTCCAAAAGGAGAGCGGAGAGGCTGTTATTCTCAAAAAGGCTACAAAAAACTTTCTGGACATTCCTATAGATAATTTTTCGGGATTATCAGTATATATACCTAAAATACCGGGAGGTGATCTGGAGACATTCTACCGGACATTTGAGTGGAATCAGCGTACAAAATTGGTTAATTGATATTTTTCATTAACTTTGCGCTCCCAAAATTGCCTCGGCAACTTAAAAAAAGTCAAGCTTTTTGGTGCGATGGGATCCGGAAAACGGATTGAGTAACACATTTTAAATTATTTTTATGAAAACAATTCAACTGGAGGGCCTTGCAAGAAAGGTTTCAAACAAACAGGCTGTAAAAACATTAAGAAGAGAGGAGCGCGTTCCTTGCGTACTTTACGGAGAGAATATTAAGGAGAATATCCTTTTCTCTATCGATAAAAAGGAGCTTGGTCAAATTATCTATACTCCAAACTCTTACATTATTGAATTGAATATTGATGGCAAAAAGTATCTTGCTACATTCCACAGTTCACAGTATCATCCTGTAACAGATGAGCCTCTGCATGTGGATTTTCTTGCCATTGCTGAGGGAAAACCTGTAACTATCAATGTTCCCGTTGTTCTTAGCGGAAACTCTGATGGTGTTAAGCAGGGTGGTAAACTAATGCAGTCTACTCGTAAGCTTAAAATATCTGCAATGATTGATAAGCTTCCTGATACACTTAATGTAGATATTACAAACCTTAAGCTGGGAAAAACAATTGTAGCCGGCGAACTATCTTATGATGGAGTTCAGATTCTTAGCCCTAAGAGTTCAATTATCTGCGCTGTTAAGATGACCCGTGCTGCTATTGGTGCTGCTGCCGCTGCTGCTGCTGCAAACAAATAGTAAACTGATACGGGCATGAGTTTTTTAATAGTCGGTTTAGGAAATATCGGCATTGAATACGCAGATACCCGTCACAATATTGGCTTTAATGTGTTGGATGTCCTTGCCGGGGCGTCCAACATCTCTTTTGAGAGTCGTCGTCTGGGTTCTGTTGCCGAATATCGTTACAAAGGAAAGAGTTTTATTCTCTTAAAACCCTCTACTTTTATGAATCTAAGCGGAAAGGCAGTAAATTACTGGCTTCAGGCAGAGAAGATTCCGGTAGAGAATATGCTTGTTATTGTTGATGACCTGGCACTCCCTCTTGGTACATTGAGAATGAGGAAACAGGGCAGTGACGGGGGACACAATGGTCTTAAGGATATTGCAGCCACTCTTGGTCATACTAATTATGCAAGGCTCAGGGTTGGAATTGGTGATAACTTTGGAGACGGAGGGCAAATTGATTATGTCCTGGGCAGATGGAGTGAGCGGGAGCGTAAAGAGTTGCCTTTCATCTGTGATAAGGCTGCTGATGCTATCCGTTCATTTGGAACAATTGGTGTTGAGCGTACAATGAATATCTGCAACACAAAATAAATATTCTTAAATATTTCAGGATATGAGCCGTCTTGACAAATTCCTTTGGTCAATAAGAGTTTTTAAAACCCGTTCTGAAGCAGCCGATGCTTGTAAAAGCGGGAGGGTAAAAGTTAATGGAACAGAGGCTAAATCCTCCCGTGAGATAAAGAGCGGAGATGGAGTTACTGTCAGAAAAGGCATAGTTACATATTCATTCAATGTAAAAACTCCTATCGATAAAAGACAGCCCGCCAGACTGGTTGAGGAGTTTGTTCAAAATACTACCCCACAGTCTGAGCTCGATAAGTTATTAGTTCCTAAAGAGACAATGCATATGGTAAGAGAGCGAGGCACCGGCAGACCAACCAAGAAAGAGCGGAGAGAGATGGATGGAGTTATGGATACTCTCTGGTGGGATGATGAGGATTAATTAACTCTCGGCTTACCAATTATTTCCAGAAGGTGACACGATGGTGTTGCCTTTTCTATTGTGTACTCGCCAATGTAGGCTGGTAATATTGCACACTCCCCCCTCATCAGGGATACTACACCATCTCCACCTTTAATAATTGCCTCTCCGTCAACCGAAAAGTAAATTATAAAACTATTAAAGATGTCGCTTTCAAGACGCTCTTTTTCATTAACTTCAATGAGAGAGACTTTAAAGTAGCTGCAATCTGCGAGGTTTTTCCTGGATCCATTCACTGATAGAAATTCATCATTTCTAAGGTAGAGTGGGGGCTTAATCTCAAGTTTTCTGTAATTTATACAATCTATGGCCTCATCAAGGTGCATCTCTCTGGCAGTTTCAGGATTATGCTCTCTTCCCCAGTCGTAAACTCTGTATGTGATGTCTGATACCTGCTGAATCTCGGCAACAGTGATCCCTCCGGTTGCGGAGTGGAGAGTCCCGGGTTCTATAAATACAAAATCCCCCTTTTTAGGATTTATAATATTCATAATCCCTTCTACGCTCTCATTCTGGCAGTGTTCATAGAATTCCTGAGGTGTAAGATCTCTGTTGAGCCCCAGGTATATTTTAGAATCTGGCTTAGCCTCAAGAATATACCAGCACTCTGTCTTTCCGTAAGAGTCGTGTCTCTCAAGCGAAATTTCATCAGATGGATGGAGCTGAAGAGAGAGAGAGTCATTTATCTGCAGAATTTTGACCAGAAGCGGAAATATATTTCCAAACGATTCATATATAGCATCTCCGGTAAATTCCCCGAGATATGTCTCAATTAATTCGTTAATAGTGTTTTCACGAAGAAAACCATTTGAAACAAGAGAGGTGTCGTCATCAAGACCGCTTATTTGCCATACCTCTCCTCCCCAGACTCTCTCTTTAAGTATGGGTTTAAACTTCAGTGGATACAGATTTGTCATAGTTGCTTTTTAAATACCAAAGGGATGCGATGGTAAACAAAATTGAAAAAACATAAAGAATTATGTATTGATTAAATGGCATCAGGGATGAGAAAGTGGCATCTGCTCCCATATCCGGAAAGAGGAGGGTAATCATAAAAGAGAATCCATTATTAACAAAATGTATAAAAATGGTGGCGAGTAGTGATCCTGTTTTCCAGTATATCCACCCCATCAGTAAACCAACCATAAATGCCGGGAGAGCCTGCCATGGGTTCAGGTGCATAACTGCAAACATAAGAGCAGACCAGAATATTGCTTTTGCGGGTGTGATGTGATGAAGGAGTCCTCTTAAGATAACGCCTCTGCAAAGTAACTCCTCAAACAGGGGTGCAAATATTACAACTGTCAGGAATGAGCTCCACGGATTGAGCTTCATGTTATCGTAAAATTCTTTGATAAAATCCGGAACACCCATCCATGTATAAAGGGGTTCTGTAGCAATATTAAAAGTAAAAATCAGGAAAAAGATGATTATAAAGCTTAAAGTCATCCCAAGTTTTCCAAAATTCTTTGAGTTAACCGGCCGGGTGGGGGGGATTCTGTTTGGCTCAATAAGGCTCATTTCTCTCTGATTGCGAATCTCCCCTATTATAAATATTGTAGCTGGAAGAAATACAAGTGGATATATTATTAAATCTGCCCATTTAGCTGCAGATGGGACTGCAAATGAGATTGCAAGTGTTCCGAATCCGGCTACCAGCATACCTACCAGCGCAGTAAGCGCAAGAAGAATCCAGCTCTGTTTTAGGTCAGGTAGGTACGAGTCAAGATATTTAAAGTACTTATTAAGTTGCATGGGAAATTAGAATAAAGGGGTAGGGTATTTACCACCGGAAACTAAATTGGAGAGGCTCTCTACCACTCTCTCTCTATCCTCCCTGAATGTTACTCCAAACCATTTGTCAGGAGTTGACAGTAGTTTGCAGGTTGCTTTTCCACTGGATATAAGTTTGTTAACAACATATGGAATGTAGAACTCAGATGTCAGATTCTCAATATTTTTGTTTAAAAACTCAATAAAAAGCTGGTCACTCATTGTAAAATAGTCTGGAGTGAATCCCCACATATTCATTGAAACCGGAGCCATTTTATCAATTTCCACTCTTACTCCTGCAGAGTTGTCTCCCATGATTTTTTTTAATCCGTCAATCTCCTCTTCAAAGATAT
This sequence comes from Bacteroidales bacterium, assembly GCA_018053445.1. Classification (GTDB taxonomy): domain Bacteria; phylum Bacteroidota; class Bacteroidia; order Bacteroidales; family UBA932; genus Bact-08. The sequence goes on along the minus strand of JAGPLK010000048.1, from coordinate 6,104 downwards.
TATGATGCTCCTCTACTGAAGTGAGAAGAGAGTTTGCGTCTGAACTGCATATTCCTCTTGATACCTTTCCTGCCTCAGAAAGGGTATTGGCTGTCATAAAACCTACCATAGCATACTCTCCGCTTTTTCCGGCAACAGAATTTAAAAAGTCTGCCAGGATCCTGAATGAATCCTGTCCATAGTAGTCGTCAGCATTTATAACTGCAAAGGGAGTTGTGATAGCATGCGCTGCCATCATTACTGCATGTCCTGTTCCCCAGGGTTTGCTCCTCTCCTTATTTAACTTAAATCCAACGGGAATGTTTTCCAGCTCCTGCTCAACAAAGTTAAATTTGATTCTATCTCCGTATCTGGCTCTTATTCTCTCCTCAAAATCTGAGCGGAAGTGTTTTCTGATTACAAAAACTACCTCTCCAAACCCAGCCTGAATTGCATCGTAAACTGAATAATCCATGATTGTCTCCCCGGAAGGGCCCACTCCGTCAAGTTGTTTAAGCCCTCCGTATCTGCTGCCCATTCCGGCGGCCAATACCAGTAGTGTTGGTTTTGTCATATCGAACTTATAGATAGATTGTATATTCAACAAAAATAACAAATTATATTTCTATTTTTGCATATCAATTTGATTGCAGCGCTCATATGTTCAATAAATTCAAGGAAACAAGATTCTGGCAAATAGTAAAAAACAAGTATCTGCTTGTTACTGTCGTTTTTTTTGTATGGATCACATTCTTTGACAGCAATTCTCTGATAAAGTGTTCCAGGGTAGTATCCAGTATCAGTTCTCAGGAGAAGGAGAAGAGATATTACAGAGAGGAGATTGAATCAATTGAGGAGAAGCTGCACGAACTTAGCTCAAACAAAGATAGTCTTGAGAAATTTGCGAGGGAGCAGTACAAGTTCTATAAGGAGAACGAGGATCTCTATCTGATTCTGGAGGATAAAAAATAGGTCTCAGATAAGGAGGTCTCTGAGATTGTTAGATTCATATGTAGGGCCACCGTCACAAGGGGTGTTTTTATAATTATAGAAAAACTGATCTATTCCAAAAATCATAGCCCCTTCAATATCATTTGCAAAATCATCCCCAACCATCAGGGTCTCTTTTTTATCGCCGCCGATAGCCTTGATTGCCCGTTTAAAAATAATTGGGCAGGGTTTGTGTACACCTTGCTCTTCAGAAATCATTACGGCCTGGAAAAACTTATCAATTCCGGATTTGTTTAGTTTTCTGTACTGAACCTCTTTAAACCCGTTTGATACAACAGCCATTTTTATACCCTTCATATGAAGTTTTTCAAGCACCTCCATAGCATGAGGCATCAGAATATTCTGATTTGGCATCTCATCAAGATATACTTCACCAAACTCTTTTGAAAAATTTTCATCATCAATTCCATAAAGGTTAAATGCTTTATGGAATCTTAACCATCTAAGTTCCTCCTTTTTGATATCTCCTTTCTCGTAACCGGCCCACAATATGTGGTTTATTTGTTCATATTGTTCAAAGAATTCAGATTTATCACCTACCGGAACATTGTATTTGTCAAGTAGTTGGTAGATGTTGTTTCTGGCATTGGCATCAAAATCCCACAATGTTCTGTCCAGGTCAAACAAAATGTATTTATAATCTTTTCTAATCTTCATTTAGTATAGTAATCAATCATAGAGTTTATTGCAGCCTTACAGGCTTCACAGAACCCGGGGGCTTCGTTGCTCTTCATTCTGCACTCAATTGCAGGTCTGAAAATTCCTTTTGCCATATATCCACCACCTTCAAAAACCCCTGTTGTATTGGAGAATGTGCTGTTTTGAGGAGTTGGAACAGGTGTCCCAGGAGAAATCAGCCCCTTCCATTTTGAATCAAAATCAACAAGTGTTGTTATGTTAGGTTCCCAGGGCTCAACCTTTAAATTATAGAAATCTTCGTAAGCAACATCTGAAGAGTAGTACTCATCTGCGAGCCCTGCAAAGCTATGGCCAAACTCATGTACAAAAACCTCTGAAGCAAATTTATGATCTGACATACTTAACCCGTAGTAATTGTAAATTCCTCCCCCGCCGTATTTGTCTGTGTTTACAATTACATACATTGCATCACAATGAGATAAAGATGCAAGAGTTGAGACCCTTTTATGATCAGGTGCCGTTAAATATCTGTCAGTACGGAAAGTATAGAAGTTTGATGATGCAACAGTGTTCTTCCAAACACCATAGTGGGGAATATCGGGACCACTCTCCTGTGATACTGATTCTACAGCCCATACATTAAAATCTTTCATCCGTGATTTGTATGGCTCAGTATTGAAAAGGTAAGATGCAAATCTTTTAGCATCCTGCCTGAATTTTCCCATCTCCTCCTGAGTATAGCCCTCTGCAATAAATAACAGGTCTACCTTTTTTGACGGATCTCCGGAGTAGTGGATTGTGTCTGTTTTAAAATTATGCTCTATCTCTCGCTTAATTAATTTATCGGCAGGATCTATGCTGAATTTTGCCAGTTGAGAAAACTTCCCGCTTGCCTTAACTCTCTCATAAAATATAAGATCTACCCTCTCTTTTGGAAATGGAATCCTGCAGGATCCGGTAAAAGCCATCTTGTTCTCTTTTGCCTCTGAAGTAGTACGCCACTCTTGAAAAAGGTTATTGAATCCTGCTGAATAAATAATTTTATTGTTCTCTTTCACCTCAATCCGGAACTCCCCATAATTGAAAGGGTCTGCCAGTTTGCTCCTTGTTCCGCTCCAATGTGGCTCCAGAGTAAGCCCCTCCAGATAAATATCCTGTTTTTCTGCATCTCCGGCAAATACCAGATCAATCCTGAGCCTCTCGCCTGTAAAATGGGTGTCAAAATCAATAGCCTGAGAGCGAAGCAGATTTGTAATAAGGAGCAGAGCGGTAAGTACAGCTATCCTTTTCATAAGATATGTTATTTAAATTCCTGTATATGTAAACGGCGTGATTTTCCTCAACTCGTCCTTTATGTTTTCGGAGACAGCAAGTTGGTCAATAAACTCCTTAATTGCATTGCTGTCGATTGGTCTTCCGGTTCTGGTAAGAGCCTTAAGGGCCTCGTAAGGCTTTGGAAAACCCTCTCTTCTGAGTATAGTCTGAATCCCTTCAGCAACAACTGCCCAGTTTGCCTCCAGATCTTCCCGGATGGCCTCTTTGTCAATGATAAGTTTGCCAAGCCCCTTTTCTATTGAGTTAAATGATATAATTGTATGGGCTATCGGGGTTCCCACATTTCTTAAAACAGTACTGTCAGTAAGGTCTCTTTGAAGCCTGGAGACAGGCAGTTTCTCTGCAAGATGTGTAAATATTGCATTAGCAAGTCCCAGATTACCCTCCGCATTCTCAAAGTCAATGGGGTTAACTTTATGAGGCATTGCCGATGAGCCAACCTCTCCCTCTTTGACTCTTTGTCTGAAATACTCCATTGATATATAGCTCCATATATCCCTGCAGAGGTCCAGTAAAATTGTATTAATCCTGGATAGATTGTGAAAAAGAGCAGAGAGGTGATCATAATGATCTATTTGTGTCGTTGGATATGATCTGTAGAGTCCAAGTTTCCCGTTTACAAAGGTCTCTGCAAAGTTGTTCCAGTCAATCTCAGGGTATGCAACATGATGAGCATTGAAATTTCCGGTTGCACCACCAAATTTTGCAGAGAATTTTGTGTGTTCCAGCATCTCAATCTGCTCTTTAAGTCTGGATACAAATACATAGATCTCTTTGCCCACCCTTGTGGGAGAGGCTGGCTGTCCGTGAGTTCTGGCAAGCATTGGTATATCAGACCACTCTTCAGACATCTCTGTTAGTTTGTTAAGAATGGATGAGAGTTTTGGAAGATATACATCTCTGATTCCCTCAAGAAGAGACAAAGGGACAGAGGTATTATTTATATCCTGCGATGTGAGTCCAAAATGGATAAATTCACCCATTTTCTCAAGGGCACTCCCTGAAATTCTCTCTTTTATAAAATATTCAACAGCCTTTACATCATGGTTTGTAATTTTTTCAATCTCTTTGATTCTCAGAGCATCCTCAATTGAGAATTTTCCGGAGATCTCCCTTAGAAGAGACTTCTCATTTTCAGTGACTGATTTTAGCTGAGGGAGAGGTATTTCGCACAGAGCTATAAAATATTCAATTTCAACAAAGACTCTGTACCGTATTAGAGCATATTCGGAAAAATATCCGGAAAGTTCTCTAACCTGAGAAGCATACCTTCCGTCAACGGGAGAGAGCGATGTAATTGGATGTTGTTGCATAATATTGCTTGATTAAAGAGTCAAAAATAATAATAAATTAAGCCTTTTCAGTTAGTTTTTTGTAGATTTTGACAATTTCAGAGGCCTCTTTAACATCGTGCACCCTTAAAATAGAGGCTCCGTTTATTAATGCTGTCAGATTAAGTGCGGATGTTGCATGTAATACATCAGATGGATCCTTTTCCAGTAGTTTATAAATCATACTTTTGCGAGAGAGCCCTGCCAGGATGGGATAGTATTTACCGGAGTTACCTCTCTCAATTTTCAAATTATCCATTTCTCTCAGAAGCTTGTAGTTCTGATCCAGGTTTTTAGCAAAACCAAATCCGGGGTCAATTATAATATCTTTGATCCCTGCCTCTGTGGCTCTGTTGATGAAATCCTCAAAATACTCTCTTACTGTTAGAGTCACATTTTCATAGTCACACATAGTTTGCATATTTTCAGGGGTACCCCTTTTATGCATTGCAATATATGGAAGCTCAAGCCGGGAAGCCATTTTTAACATATCCGGATCATCCTCTCCGGCAGAGATATCATTGATAATAAAATCTCCTACAAAGTCAAAGGCTCTTAATACAATAGATGATCTGAAGGTGTCAATAGAGATCTCGCTCTCCGGATAGTTAAGCAGCACCCTTTTAAGAGCCGGCTTAAGCCTTTCCCACTCCTCCTCTTCGCTTACCGGTATGGATCCGGGTCTTGTAGAGCAGGCTCCAAGGTCAATGATATCAGCCCCCTCTGACAGTAATTTTTCGTATCTCAGACAGAACTCCTCATCTGTTGAGCATCGGCTCCCTTCGTAAAATGAGTCATTATTTAGGTTTATAATCCCCATTATCAGAGGGCTGGATATTTTATCAATGGTTATCATCTTATCTCTTCTTTTTTGTCTAACTTTGTTTTCTGTCACAAATATAGCTGTTTTAATTATGTTGATTGTGCTTGAAGGACTGGACGGAGCAGGTAAATCTACCCAGATTGAGCTGTTACGCAGATATTTTGAAGAGAGAGGAAGAGAGGTTAGATTCCTCCATTTTCCAAGATATGATTCACCTGTTTATGGAGATCTTATATCCAGATTTCTCAGGGGAGAGTTGGGCGGAATTGAAGAGGTTCACCCATTTCTGATAGCCCTCTTATTTGCAGGTGACAGAGGAGATGCCTCTTCTCAGATTAAAGAGTGGCTGGAGAGTGGTTGTGTGGTTATTCTTGACAGATATCTCTATTCAAATATTGCCTTTCAGTGTGCAAAAATTAATGACTTTGACCGTGCGGAAGAGTTGCGAAATTGGATTTTCCAGGCCGAATATGGCCATTTTGGTATTCCCAGGCCTGATAAAAACCTTTTTCTTGATGTCCCGCTCTCTTTTGTTGACAGCAAACTAAACGGAAACAGAAGCGGAGGCGACAGAGAGTATCTTAAGGGAGCAAGAGACATACATGAAGAGAGTATCAAATTTCAGGAGAGGGTAAGGGATGTATACATAGACGAGTGTGGCAGGGGAGAGGGACTTCGCAGGATTGACTGCTCATCCCCTGAGGGAGATATGCTAAAACCTGAAGAGATTTTTGAAAGAATCAGAGAAAATATTGAGCTATGAAATTTGTGAGGGCTATAGCAAGAGTTATTACCGGATTGGTTTTCCTGCTTGCCGGCTTTCTGAAGTTGGCAGACCCTGTAGGAAACGGATTGGTTGTAAGCGAGTATCTTAAAATTATCGGCCTCACTGATATGAGGACATTTGCTTTGATTATGGGGTTAATTCTCTCGGTAATCGAAGCTCTTATTGGAATCTCAATACTTCTTGGGCTCAGAATGCGGGT
>JAGPLK010000007.1:37552-42868 GCA_018053445.1 Bacteroidales bacterium | reverse complement strand
TTAAAGTAGTGCCGGCATCTGTATGGAAAGCAAATGATAAATCTACAGGAATCTTTAGCCCATTTTCATCTGGATTAACTTTTGATCCTCCGGATATTACATTTACCCATTTACCTCTTGACATATAGTCATCGTTATAGTCATTGGCATTTTTGTTTGGTGAATAAATAGTATCAGAAAAACCTGCCCATTGGAGCCAATACCTTGCTCCTTCTGTAAACCTTGGATAGCCACTCACTATTGGTTCAACTTCAAGGTCTATTTTTATCTTCTCTACAGGTTCGGAGGAAGAACTTTTAACATTCAGCTGAGAGCCCTCCTCTGAAGGTTTTCTGGCAATATTACCAAATCCACCACCAATTTTAACGGCATCGGCAGTTATATATTCTTTATTATTCCCGGTATTGTTTGTAAGCGATACAAACTGATTTTCTTTGTCTTTGCTGAAATAAAAAGTGCCAAGATAGATCCATGTACCACCTCCCATTTTCTGGTTAACTATAAATGATGTCTCTCCGGAAGAGTGTGATACAGTGTATTTTGCAGCAGATGTGCTTTTTAGCAGAGATTGGTAAGATACATAAACAGCATATTCTCCGCTCTCTTCAATATGTGCACTCCAAATGGCTTTGCTCTCCTCTTCTTTACTGTCAACGCTCCTAACTAATCTTGCACTTCCAAGTCTGAAGGGGTTTTCACCTGAAATATAAACCTCCTTAGGAGTGTTGAATCCAAGCGAATCTGTACTGTTCCATCTCCTTGAACCATTTGTCTCTCTGTATCCGGAGCCTGGTATATCATTATCAATTATTATCTCTTTTAACTGAGTATCTCTCTCTCTTGGCATCAGTACATAGGCACCTGCATTTTCAAGCATTGGGACAAGGAATGGCAGGACATATGACTGAGTGTAAAGATCCTCCACCGTTTGAAAAATTCGTGCTCTCTGCCACTCCCATCTAAGTAATTTCTGTTCATAGTAGAATCCGTGACTTTGCCAGAGAGCAATATGTTTACCCTCCAGTCCATGAGGAGATTCAATAATTGAAGACACTTTTTTTACAAGAGGAGGTTCGTTCAATCCTTTTTTGTGATCTCTAACATCCTTTTTAGATTCAGCTCTTCTCGATGATCTGTGTGATGGTGGTATCAAATGTTCAATTTGAGACCTGTTAGATTCAATTTTTAAAGCCATTTGTCTGTATTGCTCAGGAATACTGGCTCTTACAATCTCATATGATTTGGCTACGCTCTCTTCCCTCATAGGATATTCAGATAAAGCCGAGGAGAATGTAATTGTCAATGTGTTCCCGCTCTTCACTACCCTTGAAACATTAATTTTACCTAAAACATAAGCTTGATTTTTAAAAAAAGATTGCAAAGAATCAGCTGCAGGAGTAAAAAGCCTGGAGTCCAGCCTTTGTGCATGTGTTGAAAAGGATATTATGCAAAATGCTATGGCCAGAAACAAGGAAAATATTTTTCTCATCTTTGTAATTTTGGAACGCAAAAGTAATCATAAAAGAGTAAATTTGCATTAAACCATAACCAATAAATACAGAATTATGAAGAGAGGTCTTGTTTTAATAATACTGGCAATTTCAATTATTTCTTCTTGCAAAAACCGGGTTATCAACTCTCCTGAGAGTATACAGGAGCCAGTAGCTGATAGCAGGGGCTACATCGTTGGAGTGGGTGATAGTGTCCCGGATTTTCAAATTGAATATTTAGATGGTAAAACTGAATCTCTTTCAGAACATAAAGGGAAAATTATAATGATCCAATTTACAGCAAGTTGGTGTGGAGTATGCAGAAAAGAGATGCCTCACATTGAAGAGAGGATATGGAAGAGATTCTCCGGCAATCCAAATTTTATGCTCATAGGGGTAGACTATAAAGAGGATAAAGAGACAACTGAAAAGTTTTCCAGGGATATGAATATTACCTACCCACTGACCCTTGATAAAGAGGGAGAGCGCTTCTCTCTGTTTTGCGGGCCTGATGCAGGTGTTACAAGGAATATCATTGTAGCTCCTGATGGAAAGATAATTATGTTAACCAGACTCTTTGAAGAGGAGGAGTTTAATGAAATGGTTGAGCTGATTGCAAGCGAACTTAATAAGATTTCTTAATATGATACAAAAAATTTCTCTGGCCAATTTGCCTACCAGGATAGACAAACTTGAAAGATTATCAGAAGATTGGGGTATTAATCTTTTTATTAAAAGAGATGATCAGACAGGATCTGAACTCTCAGGCAATAAAATAAGAAAACTGGAGTATTTGCTGAAACATGCAATTGACAACAATTACGATACTCTTATAACTACAGGTGGTATTCAGTCAAACCATTGCAGAGCAACAGCTGTTGCGGCTACAATGCTTGGTCTGAAGTGTGAGCTTTTGTTAAGATCAGGAGATAATCCAAAAATTGAGGGAAATTATTTTATTGATAGGCTTTTAGGTGCAGGGATTAATTTCTGTAATGCCGATGAGTACAGGGATTCCAGGGATGAAATTATGAATAAAATAGGAGAGAGGCTATTTAAGGAGAGGGGCAGTAAATGTTTTATTATTCCTGAAGGTGCTTCAAATGCAATGGGTAGTCTTGGTTATTATGAGGCCATGACTGAGATATCTGAACAGGAAAAACTTATTGGAACAGTGTTTGACACGGTTGTTGTTGCTGTTGGGTCAGGTGGTACTTACTCTGGATTGTGTACTGCAAACAAAGAGCTTAAACTTGGAAAGAGAGTATTGGGTTTTGCAGTTGCTTCTGACAGAGAGTATTTTACAAATAAAATACACAATATTAATGTTGAAGCCGGAGAAATAGCCGGTCTTAAATCGGTTTTCACAGAGGATGATATTGAGATAAACGATCAATATATTGGAATTGGATATGCACTCAGTCGTCCTGAAGAGTTAGCATTCATCAGGCATATTGCATCAAGAGAGGCTTTAATACTTGATCCTGTTTATACAGGTAAAGCTATGTACGGGCTTTATAATGAAATAAAAGAGGGCAAAGTACCTTGTGGGTCCAATGTCCTCTTTATTCATACAGGAGGCCTTTTTGGGCTCTTCCCTAAACAGGATCAGTTTGTGTTTTGATTATTTCATATAACCATAAAAAATATCCTTTGGTGGTATAAAGGTCTCTTTTACGGTTCTGGGGCTAACCCATCTTATTAAATTGAACTCTCCACCAGCTTTATCATTGGTTCCTGACCCTCTTGACCCTCCAAACGGTTGTTTCCCGACAACTGCACCGGTTGGTTTGTCATTTATATAAAAGTTACCTGCAGCGTACTGAAGTTTTGAGCAAGCCTTTACAACTTCCATGCGGTCTCTTCCAAATATTGCTCCTGTAAGGCCGTATGGAGATGTTGAATCACACATTTCTAATGCTTTATCAACCTCTGAATCTTTATACACATATGCAGTTAGAACAGGCCCAAAAATCTCCTCCTCCATAGTTTTGAAATTTGGATCGTTTGTCTTAAACATTGTTGGAGAGATGAAGTATCCTTTAGACTTGTCATATGAACCACCAAAAACAAGTTCCGCATTTTCTGAGTTTTTTGCATACTCTATATAGCTGACAATATTATCAAACGATGATTCATCAATAACAGCATTTATAAAGTTTGACGAATCTCTTGGATCACCAATCTTTACTGAATTGCTTAATTCAACCATTTTCTGTTTTACCTCATTCCATAAAGATTCAGGTACATACATCCTTGAGGCTGCAGAACACTTCTGCCCCTGATATTCAAATGCACCACTGAATGCACCAACAGCAACCTCTTCAGGATCAGCACTTGGATGAACAAAAACAAAATCTTTCCCTCCTGTTTCACCAACCAGTCTTGGATATGATTTATAATGCTCCAGGTTATTGGCTACACTTTTCCAAAGTGTATTGAAGGTTCCGTTTGAACCTGTAAAATGGATGCCAGCCAACTCTTTGGCAGAAGTTACCGTTGAGCCGATAAGAGCTCCGCTTCCCGGGACAAAATTTATAACTCCGGCAGGAACCCCGGCCTCCATAAAAATTTCCATTAAATAATAGTTGGATAACAGGGCTGTTGTTGCCGGTTTCCATAATGTGGTATTGCCCATCATGATTGGTGCCATGTTTAGATTGGAGGCAATAGACGTAAAATTAAAAGGGCTTACGGCAAACACAAACCCCTCCAGTGCTCTGTATTCCATCCTGTTTAGCTGATTGAAAGAAGATAGGGGCTGAGTTTTGTATACTTCGGAGGCAAATGACACATTAAATCTTAGAAAATCAGCTGTTTCGCAAACTGCATCAATCTCAGACTGATAAATATTCTTGCTCTGGCCCAGCATAGTTGCTGCATTGAGTTTTGCCCTGTATTTAACGGTTATCAATTCTGCAATTTTCAGCATTATTGAGGCCCTTGTGGTCCAGTGCTGAGAATTCCAGTCAGAATGAGCATCTAGTGCAGCATCTATTGCCATCTTTATCTCTTTTTCTCCTGCTTTATGATAAATTGCAAGGGTATGAGAATGGTTGTGAGGCATTACAACTTTTCCGGTATTTCCGGTAAATACTTTTTTACCACCAATAACTAATGGAATTTCAATTTTAGTGTTACTCTGTTTTTCAAGCTCTGATTCAAGCTCAGCTCTCTCTGGCGAGCCAGGCAGATATGCCAGTACCGGCTCATTTTCCGGTAGTTTAAAATTATAGATTGAATTATTCATTATGTAAATTTTCAATAATATTAGTTATAATCGTGCAACAATCAAAAATTGATTTCGTTTAAATGATAGGAAAATGAGAAAATGACTCAGATTTTTAAAAGTTTTAAACACAGGAGATCCAAAGAGGAGCAGATTTATGATGAGTGCCATAAAAAGCTCTTTTATATAAGCTTAAGAATACTTAATAATAGTATGGAGGCTGAAGAGGTTATGCACGATACCCTTCTTAAATATTTTTCAAGAGAGGAATTCAATAGTATAAACGAGAGAGATTCCTGGCTTTCAAGAGTGTGTATAAATCTATCAATTGACAGGCTTAGAAAAAGAAAATCCAACGATAACTTAATGAACAGCGAAGAGTTAAGAAATCAAAGTTATGATAATGATATTTATGAAGACTACTCATTTAAGGGAATTTCTGTTAATCAGGTAAAGGAGGCAATTAATAGGCTGGCAGATGGATACAGACTTGTTCTTTCTCTGGTTCTTTTTGAGGGTTATGATTACGAAGAGATTGCCCAGATAACAGGATTAAAAGAGGTTTCGGTAAGAACCCAGTTTATTAGGGGAAAAGCA
>JAGPLK010000007.1:27714-37452 GCA_018053445.1 Bacteroidales bacterium | reverse complement strand
AATATTGAATCTACACTCAGGCAGCTTAATGAAGAGTCAGTTCCTCTTGCAGATCAACTTCCTAATTCTATATCAAAAAGAGAGAGGAGAGAAATATTAAAGGAGTACTATGCTGAAAAGATTGATGGGGCTGAGAGGCTTGAAAAATATGTTTTGGAATTAGTCGGGAAATAGAACAACTAGATTATGCATAATATCTTAATTATAAACAACTAACTAATAAAAAGTAAAAAAATGAAAAAAATATTAACATTACTGTTATCCCTTTTTGTCTCTGTTTTAATGCTTGGCCAGGAGATAAACAGAAGCTATCAAGTCCCCCTTTTTACAGGTATTGAAGCTGGAGGAATTTTTGATATCACACTTACAAAGTCATCACAAAATTCGGTCTCAACCACATCGAATAAGGAAATTGCCAAATATATTAATGTGAGTGTCAAAAACGGGCTATTGAAACTTGATTTGGATACTGATTCTATGCCTGCTATGTTAAAAAGAAATACTAAATATATTAAGGCTCAGATCACTATTAATCAACTGGATAGAGTCTTTTTATCAGGAGCGGCAAAACTTAAATCTTCAGGAGCTTTTTACCCTGCCACTTTTAGAGGAGATTTCAGCGGAGCAGTTATTGCAGATGGTCTTGTCATTAACTCGGAAGAGTCATCTGTTCAGGTTAGTGGCGCATCAAAAGTTGAAATTAAGGGTAAGTTTAAAAATGTGAAATACGATATTTCAGGAGCTTCTGTTGTAACAATTGAACATGAGTCTACAGACATTAAGGTAGGAGGAAGTGGTGCATCAAAAATGGAATACACAGGCACTTCAACTATTGCTAATATCTCTATTTCAGGTGCAACCAATGTAAAATTGAAAGGCTCTGCCACAACTGCCTCTTTTGAAGCTTCTGGTGCCTCACAGCTTGATGCTGAGTATTTTATAGTTCGTGATGTTGAGATTGAGGCTAGTGGGGTGAGTAATATCAGAACAAATGTAACAGGAACTATATCTGCAGAAATTTCCGGGGGCTCTGTACTCAGATATGCGGGTAACCCAACGATGAAAAACATTGAAACCAGCTCACAAGCTTCAATTCAGAGAATAAAATAATTGCTATATTTATGGAAAATTTCCATAAATATCATGCAAAATAAACCTTTACACGAAAGTATCTTTGTACTTGATTCTCACTGTGATACTCCAATCAGACTTTTAGGGGGGGCTGACATTAATATTAAATCTAATCAGGGACATTTTGATTTCGTTAGGATGAGAGAGGGCGGCCTCAATGCTGCCTTCTTTGCTATATATACACCAAATACAATAAATGCCGATACTGCAACCAGAAGAGCTATGCAGATGATTGCCAGAACATATGATGCCGTCGAGGCTAGTGAAGGAAAGGTTGCAGTTGCTCTTGAAGCTCAGGATGCAAGAGATAATTTTGAAACCGGCGTTCTCTCTATCTTTTTGGGAATGGAGAATGGGCTTCCAATACAGGATGATCTTAGTTTGCTGAGGCTTTTCTATGATATGGGTGTTAGATATATGACACTAACACATGCCGGAAACAATAATATTTGCGACTCATGTGCTACAAAGGAAAAGAGGTGGAACGGCCTTAGTCCTTTTGGAATAGAGGTAGTAAAAGAGATGAACAGGTTGGGTATGCTTATTGATGTTTCTCATATTTCAGATGATTCGTTTAGAGATGTGATAAAATACTCTTCATCACCCGTTGTTGCAACTCACTCATGTTGCAGGGCTATTGCTAATCATCCCAGAAATCTCACAGACCAGATGATTAAAGATATCGCTGCTACTGGTGGAGTAGTCCAGATTAATTTTTATCCTCCGTTCCTGAATAGTGAATATGCAAAGGAATTCTGGCCATTATGTGATGCCTTTGAAGAGGTTGAGAAGCTATGGAAAGATAATCCTGATCAACACAATGATGCTTACGAGAAGGCAAAAATGGAAATGTTTGCCCTTAAACGGCCTTCATATAAGGAGGTTGCAGATCACATTGATCATGTTGTCAAACTTGTTGGGGCTGATTATGTGGGAATTGGGACTGATTTCGATGGGATTGAGGTGACTCCGGAGGGGTTAGAGGGTGTGGATAAACTTCCTGTTCTAACTGAAGAGCTGATAAACAGGGGATATAGTGATGAAGATATTAAAAAAATAATGGGAGATAATTTCTTAAGATTATTAGATTAAATTGAATATGGGTAAAATTGCGTTGGTAACCGGAGCAACTTCCGGAATAGGAGAGGCTGTCGCTGTTTCATTAGCTCGTGCCGGGTATGATCTTATTATTACTGGAAGAAGAGTAGCTCAACTTACAAGAGTTGCCAAATCCATTGAGAATGATTTTAAAAACAAAGTATTGCCACTTAGTTTTGATGTAAGAGAGCTTAGTCAGGTTGAACACTATTTGGGAGCCCTCCCGTCAAGGTGGCAGGAAATTGATCTATTGGTTAATAATGCAGGACTAGCTGTAGGATTGAACTCGATTCAGCAGGGTGTGATTGACGACTGGGAGAGGATGATTGATACAAATATAAAAGGGCTGCTATATGTTTCAAAAATTGTTGCCAATCTAATGATAAAGAGAGGCTCCGGACACATAATCAATATTGGTTCAATAGCCGGCAAAGATGTATATCCTAATGGTAATGTCTATTGTGCTACCAAGCATGCAGTTGATGCACTTTCAAGAGGAATGATGATGGACCTGCATAAGCATAACATAAAAGTATCTCAGGTTTGTCCCGGTGCTGTTGAAACTGAGTTTTCAATGGTACGCTTTAAAGGAGATGCTGATAAGGCAACCAATGTTTATAAGGGGTTTGAACCTCTTGTTGCTAAGGATATAGCAGATGTCGTGCTCTTTGTTGCAACTGCCCCTCCTCATGTAAACATAAGTGATGTTACTGTTATGCCACTTGCTCAGGCAGGTGTATCAATAATTGATAGAAAGCAATAATAGAATTACAACCATCCTGCCTTTTTAAGTATTTGATCTATAGAGTATGCATTCTCCTCTCTGTTCTTGTCATTTCTATTGGAAAAGATAAGAATCAGAATGTTCTCTTCAGGGTATCTTGCTGCGTATATCTGGAAGCCGCCATTATCTCCTGTGTGGTAGATTTTGGTAGGGTAGTCAGCTCTTTTCTCTATAAACCAGCCGTATCCATAATAGTTATCAACAATTTCCTCAATTTTAATTTTTGGTGAGTGAGCATCATTGGTCATTTTCTCACTTATAAGGATGTTTTTACGCAGAACTTTTTCCCAATTGATGAATTCTCGGACTGATGTATAAATACCACCGTCGGCCTTTGTAGCAAAGAAACTCTCCTCTCCATAATCAAATTCCTCAAAAACTTTTGTATCACCATTTTGCAAATATCCATGAGCCATTCTGGGAATAAACCGGCCCTCTTCAAAGTATAGAGTCTCCTCCATTCCGGAAGGATTAAAAATACGCTCTTTCATAAATGTTTCAAACGGTATTCCGGAGGCCATTTCAATAATAGAATACATTAATTGAAATGTGGGATTCATATATTCGTATTTTGATCCTGGTTCAAAGTTTAATGAATCAAGTTTTGCTATATAGCTATATGATTCCACATCTGTTGCTTTTGTTACAAATTCTCGGTTACTCCTATCCCTGGAATCAGGAATTCCTGATGTATGTGAAAGCAAATGGCTTAACTTAATATCATTAAAAAAATCTGCCTGAAAATCCGGAAACCATTTTTTTAGATTATCATCAAGAGATAGTTTTCCCTCCTCTGCAAGCATCATAATTGCTACAGCAGAGAATTGCTTGGAGACGGAGGCGATGTTAAAGAATGTATTATCATCAATTGTTAACCCGGTGGATAAATCAGCTATACCGTATCCTTGAGAGAAAATAACAGAATCCTCTTTCATAATTAAAACCGAGACCCCCGGTTCGTTTGAAGGATATTGAGAACTAAACAATGAATCTACATCTTTACATATTTTTTCAGCATCATTATATGCCTTATTGTTTGCACAGGAAAAACTCATAAATATCGAAATTGTTAATATTAAATACTTCATAATAAGATAGAATAACTAGATAGTTTTTTTATAGGTTATTAACAAACAAATATGTTATAGTCAAATTTAATAAGGAAATTAAGCTCTTATAAATTTTGTAATGCCTTTCTCAGTAAATTGATTGATGTAGACGAAAATCTGATAATATTTCGTTCTCTGTCGCCTGAGAATATAGCCTTATTAGCTGTTGCAATTCCCGGGCCCGATATTGCTACCCATAATGTGCCAACAGGTTTTTCTTCTGAACCACCACTGGGACCTGCAATTCCTGAAGTTGCAATTGCCCAGTCAGTGCCAAATAATCTCTTAGCTCCCTCCGCCATAGCAACTACACACTCTTCACTCACTGCTCCCGATTCCTCTATTATTGATTTAGATACGCCCAGAATATTAATCTTTGCATTATTATCGTATGCAATTACTCCGCCCTTGAAAACAGATGAGACTCCTGGTAAAGTGGTAAATATTGATGATATTTCACCACCTGTACAAGATTCTGCTATTGACAATGTTTCTCCTCTTTTGGTCAGCGATTTAAAAACGACAGATTCTAAAGTCTCCTCTTCCTCTCCATATATTGAATCACCAATAATTGAATATAGCTGTGTAAACAACTGTTTTACTTTATCAGGCGTACTATTATCCACACCCTGATACACTGAGAGTCTAAGTTTGACCCCTCTGGCAGGGTTGGGTAAATAGGCAAGTTTATAGTTGAAAGGCAGTGAATCCTCCCAGGCTGATATTTTTGTAGCAAGCTCTGATTCAGGAATTCCAAATGTGTTTATAGTTTTATGAAATATTGTTTCAGTTTGGCGTAAACTATTTATCTTATTAAGCACATCTTTCATAAGATGTTGCATCTCATATGGTACTCCTGGCAATGAAAACAAAAGTTTTCCATTTATCTCAAACATCATCCCGGGAGCAGTTCCCTGAGTGTTTTCAAGCACAGTACACTTCTCAGGTACAAGAGCCTGATCTTTGTTTAATGAAGAGAGTTCAATTCCTCTCTTTAAACATATCGCCTTTATAATATCTAGTTGCTTTTTATCAAGCTTAAATTCATTGCTCCCTGAAATTTTTCCCAAAACCTTTTTTGTTATATCATCTTTAGTGGGGCCCAAGCCTCCTGTAACTATAATGATATCACTCTCTTTAAGCAACTTAATAATTGAGCTTTCAATGGTAAACTCATCATCTCCGGTTGATTGATGACTTATTACCTTTACTCCAATTAAATTGAGTAACCCTGATATATAGGATTTATTTGAATCTACAATTTGACCAATTAAAATTTCGTCTCCAATTGTTAGTATCGAAGCTGTCAGCATTTTTGCTCTTGTTTATTAAGGTATCTTAATATTCGACGGACAAACCCCGGACCATTATACATAAAGCCAGTATATATTTGAACCAGACTTGCACCGGCATCCAGCATCATTTTTGCCTGGTGAGGGGTCATAATTCCACCCACCCCAATAATTGGTAATTGGCCTCCCGTTTTTTTACTAATATATCTTACCATCTCAAGGCTTCTGTTAAAAATTGGGGCTCCACTTAACCCCCCCTCTCCAATTACCTCAACTTTGGCTCTCTCTGTAATAAGATTATCTCTTGTAATTGTCGTATTAGTTGCAACTATTCCGTCCAACCCCGACACCAAAATAAGTTCAATAATTTCGTCAAGTTGCTCTTCTGACAAATCAGGAGATACCTTTAGTAATATAGGTCTGTAATCATCGTAGTACTTTCTTAAAAGAGTCAGTCTGTCCACTATCTCTGATAAAGAAGTTATATCTTGAAGTTTGGTTAATCCCTTTACATTTGGACAAGATACATTAACAACAAAATAATCTACAAAGTCGTATAGTTGAGCAAAACTCTTTTCGTAATCAAGAGCCGCCTGATCATTAGTGCTTGCTGTACTTTTGCTAATATTACCTCCAATAATGACCCTCGGCTTAATCTGTTTTAATCTGGATACGGTATGTTTTACCCCTTTATTGTTAATCCCCATGCGGTTAATCAGAGCTTTATCATCTACCAGCCTGAAAATTCGGGGTTTTGAATTGCCGGGTTGTTCTACAGGAGTCACTGATCCAATTTCAATAAACCCAAATCCGAAATCAGAAAGAGGATTGTACAGTTCTGCATTCTTGTCAAATCCAGCTGCTAATCCAACAGGATTAGGGAATTTTATACCCATTACCTCTCTCTCTAGTGTAGGAGAGGAGAAATGAAAGAATGCTCTTACTATATATTTTGACAATGGAATGTATGAAAGCAACAGAAGCAATTTAGCAACTATGTTGTGCGCTGTTTCTGGAGTAAATGAAAAAAAAAGAGGTTTGATCAGTAACCGGTACATCATTTTTTTTGTTTGCGCAAAGATATAAATTATAAAACCTAGAAACCAACTTTAGCAGGCCTTATCTCTTGAAAAGTATTATCAGAATAAACCAGTAATATCCTTTTGAGATTCTTTTTTTCGCGGGGAATCTCCTGGATTTTATCATTTACGGAATTCTCAGTGAGTTCATATTCCGGAAAATCATCTGTAAAATCCTCATTATCTGAACATATGAGTTCTTCATCAGCAGGTCTTTGATTGCTTTTAAATGTTGATTTGTCTGGTTGAGGTCGTTCAGTACTCTCTTTGTACATTTTTCCTTTTCCTGTAATAAGCCATTCTGCATTAAGGGCAGGGAACTTTAAAAGAAGCTTCTGAATAAAATCGAAACCTGGTTTATTTCTCCCTGATAATATGTGAGAGAGGCCAGATCGTTGAGTGCCGATAATGTCTGCCAGTTTAGCCGGAGAGAGCTGCTCTACCTCTAAAAATTGCTGTAAACGACTTTTCATAAATGTAAACTTCAGTAATTACAAATGTAATATAAATATTGTTTACATAAGTTAATTAGTCGAATTATACAAATGTAATCTTGATTTATTATTATTTGTGTATACAACTTTAATTCAATTAATTAAGAAATTTTTATATAATTCTTAAGTAATTAAATATATAGTTTAGAAAATCGTTATAAAAGCTTGGATATAAAGCAAATAAGACTGATAAATGATTATAGGTATTGATTTTATAAAGAAATTATTGGTTTTAAGTGACAAATAGCTATATATAGCTTTAAATAAAAAGCATAAAGTGCAGATAATCAAATTATAAAGATGATTGAAAAGGGTTCATAAATAACATCTATATTCGATCTTTATGTATAATTACGGATGTAATCAACATTCTATTTAGCGCATCTACAAATGTCTCTGTGCTGGTTTAGATAAGTGAATCACATTTGTAAACAATTATTCAAAAACCGATCATTTTTCTTTAAACCTATAATTATATAGCTTTGCAAAAAATAATTGATTGTGGAGCCTGAAATTAAGATTGATGATTTTTCTTATAATCTACCTGAAGAAAAAATTGCAAAATATCCCTTACCCTCAAGAGATGATTCCAAAATTTTAATATTTAAAGACAATGTTGTCTCAGATGATAAATTTTCAAATCTCGCAGAGTTTGTTCCTGAGAATTCTCTGATGATATTTAACAACACAAAAGTTGTCCCTGCAAGACTTTTTTTCCGGAAAGATAGCGGTGCTCATATTGAAATCTTTTGTATTGAACCGGAAATCCCATCGGATTATACCACTTCATTTGAATCTACTTCTCAATGTACATGGAAATGTGTCATTGGTAACAGTAAAAAATGGAAGTCCGGGGTTATATTATTTGACTCAACCGGCCATCCGGAACTTGAAGATTATAAATTTACTGCTATAAGAGAGTCTAATAACGGTGAGACTTCAATAATCAGGTTCTTGTGGGAGGGTGGTCTCTCATTTGCCCATTTATTGGAATTGTGCGGAAAAGTCCCAATACCTCCATATCTGAACAGAGAAACCGAGGAGAGTGATACTGAAAGATATCAAACTGTATATGCTCGCTACAGAGGTTCTGTAGCTGCACCTACCGCTGGGTTGCATTTCACTGATAGTGTATTGAATAAGTTGGATTTTAAAGGTGTTGTTCGAGGTGAACTTTCTCTGCATGTGGGGGCAGGTACTTTTAAACCGGTAAAAAGCGATTCAATTAAAGATCATCCTATGCATTCAGAGCCCTTCTCTGTTTCGTTGAAATTCTTAAGAGAACTGGCATCCGGAATGGCTGGTAAATCAATTGTATCTGTGGGTACAACATCAGCACGGACATTAGAGAGTCTGTATTATATAGGTGTAAAGTGTTATGAGGGAGCATATCCTTCTGAGGTTGATCAGTGGGAGCCCTATGTGCGGGAATACGCATTATCCTCATTAGAAGCCATTAATGCTCTTGCTGATTGGATGGAGAGCAGATCCATTGATCAATTCAGCTCCAGAACAAGTATTATTATTGTCCCTGGTTACACTTTTAAAATTATTAATGTGCTTATAACAAATTTTCATCAGCCAAGAAGTACACTTTTGCTTTTAATTGCTGCCTTTGTTGGTGATAGGTGGATGGATATATATAACTATGCTTTAAATAATGGTTTTAGATTCTTAAGCTATGGAGACAGTTCAATTTTATTTAGGAAGTAGCGCAAACAGCATTATTTTGTGAGCCCAGCTGGAAAGTAATGGTCCTGAAAATCCGAGTGATGGTATAATATTGCCAATTTGCTGACTGGCAATTTGAATATATCTCTCATCTTTTGTAATCTTGTACATTTCAACCATATTTCCTGCCATTATTGAATTGGCTGATGGTTTTATCAGATCAATATTTGACTCTCTTTTGAATGGCACAACAGGTACTTCCGATCCCTTTTCAGATTTACTGAACATGCCATTTTCAGGTTTGTAAAAGTTGTCTATTACAAAATCCATGTAATTAACAGCTATCTTTTTATACTCTGATTTTCCTGTGCTGATAAATAAAGAGATAGATGATTCAATAAAATATGCGTAATCAGAGAGAAATCCAAACCGGCATCCATTTGAACAGCATGTATATCTTAATAACCTGCCTTTTGAGTTGATATTATGATTTAGTAAGTAATCAAACAGAGCAGATGCCTCCTCTAACATATATTCATCACCGGTAAAGTTGTATGAAATTGTTAAGGCTTTTATTAATTGAGAATTATAAGAAGTAATAACCCTGGTGTCTTTTAAATATCCTCGATGCTCTTTTCTTCTGGCTCTAAGTGTTTCTAATTCATCGTGTTTTAAAATGCTAAAGGTGTCCTGATTTCTGATTGGCAGCTGTTGCTTATTGCCCTCTTCTCTGGTATCCAGCCCCAATGCAAGCGATATCTCCTGATATCTCGATGGAAATAGTATTCTAAGTTCATTTATAGATGAAGAAAAGTAGACAGCGTCGTGAATATTATCTGTTATAGTTGTATTGCTATAATAACCACCTGCCGGAGAAGAGAGCTCTCTGTTTATAAAATGTGAAATATGGTAAGTTGTCTCTCTGAATGATTCTTTGCCAAATAAATTCCAGGCACTTGAGTAGAGTATCAAATATTGACTGTTATCTTCCAGATTCTTTTCAAAAAGTGGATTTTCACACGTGTAGTCGTCAGCTTGTCTGAAGAATCCTCCGTCAATTGGATCAAACAGTGGGGAAAA
>JAGPLK010000007.1:0-27614 GCA_018053445.1 Bacteroidales bacterium | reverse complement strand
CACTTGAGTAGAGTATCAAATATTGACTGTTATCTTCCAGATTCTTTTCAAAAAGTGGATTTTCACACGTGTAGTCGTCAGCTTGTCTGAAGAATCCTCCGTCAATTGGATCAAACAGTGGGGAAAATTGAAGATATTCTAATAGAGAAATAAGTGAGTTTTCAATATTTTTATCAGGAAAGTATCTTAAATACTCAACTATGGTAAAGAGACTACCGGGATTAGGTGTATATGGTTTAAGATTCTTTGTAAAATCAGAATGAAAGATTGTATTATACCAATTATTAACATATTTGTGAAGTGTCTCAGCCTCGTTGTTTTCTCTCTCCCCAATATTTGTTACAACTCCTGATAATCTTGTCCTGTGTGATAATTCATCAGCAAGCTTATCCAGCAAATCCCTCCGGGTAGATTTTGCGTTAAGAATTTTATTGGCTACATTGAGAAATTGTTCGGGGTCAGTTTCTGATGAGCACAGGATAGGCCTTCTGTCAGGCATAATAAAGAGATTTATAGGTCCGTAAGAATAATCCTGATTCATAAGAAGCATATCAAGTGCAACAAGGAATGACTCTGGATTATCATCTTTATCTTCGGCAATACATATAAAATTGTTATTCAGAGTGTTAATTACTTCCGGATCAGAAAAGAGCCTCTTAGACTCCTCTCTAACTCTTACATTGCTAAGATATCCTATGTGCAGGAAAATTAGTCTGTCCTCATTTTTTGCTCTTGCAAGCAGATCTGGCGACAAAGCAAAATACCAGTTGATTCCTTTGCCAGACAATATCTTTAAATATGGAGAGCAAATCTTAGACATTAAATTTTAAATTTGTAATAAAAAATACAACGGTATGAAAAATGAAGTTAACTCAGTTCCCAAAAGAACTCTCCTGGATCTGTTTGAAGAATCTGTTGCCAAGTTTTCAGAAAAAACATTTCTTCTTGAAAAAAGGGATGGAGAATTTCGTCCAACTTCCTATTCAAAGACCAAGTTGCTAGCACAACAATTTGGTGCAGGCCTTTGTTCACTGGGCTATTCAAAGGGAGAAAATGCTTCAATACTTGCAGAAGGTTGCAATATGTGGATTATTGGTGAACTGGCAATTTTTTATGCTGGTGGTATTAATGTTCCACTCTCGGTTAAGCTGGAGGAGAGCTCTGATTTGTCATTTCGCCTCATCCATGCAGATGTTGTATTGCTTATGGTAACTGAAAGGCAGTTGTCAAAAATCAGAGCAATAAAGGATAAGTTGCCTATGTTAAGGCATATTATTGTTTTTGAACCGGAAGGTGAACTTCAGATTGGTGAACTTAGTTCTGAATATATCTTTGAAGTTGGAAAAAAATATCTTGAAGATAATTATACCAGTTTTCTGGAAATTGGGAAAAGCCTTCAAAACAATGATATTGCTACTATTACTTATACTTCTGGTACAACCGCTGATCCTAAAGGAGTTGTTCTTACTCACAGGAATTATACTGCAAATGTTGAGCAATCTTTGACTTGCATGACAATTCCTGTTGGTTACAAAAATTTCATAATTCTTCCTCTGGATCATTGTTTTGCTCATGTTGTCGGCTTTTATATAATGATAGCCAGCGGTGCAATTGTTGCTACGGTTCAGCAGGGTAAGAGTGCAATGGAGACATTAAAAAATATTCCTCTTAACATTAAGGAGGTGAAGCCTAATCTTATTCTTTCTGTACCTGCATTGGCAAAAAGTTTCAGAAAAAACATAGAGAACTCTGTTAAAATAAAGGGAAAGTTCAGCTGGAATCTTTATCAATTTGCCCTTAAGATTGCATACTCCTATAATGGAGAGGGATGGGACAGAGGGAAAGGTTTTAAAATTCTCCTTTATCCAATTAAAGCGCTTTTTGATAGAATTCTCTTTTCAAAAGTAAGGCTTGCAATGGGGGGAGAGCTGGATTTCTTTGTTGGAGGTGGTGCATTATTAGATAAAGAACTTCAAAGGTTTTACTATGCAATAGGAATACCTATGTACCAGGGTTATGGTCTCTCTGAAGCTACACCTGTAATTTCCACAAATACTGATCATAAACACAAGCTGGGTTCTTCAGGAATATTGGTAAAACCACTTGACATTAAGATTGTTGATAATGATGGTAAAGAGCTTCCAATTGGTGTGCCGGGAGAGATGGTTGTCAAAGGAGAAAATGTAATGGCTGGCTATTGGAAAAATCCAAAAGCTACAGCTGAAACGATAAAAGATGGGTGGCTCTACACCGGTGATATGGGTTATATGACTCCTGAAGGATTCCTTTATGTGAAGGGGAGGTTCAAAAGCCTTCTTATTGGTTCTGATGGAGAGAAGTACGCTCCTGAGGAGATAGAGGAGATGCTGGTTTCTCAATCAAGAGTCATTCAACAGGTAATGTTGTACAACAATCAGTCGCCTTATACAATAGCAATAATTACTGCCGATAGAAGCACGGGACTCTCGGGAAAAGAGCTTGTTAAGGCCGTATGGGATGAGATAGAAAAATATAAAGGAAAGGGGGTATACTCAGGTATGTTTCCTGAGAGATGGCTGCCATCTACTTTTATTTTGACATCTGAACCTTTTAGTGAAAATAACAGGATGATTAACTCAACAATGAAGATGGTCAGAGGAAAAGTAGAAGAGAGATACAGAGAGGAGATTAACTTTGCTTATACTCCAGAGGGTAAAAATATCTACAATAAATATAATCTAGGGTAATGGTAAGTAATAAACGGATTGTCTGGATAACGCTATTGTTGTTAATCACTTCGTATTTCTCAATAAGTAATTTTATCCTACCCGTTCCCGATTCACAATCATCATCCGGCTTCTCAGCAAAAAGAGTCTCAGATGATATTAAAATTATAAGTAAAGAGCCTCACTCTTCAGAGCACCCTGCGGAGAGGGAGAGAGTTCGCTCATTTCTCGCAGAGAGGCTCAGAGAGATTGGCTTTGATGTTGAAGTTGAATACTATGATTCTATAGGAAATATTTATGCATCATTACCTCCGCTGTACTCAGTTTCCGGCGAGGAACCAACATATGTTCTCTTGATGGCTCATTTGGATTCCAGACATGCGAATATCATAAATGGGAAAACCCATTATTCAAAGGGAGCGGCTGATGACGGATATGGCTTGGGAGTCATTTTGGAGTTGGCTAAAGGTGTTGTTAAGTACAGAGATGATTGGTCACAGGGAGTAAAGATCCTCTTTACTGATGCAGAGGAGACTAATCTTGGAGGAATAAAAATGGCCGTTGCAAAAAGAGGCGATTTTTTGTCGGATGTTGGATTTATAATAAACATTGAGGCAAGAGGAGTTAAAGGGCCAGCTCTTTTATTTGAAACATCTCCTGGTAATTCAAAATTGGTAAATCTGTATAGTAAAGCCAGATTCCCCGCTGGATATTCATTAACATCTTTTGTTTATAATATTCTTCCTAATTACTCTGACTTTTCATTAATTAAAGAAGAGTACTCAGGAATAAACATTGCTGTAATTGACAATCTTGATTACTACCATACTGAAAAGGACTCTTTTGAAAATATTTCCCTTTCGTCAATACAGCATTATGGAGAGCAATTAACTCCAATTTTAAAAAGCTACCTGAAAGAGAATAGGTATTCTGATATTAATTACCTAAGATCATCAGCCGATAGTGTTTACTTTACACTCCCTCTCTTTGGAATTGTTGTTTTTTCTGCTATAGGATATAACACATTGAATGTTATAGTATTATTATGTTTCGTCTTCAATTTTATATATTTACTTAAAACAAATAAAATTGGGATATTTAATGTATTAAAAACAATAATTAAGCTCCTCATAGTATTATTTTTTGTAGTTGCATTCTCCTGGACTGGTTCCTGGTTGATCGCTTTAATCAATGGAGCCTCATACAAGCTTATTGGATTGGCGCACTTAAGGTTTGATGAGGTTTTCTCAATAATTTGTTTAATATTGACATTCTTGCTGATAATAATGACATTTAAAAAAATTATAAAAGACAATATATACAGGCTTAAAGAGTATATAATTTCATCAGAGCTCATTCTGCTAGTCTCTTCAATTATAATCTTTTCAATAACAGGGGAGAACTTTTTTCTGCTATTTCCTTTGATTTTTTCATTGATATCAAGAGCACTTAAAGGGTATAAATTAGAACTTGTTACAACAGTATTCCTTGTTGTATTATTACTTTTTATCGTAATACCATTTATTTATTCGCTTTATATTGCACTTTACACAGGTTCAATCTTTATCCCATTAGCAATATTTACTTTGTTGCTGTTTTCTATTCTCCCTGCGCTCTACTCTGTTAGTACAAAACTTGCTTAATAGGATTAATATTTAGTAACTTTGTTTAACTAAAGAGAAAGTAATGAATGACGATAAGTATGTAGATATTCGACCATACAATGATCAGGAGGCGGTTTTAGCCTTGGCTAGAATTTCAAAACATCCGGTTCTTTCAAAGATCTCTGCTTTTCTTTTCCCGGGAAAAGATCAGTCAGAACTTGGAAAGTTAATTTCAACTATTGACAGCGTTTATGATTTTCAGGGTAGAGTTATGTTGATGGCAATAAAAAAGATATTGTCTGATACATCTACTACTTTAACCCATACCGGCATTGATAAGCTTAATAAGGAGAAGAGGTATCTTTTTATATCCAACCACAGGGATATAATGCTGGATTCTGCAATATTACAGGCAATTCTCTTTGAGACAGGTTTGAGTACTTCTGAGATGGCTGTTGGAGATAACTTGATTACAGATCCCTTTCTTGAGGATATTGCAAGGGTAAACAAGATGATTAAGGTAGTCAGAAATACCAATCCAAGAGAAATCTATGCATCTTCTGTTTTACTATCTGAATTTATCAGAAAAAGGGTTTCAAATGAAGAGAGTTCTGTATGGATTGCACAGAGAAATGGACGAACAAAGGATGGGTTTGACCTAACTGAACAGGGTCTATTGAAGATGCTCGATATGAGTGGTAATGGTGACTTTACAAAAGATTTTTCAGAACTGTCAATTGTTCCTGTTTCTGTATCTTATGAATATGAGCCTTGTGACATCCTGAAGGCAAGGGAACTTTATATAAGCAAACGACAGAAATACATAAAAAGTGAGGGAGAAGATCTGAATAGCATACTTACAGGCATTATGCAATATAAGGGGGGAATCCATTTTAATTTCTGTAAATTAATCAGTGATGAAGAGATACAAGGGTGTTCTTTGATGGAGAAAAACGAGAGATTTAAATCATTAGGCGAGATAATGGACAGGAAGATTTTATCTACATTTCACCTCTGGCCTAATAATTTCATTGCTTATGATTTGTTATATTCCTGCAGTAGATTTTCAGATAGATATACAGAAATTCAAAAACAAAAATTTCAAGAGTATGTTGCCTTTAAAATAGCTGATTCAGAAGGAGATATTAAAGAGTTAGAGGAGATATTTCTTTCAATTTACGCAAATCCGATTATAAGTAAAGAGAAGCTTGGTATAAAGTTATAAGTAATTTATATCAAATTATAATTAACCCTGTAAAAGCAGGGTTTTTTATTACTACTAAGGTATTGTTTGGAGCTAATATAATTCGTAAATTTGCAGAATTACATTCTTGCTTACAAAATTTATTAAACATTCGTTTCATGGATAAATTAATCTCTCTTCAGGATGCCGCATCAAAAGTAAAGAGCGGTATGACTATTATGGTTGGAGGGTTTCTTACAAATGGTGGTCCAAATAAAATTATGGACATTATTGCAGAATCTGATGTGAAAGATCTTACAATTATTTGTAATGACGCTGCATATCCCGACAAAGGTCTTGGGAAACTTATTGCAAACAGGAAGGTGAAAAAAATCATTACTTCCTACATAGGTTCAAATTCTGCAGCAATAGATCAAATGAATGCAGGAGAGCTTGAAGTTGAGTTTTCTCCTCAGGGGACCCTTGCAGAGAGAATCAGGGCTAAAGGAGCCGGTCTGGGAGGAGTTCTCACTCCAACTGGATTAGGTACTGTTGTTCAGGAGGGAAAGAGAGTAATTGAGATTGATGGCAGGGAATATATTCTTGAAAAACCTATTAATGCGGATTTAGCATTTGTTGCTGCGTCTGTAGCGGATGAGGCCGGGAATCTCTATTATAAGGGAACAACCAGAAATTTTAATCCAATTGTTGCTATGGCTGCAGACAATGTAATTGTTGAGACAGAAGAGATTGTTAAGGTAGGAACTTTTATTCCTGAGAATGTTCATACACCTGCAATACTTGTTGACTTTATTTGTAAAACCCAGTAAATTAATTGATATGTCAAAATCAGCACAAATCAGAGTGAGAATGAGTTCTCACGATGCTCATTATGGAGGAAACCTCGTGGATGGAGCAAAGATGCTTCAACTCTTTGGAGATGTTGCAACAGAACTTTTAATTCAAAGGGATGGAGATGAGGGACTTTTTAAAGCTTATGATAATGTAGAATTTATGGCTCCTGTATATGCGGGTGATTATATTGAAGCAAGCGGTGAAATAGTCTCAGAGGGTAACTCATCCAGAAAGATGAATTTTGTTGCTAAAAAGGTTATTGTTCCCCGTCCTGACATATCTCCATCTGCGGCTGATATTCTTGAAGAGCCAATAATTGTTTGCAAAGCGAGCGGAACTTGTGTGACACCAAAAAGCTGTCAAAGAAAATAATTATAATCAAGATAGTATGGAAAAACTAATTATTACTGCTGCAATATGCGGAGCCGAGGTGCTCAAAGAGCACAATCCGGCAGTCCCTTATACCATTGAAGAGTGCGTCAGAGAGGCAAAAAGTGCATACGATGCCGGTGCTTCCATAATTCACCTTCATGTCAGATTAGATGATGGTACCCCGACACAAGACAAAAACAGATTCAAGGATGTTATGGACGCTATTTATAAGGTGTGTCCAGATGTGATAATTCAGCCATCAACCGGCGGAGCTGTCGGCATGACTGATGATGAAAGGCTTCAGCCTACAGAATTGAATCCTGAGATGGCTACTCTTGATTGCGGAACATTAAATTTTGGTGGTGATGAGGTATTTATGAATACTGAAAACACTATTAAATACTTTGGTCAAAGAATGATAGAGAGGGGAATTAAACCTGAACTCGAAGTCTTTGACAAGAGTATGATTGATATGGCCTTAAGGCTTCATAAAAAAGGGTTCATTCAAAAACCAATGCACTTTGATTTTGTAATGGGTGTAAACGGAGGTATTTCGGGTGAGCTGAGAGACTTTGTTTTCCTAAGGGGTTCAATTCCTCAGGATGCAACATATACTGTTGCCGGAGTTGGAAGATTTGAGTTCCCGCTTGCTGTTGCTGCAATAGTTGATGGAGGCCATGTTAGGGTAGGATTTGAAGATAATGTTTTTCTGTCAAAAGGAGTTCTTGCTAAATCAAATGGCGAGTTGGTTGAGAAAGTAGTAAGATTGGCAAAAGAGCTGGGCCGAGATATTGCTTCCCCTGCTGAAGCTCGTGAAATATTAGGTTTAAAACCAAGATAATAAAACAAACAAACAAATTTTAATATGAAAAAAGGCAATAAATACGGTGTTCACAGAGTGATTGAACCTAAAGGAGTACTTCCTCAGCCGGCAAACAAGATTGATAATAATATGGATGAGATCTATGATAATGAGATTCTCATTGATGTTCAGACGCTTAACATAGACTCAGCCAGTTTTACTCAGATTGAGGAGCAGGCCGGTGGAGACAAAGCAAAAATCGCTGAAATAATGTTGGGAATTGTTGAGAAACAAGGAAAGCACAGAAACCCTGTTACCGGTTCAGGCGGAATGCTTCTTGGTACAGTTGAGAAAATTGGTGATGCTCTTGCCGGGAAAACTGATCTTAAAGTAGGAGATAAGATTGCTACACTTGTTTCCCTCTCTCTCACACCTTTAAGGATTGATAAAATAAAGGATATCCGTCCAGACATTGATCAAGTTGATATTGATGGAAAAGCAATTCTGTTCGAAAGCGGTATTTATGCCAAGATTCCTGATGATATGCCTGCAAATCTTGCTCTGTCTGCACTTGATGTTGCCGGAGCTCCTGCACAGACTGCAAAACTGGTTAAACCCGGAGATACTGTTCTGATAATAGGTGCCGGAGGAAAATCAGGTATGTTATGCTGTTACGAAGCTAAAAAAAGAGCCGGAGTTACTGGAAAGGTAATTGGTCTGTGCCATAGTGAGAGAAGTACAAAAAGACTTATGGATCTTGGTTTCTGTGACTATGTATTCTCTGCTGATGCTACTCAGCCAGTCTCTGTACTCGAGAAGATTGAAGAGCTAACAGGCGGGCAAATGTGTGATGTTACAATCAATAATGTAAATATTACAGATACAGAGATGACTAGTATCCTTTGTACAAAAGATACTGGACTTGTTTACTTCTTCTCTATGGCTACCAGTTTTACTAAAGCAGCTCTTGGTGCAGAGGGTGTTGGGAGCGATGTTACAATGATAGTTGGAAACGGATACACAAAAGGACACGCTGAAATCACACTTCAACTACTTCGTGAATCAGATAAATTAAGGAGAGTTTTTGAAGAACTATATGCCTGATTTTCACATGAAGAGAGGTTGCAGATACGGAACTCACAGGGTAATTGAGCCGGCGGGGACACTTCCCCAGCCGGCTAATCGCCTTGATAATACAATGGAGATATACGATAATGAGGTTCTTATTGAAGTATCTACACTTAATATTGACTCAGCTTCGTATACTCAAATAAAGAAGAGTTGTGGATCTGATGCTGAGAAGATGAAGCAGATGATTCTCTCAATTGTTGAAGAGAGGGGTAAAATGCAAAATCCTTTAACCGGGTCCGGAGGGATGCTCATTGGTACTGTAAAACAGATAGGCAATGCTTTTCCTGTAAATAAGCTTAAAGTTGGTGATAAAATTGCTACACTTGTCTCGCTATCACTTACACCTTTAAAGATTAAACAAATATTAAAACTTACTCCTGAATCTGACCAGATAGATGTACAGGCTGAGGCCATTCTCTTTGAGAGCGGCCTCTTTGCTGTTTTACCTGATGACATTCCCGAGAAACTAGCACTAGCCGTACTTGATGTTGCAGGTGCTCCGGCTCAGGTTGACAGATTGGTGACAGAGGGTGATATTGTATGTATACTTGGAGGTGGCGGAAAATCCGGAATATTGTGTTGTTATCAGGCTATGCAGAATGCAGGAAAGTCGGGGAAGGTTATTGTTGTTGAGTACTCAAAAGAGAATGCTCAACGCATAAAAGACCTTGGACTTGCTACTGATGTAGTTGTAGCAGATGCAACAAATGTAATGGATGTTTACACAAAGGTAATGGCTATTACCGGAGGTAGGGGATGCGATGTCACTGTTAACAATGTTAATGTTCCCTCTACTGAGATGACCTCTATCCTTATTACTAAGGGGCAGGGTAGTGTATACTTCTTCTCAATGGCAACCAGTTTTACAAAGGCTGCTCTTGGAGCCGAGGGGGTTGGTAAAGATATTAATCTCATCGTGGGTAACGGGTATGCAAAGGGACATGCAAATCTTACCCTGAATATTATCAGGGAGTCAAAACCCATTAGGGAACTTTTTGAAAAACTATATATTTAAATAATTATGGCAGAAAGCAGAAGGAAAATTCTCTTTCCTCAAGTTTCAGATGAACAGTGGAACGACTGGAAATGGCAGGTCAAGAACAGAATCGAGACCCTTGAGGATTTAAAAAAATATATTCCTCTTACTCAAGAGGAGGAGGAGGGGGTAAGCCGCTCACTTCAAACTTTACGAATGGCTATAACACCCTATTATTTAACTCTGATCGACCCTGAAAATCCAAATGATCCTGTAAGAAAACAGGCTATCCCAACTGGTTCAGAGACACATATATCACCGGCAGACCTACTTGATCCTCTTCATGAAGATGAGGATTCACCTGTTAAGGGGCTGACTCACAGATATCCGGACAGAGTTTTGTTATTGATTACCGATATGTGCTCAATGTATTGCAGGCATTGTACCAGAAGGCGTTTCGCAGGACAAAAAGATGACGAAACACCGGCTGATTATATCCAGAAAGCAATTGATTACATTGCTGCTACTCCACAGGTAAGGGATGTGCTACTTTCAGGAGGAGATGCACTTATGGTATCGGATGCCAAGTTGGAGTCAATTATTAAGAGACTTAGGGCTATTCCACATGTGGAAATCATCAGGATTGGCTCAAGAGTACCTGTTGTTTGCCCACAAAGAATTACTGACAAACTGGTTGATATGCTCAAACAATACCACCCAATTTGGCTTAATACACACTTTAACCACCCTAATGAGATTACCAAGGAGTCAATCGCTGCTTGTGAAAGAATGGCAAATGCAGGTATTCCATTAGGTAATCAGTCGGTACTACTAAGAGGAGTTAACGACTGTGTGAATATAATGAAGAGACTGGTTCACAGCCTGGTAAAGATGAGAGTAAGACCTTATTACATTTACCAGTGTGATCTTTCTATGGGTCTTGAACACTTCAGAACTCCTGTATCTAAAGGTATTGAAATAATTGAGGGATTAAGAGGCCATACTTCAGGATATGCTGTTCCAACTTTTGTTGTTGACGCACCGGGAGGAGGTGGTAAAACACCTGTTATGCCTACTTACATAATTTCACAATCACCTGGAAAAATTGTTCTTAGGAATTTTGAGGGAGTTATAACAACTTATTCAGAACCTGAAAATTACTCGAATCATTGTGATTGTGAAGATTGCAAGGCAAACAATCCTGTTGAGGGGGTAGCATCTCTTCATAAAGGACAAAGGCTTTCAATTGAACCTGCTCACCTTTTAAGAAAAGAGAGATCTCATAAAGATTAATATATGCCGTTCGTTCAGGAGATTCTTAACTGCAGAAGTATTTCTGTTGTAGGTCTCGGAAAAAACACAGGCAAAACGGAGTGTCTTAACTATATTCTAAATCGGTTGCCTGCAGAAGGTTTTACGGTTGCCGTAAGCTCTGCAGGCATTGATGGTGAAACTCTGGATTTAGTAACCGGCACTTCAAAACCTGAAATTTTTCTGAGAAGAGGGACTCTTTTTGCTACAAGTGAAAAGCATTACAGAGAGAGGAGGATCTTATCTGAACTTATTGATATTTCCAACAGAAAAACATCTCTTGGAAGAGTTGTAACAGCAAGAGCCCTATCACATGGGAAAAGCCAGTTATCCGGCCATCCTACAACAGATGCTCTTAAAAGATGGATAGAGAGAGCCCTGGAGGTCTTCGGGGCAGATCTTGCAATTATTGATGGAGCACTTTCAAGAGTTAGCATTGCATCACCAGCTGTAACAGAAGGGCTTATATTATCCACAGGAGCAGCCATATCTGCAAGTATTGATAATCTTGTTTTTAAAACAGCTTTTATGGTTGAACTTATTAATCTTGAAAGAACATCAGTTGTTGGTAACAATGAAGATAGCATTCCGGCTAATGGAATATGGAGTGTAGATTCAAATAGCAATTTCTCTCTGTTGTTAAAAGGAGGGGTGTTTAATTCTGATTCAATACATCCTGACGATGTATCTGATACTAAGGCTATATTTATTTCCGGTGCATTGACTGACAGATTCCTGAATCAGGTAAGATCTTTGTGTTTGGATAAAGACATTGAAATAATAATTAGAGACTTCTCGAAAGCCTTTATCTCTCATTCCAATTTTTCCTCTTTTAAAAAATCAGGAGGGCGATTGTCAGTATTAAACAGAAGCAAATTATTGGCAGTTTGTGCTAATCCCGTTTCCCCGGAAGGATACATACTTGATTCAGAGAGATTATGTTCAAGGCTCTCCTCAGCAATTAATTTACCGGTTTATGATATAAGGAGAATCAGAAATGAAGCTTAGAACTGTTACAGAGTTACCAATAGGTATGAGGAGCCTTTTTGCAAACCTTGAGCTATCCTCATCTATATCTACTCATATCCTGCTGGAGAGAGAGATGTCTGTTTCAATCAGTAAGTTAGCTTCTACATATATTCAGCTTGAAGAGACCTTAAATTCACTATCTCTGGCGGATAATTATAAAAAAGTCAGCCAGCTTAAAGAATCTCTATTTGGAGTCAGAGATATTAGGAATACCCTGAATGCTCTGATGGAAGGAAAAATTCCAGACGACATTGAGTTATTTGAAATTAAAAATCTTGCCCTGTTATCAGATTCACTAATACCGGTTATTAGAATATTCTCTGACTCTTTCCCAAAATTACCGGATCTTTCTGATGTTGTAACTATTCTTGATCCTGAAGGACAGAGAATACCCTCTTTCTATATTTATGACAGCTATGACTCTGAACTTTCAAAATTAAGAAAGAAGCTTAAGTCGCTGGAATTTTTTGATGAGGATCTTCACTCCAGGTGTTCCTTAATTGAAGACAGGATTAGAAAAGAGTTAGGGAATAGTTTAAAGGGAAGACTTCCTGATCTTGTTAAAGCTTTGAACAATCTTGCAGAAATTGATATTATTATTGCAAAAGCAGAGCTAGTGAGAAAATGGAATCTTACGATTCCTGCTATCTCCAAAGAGAGAACAAGTTATCAAGGATTATTTAATCCGGAGATTTCATCTGCGCTTAGCCTTCAGGGGCTGGAGTACCAACCGGTGGATGTTTCTCTTGAAAGAGAGTCTCCTGTTGTATTAATGGGGGCCAATATGGGCGGTAAAAGTGTAACATTGAGAACACTCGCCCTGACACAATATATGTTTCAATTTGGATTTGGAGTACCTGCAATATCTGCAGAGATAGTTCCGGTCCATTTTATTCATTATTTAAGCGGGGATTATCAGGATGTTAATAAGGGTCTTTCATCCTTCGCAGCAGAAATGAGGAAGATTGACAACTTATTAAAACAATCAACAGAGACAGCTTCAATTTTGGCGCTGCTGGATGAACCCGCCAGAACGACAAATCCATACGAAGGAAGAGTACTAGTTGAGTCTTTAATTACAATGCTTAAAAGCAGAAAACTTCTTACATTGATAGCCTCTCATTACAATGTAACTGCTAAAGGTTGTTTTAAATTGAGAGTAAGGGGATTTGTTAATGGAAAGATGAATTATGAGCTTATCCATACAGAAGACTCAGATGCACCGAGAGAGGCGATAAACATTGCTAAATCCCTGGGGATAGATAGTGAATGGCTGGAGGAGGCCTCCAGATTATTGGACAATTACAAAGAAACTATATAATAAAATGATATGCAGAGCAAATTAGGATTGGATTTCAAAAAAGTGGAACATGCCAGAAAATTGGCTGGTAAAATCGCAGTTGATGTCCAGGGGTTTGTAGAGAGATACTCAACTGTCGCAGTTGAGAGAACCCTTTGCAGACTTGTTGGTATTGATGGAGTTGATGAGAATATGGTTCCTCTTCCCAATGTTCTTGTTGATTTTATAAAAGAGAGAGGACTTTTAAGCGAAGGAATCCTTTTTTTCATTGGAAATGCTATGATTTCTGAAGGATTAACACCTCAGGAGATAGCTGAGAAAGTTTCAGAGGGTAAACTTGATATTACAAAACTGGCCCTATCTTCAAAAGAGAAAATTGAGGCTGTGTTGAAACCTGTTATTGAGCAGAGTATAAGTAGAATTAATGATAGAAGAGATAGAAGAGAGGACTATCTTAAAACAATGGGAGAGGGGCCTCGTCCTTATCTATATGTCATAGTCGCTACAGGTAACATATTTGAAGATGTTGTCCAGGCAGAAGCTGCTGCCAGGCAGGGAGCTGATATTATTGCTGTTATAAGAACTACCGGTCAGTCATTACTGGATTATGTCCCTTATGGAGCAACTACTGAAGGTTTCGGAGGAACCTTTGCGACTCAGGAAAATTTCAGGATAATGAGATCTGCTCTTGATAGAACAGGTGAGGAGTTAGGCCGATACATCAGACTTTGCAACTACTGTTCCGGCTTATGTATGCCTGAAATTGCAGTGATGGGTGCATTTGAAGGGCTTGATGTTATGCTTAATGATGCGCTTTACGGTATCTTATTCAGAGATATTAATATGCAAAGAACACTTGTTGATCAGTTCTTTTCAAGAGTAATCAATGGATTTGCAGGAGTTATAATAAATACCGGAGAAGATAATTATCTTACAACTGCCGATGCTTTTGAAGAGGCTCATACTGTTCTTGCATCAGATTTAATAAATGAACAACTTGCTCTTATTGCAGGATTGCCTCAAAAACAGATGGGACTAGGCCACGCCTTTGAGATGGACCCTGATCTTGAAAATGGTTTTATATATGAACTTGCCCAAGCACAGATGACAAGGGAAATATTCCCTGATGCTCCTCTTAAATATATGCCTCCAACAAAATTTATGACTGGTAATATTTTTAAAGGCAACATACAGGATGCTCTTTTCAATATGATTGGAATTTGGACCGGTCAGGGAATCCAGTTGTTGGGTATGCCTACTGAGGCTATACATACACCATTTATGTCAGACAGATATTTATCAATTGAGAATGCAAAATACATTTTCAATAATATGAGACAGATTGGTGAGGAGATGGAATTTAAAGAGGGAGGTATTGCAAGAAAGAGAGCAGAGGAGGTTGTTAATATGTCTATTGAACTACTTGAAAGAATTAATCAGGAAGGACTTTTCTCCGCACTGGAGAAGGGAATATTTGGAAATGTTAAAAGACCAAGAACTGGCGGGAAGGGACTGGAAGGGGTTGTAGAGAAGGGTTCAAATTATTTGAATCCATATGTTAAATTAATGATGGGAGGTAAATAAAATGAGTGGCGGATTATATTCAATGCAATCAAAAGAATTTGATAAAACGCTCGATCTAAAGAGTGTAAAGCCTTACGGTGACACAATGAATGATGGAAAAGTTCAACTTAGTTTTACTTTACCTGTTCCTGTTGGAGACGAAGCTATTGAAGCTGCCAAACAGCTCATTAGAAAAATGGGGATGGAAAATCCTCAGATTGTCTTTTACAAAGAGCTCATGCCGGGATATACTTTTTTTAATTGCTACGGAAGTTGTACTCACAATGTAGATTTTACATCAATATCTGTACCTAAGGTTGAATCAGGAGTAATGGACATGCACGAAACCGACAGTTATGTCAGAGAGAATGTTGGGAGAGCTTTGGTTGTTGTAGGAGCTAGTACCGGTACAGATGCTCACACCGTTGGAATTGATGCGATTATGAACATGAAGGGGTATGCAGGTCATTATGGATTAGAGAGGTATGAAATGATAGAGGCATATAATTTAGGATCTCAGGTTCCTAATGAAGAGTTTATTGCAAAAGCCCTTGAACTTAAGGCAGATGCACTGCTTGTTTCCCAAACAGTTACACAGAAAGATGTTCATGTTAAAAACCTTGTTGAATTAGTTGAACTATTGGAAGCTGAGGGTCTGAGAGATAAGGTTATTCTGGTTTGCGGAGGCCCCCGAATATCTCACGAATTGGCAAAAGAGCTCGGCTATGATGCCGGATTTGGGATGAACAGTTATGCCGATGATGTTGCCTCTTTTATTGCCCAAGAGTATGTAAAAAGAGCTTCAACAAAGAATTTATAAATTTCAAAATTTACTATATGGACAAGAATCAGATCAGAGAGGTTATTGCCAGAAGAGCTGCTCTCGAACTCAAAGACGGAGATGTTGTCAATCTGGGAATCGGGTTGCCTACATTAATCCCAAATTATCTTCCGGATGGGGTAAAAGTTACTCTCCAGTCGGAGAATGGTTTGCTTGGGATGGGTCCTGAGCCCGAACAAGGCAAGGAAGATAAAAATTTCACGAATGCAGGTGGTGGATATATAACATTTTTTCCAGGCTCATCTGCTTTTGACAGCTCTATGTCTTTCTCAATTATCAGAGGAGGCCATGTAGATGTTACTTTTCTTGGTGCACTTGAAGTTGACGAGGAGGGCAATCTTGCTAACTGGATGATTCCCGGGAAGAAAACGCCAGGAATGGGAGGGGCAATGGATTTAATTGCAGGTGCAAAAAGAGTAATTCTTGCAATGGAACATACTGCAAAAGGATCACATAAAATATTGAAAAAATGTAATTTACCCCTGACTGCGGCTGGACAAGTAGATATGATTATTACTGAAATGGGGGTAATGGATATAACACCGGATGGGATTGCTCTAAGAGAGATACATCCAGAATTCTCTGTCGAACAAGTTCAGGAGGCAACCGGTGCCAAACTTATTATTCCGGACAACTTAATTAAAATGAGACTTTAATATGAAAAAGGTTTACATTGTAGCAGCTAAAAGAACTGCTATCGGGAAATTTATGGGCTCTCTTTCTCCCTTTAATCCGGGCGAACTAGGCGCATTAGTAATCAAAGAGATTATTAAGGAGAGTGGTATTTCACCCAGTAATATAGACTCTGTTATTGCTGGTAATATTCTGTCAGCAGGTCAACTTCAGGGAGTTGCAAGGCAAGCAGCTGTTAAGGGAGGAGTTCCTGTTGAAATTCCTGCTTATTCACTTAATATGGTGTGTGGATCTGGAATGAAGGCTGTCATGAACGCTTACGCAGAGATACTGTCAGGTTCGGCAGATATAATAATTGCCGGAGGTACTGAATCAATGACAAACGCTGGTTTTGTAATGAGTGGAAGCCTTAGAACCGGCAACAAAATGGGTAATATTCAGGCTCTGGATCATATGGTAGCCGATGGTCTTACTGATGCTTTTAACAATTACCATATGGGGATAACTGCAGAGAATATTGCATCAAAATATAGTCTTACAAGAGAAGAGCAAGATAGATTCGCGTTCAACTCTCAGCAAAAAGCCATTAAAGCAGTAGATTCAGGAAAATTTGATAAAGAGATTGTACCTGTTGAGATTGTTACAAAAAAGGAGACAACTATTTTCTCAAAAGATGAATTCCCTAACAGAACATCTTCTCTAGAAAAACTTGCTCAGCTTAAACCTGCATTTAAAAAAGACGGAACCGTTACAGCTGGAAATGCTTCAGGGGTTAACGACGGAGCCTCCTTTGTCATGGTGGCATCTGAAGAGGCCGTAGCAAAATTCGGATTGAATCCAATGGTGGAAATAGTTGCCGTTGGTCAAGGGGGAGTTGAACCTGAAATAATGGGTATGGGTCCTGTTCCGGCTATAAGAAAGGCTCTTAAAAATGCAGGAATGTCTCTCTCAGAGATGGAATTGGTTGAATTAAACGAAGCCTTTGCAGCTCAGTCACTGGGTGTTATTAAAGAACTGATTGATGAGCATGGAGTTACAAAAGAGTGGATAGATAAAGTAACTAATATCAACGGAGGAGCAATTGCTTTAGGTCACCCGATTGGTGCATCTGGAAACAGGATAATTGTAACCCTTATTCATGAATTGATAGCAGAAGATAAAAAGCTTGGATTAGCATCGCTCTGTATAGGCGGAGGAATGGGTACTGCAATTGTTCTAAGAAGAGCATAATTTAACAAAATCCCTTGGTGAAAAAGGTTATTTTTATTTGCCTTGGAAATATTTGCAGATCTCCTGCTGCAGAGGCTATCTTTAATAAGATGGTCTCTGCAAAAGGGGATCTCTTAATTCCTTTCTCAGATTCAGCAGGCCTTCATGATTACCATTCCGGTGAGCATGC
The DNA here is from genome assembly GCA_018053445.1 of Bacteroidales bacterium. Lineage (GTDB taxonomy): Bacteria > Bacteroidota > Bacteroidia > Bacteroidales > UBA932 > Bact-08. The sequence continues at coordinate 9,910 of JAGPLK010000007.1, read as the reverse complement.
AGACCGCAGAATGAGATCCCATGCCTTTCTCAGAGGTTATAATATAACATCACTTTCCAGAAAGATTTCAAAAGAAGATTTTTATAATTTTGATCTTATCATTGCTATGGATAAAAGTGTTGAGCGAAACCTTATATCATTAGCTCCTGATAATTTATCCTCAGGTAAAATAGAGTTATTTACACACTATTGTACAAATCCTCTTTTCACAGAGGTTCCTGACCCATACTATGGTGGAGATGCAGGTTTTGAAAATGTGCTTGATATCCTGGAAAATGGAATGCCTTCTCTAATTTCCTCCCTTTACTAAATCAGCTTTAGACTTTGAAGTGATTACCAGGTAAACCCCAATGAATATAAGAAGTGCAGAGACTGGTTTTGTCCAGTTTAGGATATCTTGACCAAAAACTATAGCTATCGAGGAGGCTATTAATGGTTGGATATAGTTAAACATACTAACTGTAGTAGGTCTTAATAACTTTAATGAGAAGGCAACAAGAAGATAGGCTGCAAAAGTGCCAAATACAAGAGCATATCCAAGCTGCATCCATTCAGTTGTTGATGCGCCCTGATTAATACTAAGTTTATCAAATGTAAAAGGCAGTGCTATAATTGCTCCATAGAAAAAAGTCCATTTCATAATATGAACAGGGGAGTGTTTAGCCATTAGAGGTCTGATTATTACAAGGTAAAGTGCATATACAAAACAGCTTATCAGTACTACCAGGTTACCTTTTAAGGTTCCGCTCTGTTCAAAATGGCCATATCTGGCTGTATATAATATAATTGCAGCCCCTGACATTCCAATAATTACTCCGGATGTCTTTTTGAAAGATATAGGTTCTTTAATAATCAATGCTGCAAAGAGCATTGTAATAATTGGTGTTATTGTTATTATTAATGAAGCATCAACAGGTGATGTCATTGACAGCCCGGCAAGAAAAGAGAGTTGATTTGCAGCTGTACCCATCAATCCAGCCAAAATAAGTATTAGATGCTCTTTAAGTGTAAAGCCGTTTGAACTATCTTTTATAAAAAGAGATAGTAGTAGAAACGATAAAAATGCAAAAGATATCCTGAATTGAGAGAGTCCAAAAGGATTAATCCACTCCGGGGTGAGCTCTCTTGATACAGGCATATTAATTGCGAAAAAAATATTTGCTGCCAGAATAAGTAAAACTCCTTTTGTTTTGGGAGAAAGTTGAATATTACCCATTTCTAACTCCTTTTCTTAAGGCTTGCTCGTTCTGCTGTCTGACAACATCTGCTGCTCTTTCCAATGCTAGCTGAATATGAGGATATATGTTCTCTTTCCCCATTTCATCTGCAAAACCGGATTTAGTTAAAGTATCCATTACATTGTCACTAACACCGGAGAGAATCATTTGTATTTTCTCTTTATTGGATCTTTTCCATAGATTTCTAAGGTTATTCAAACCTGTTGAATCAATAAACGGAACTTTCCTCATTCGAATAACTCTTGCTTTGACTATGTTATGTGATGCAGCATCTATCTCATCAAGTTTACTTGCCAATCCAAAGAAAAACGGACCATCTATTTCGTATACCTCTACCCCTTTTGGAATATCCAGAATTTCAACATCAGAAGTGTACTCACCTCTTTCAGTTGCAGGAAGGAAATCCTTCTCTACCTGAGTAATACTGGAAGTTTCAGAGACCCGTTTGACAAAAAGAATAATTGCAAGTAGGACTCCTACTTCTATAGCAACAGTCAGATCAATAATTACCGTAAGAAAGAAGGTGATTAGCAGAACAGCAACATCTGCATTGTGCCCTTTTAACAAATATTTAAATGTTCTCCACTCGCTCATATTATATGCTACTATAACCAATATAGCAGCAAGTACTGACAATGGTATATATACAGCGTAAGGCATAAGAAAGAGGAAGATTAACAGTAAAACAACAGCGTGTATTATACCCGCAACCGGAGTTTTGCCACCATTATTTATATTGGCCATTGTTCTAGCTATTGCTCCCGTTGATGGTATCCCTCCAAAAAATGGAGTTACTATGTTTGCAATACCTTGTCCAATAAGTTCTGTGTTTGAATCGTGTTTTTTGCCGGTTACTCCATCTGCAACCATTGCTGCAAGAAGAGATTCGATAGCGCATAATAAAGCAATAGTCAATGCAGGTTGAAAAAGCATTTTTATTGCTTCAAAATCAATGTTTGGTGCCTCTGGTTTTGGAAGTGGAATTCCTCCGGCTAATTCTGGAAATTTACTGCCAATTGTTGCAAATTCCACTCCCCCAAACTTGCTGATAAGAAGTGCTGCTATTGTTCCCACAAATATTGCAATAAGTGATCCAGGTATTTTTGCTGTAATTTTTGGCCAAAATATAATAACCATTAAGCTGAATATCCCCATACCTGCCTCCCAGAAATTAATGGAGGAAATATTTTCAAAATAACTAATCCATTTAGGAATAAATTCTGAAGGAACATTTTCAATTTGAAGGCCCAGAAGATCCTTGACTTGTGTTGAAAAAATAACAAGCGCAATACCACTTGTGAAGCCTACGACAATAGGATAGGGGATGAACTTAATTATGTTCCCTAATTTAAAAATACCCATTGCAACCAGGATAATTCCGGCAAGCACTGTTGCGATTATCAGTCCTGAAATTCCATATTGAGATACTATGCCATAAACTATTACAATAAAGGCACCTGTAGGACCTCCAATTAAAAAGTTTGAGCCACCAAAAAGAGACATTAGCAATCCTGCAACAATGGCTGTAATTAAACCCTGCTGTGGTGTTACTCCGGAAGCAATACCAAATGCAATTGCCAGAGGAAGGGCTACTATTCCAACTATAATACCTGCAATCAGGTCTGAAGTAAAAGTCTTTTTATTATAGGCTCCCTTATTAAAAAGAGAGAAAAATTTCGGCCGGAAGGTCGAAGCAAATTTAATATCCATTGCACCGAGAAATTTATAAGAGGCTGCAAATTTAGAAAATAAAAGCTTCAATACAATTTAAAAAAGAGATTCAGCCATATTTATAATATCGGCTATATTTGTGTTGTTGTCTAATATTAAATTTGGTTTAAGATTGACAATAGAATTCTCTTTTTTAAATCTCTTCTCACCTCCTCCGGTTATATTCAGCATATTTAATGCACATTTATCAGCTTTACCTGATTCAATGCTCTTCATCATTCCTGCCAGAGCAACGCCTGCTGCAGGATGAATATCAATACCTTCAACCTCTTCAAAAAGTCTGCACGCAGCATCAAGTTCAAGATTGTCTACTATTTCAATATCACCTTCTGTATCTTTTAATGCATCATACAACCCCCCGGGAACTGAGTAGGGTGGCCTTCTGTTGGATAGAACCTTCGCTTTAATTAAAAGAGCTTTTTCTCGTTCAAGGTTATCGTCAAACGGGAGCAAAGATCTGCTATGAGCTCTCCAGGCATCATACATTGGGGTAAATGGATAATTTTGTGAAGGAAGGAGTTTCATCTTATTATTCCCAAACCTGCCATCATCTATTAACCTGAGATTAGCCTCCCATGCTGCAATAGCACCAGTTCCACTCCCTATAGACTGAAAGTAATTGTCAGGGATTCTTCCAATAGTTGTAGCTGCCGACAGAACTGTAGTACCCATTCCATCTCTTCTTGCCACATTCTTAGCACCTCCCTCTTCAAAAAACTTACCGGACTTGCAAATTTTTGAAGCGAGGTCAATAGCATCAAAATAGTCGCTACCTTTTGGTGTTGAAATTAATTTTACGCACTCTTCAATTTTTGAATCAAACCACAGAGCATCCAGGTTATCCTCAGGAACAACAAGCAATAAAGGAATATTATTATCAGAGCATACCCTGGCAAAAGCTCTCGCTGTATTACCGGCTGAAGCAACAACCATGACTTTATCTGAAGGAACCAATCTTGCACAAACTGAAAAAGCTTCAGTCTCCTTAAATGAGCAAGTTGTCATACCTGCCCCTTTTTCTGGCCAGTATCCGTTAAAAGTAATCCAAAGATTGTCAAGACCAAGAATATCTCCCAGTTCTTCAGCTTTGTATGTTACAGGAGACGAAGAATTTTTTAGTTTTCTGTTAACAGGCAGCCAATCAGAAAACTTGTAAAAACCACTACTTTCATTTGAAAAATCAATTTGCTTAACTGAATACTCACTTCTAATCAATGTGGGTTTATCATACTGAGGATCACTGAGAAGCCAGCCTGTGTCATCAAATACTCTACCTGTTATAAGGTTTCTTAATTTGTAGTCTGTCATTTGTTTATCTGGATACTTTTTTATATGCCCACCAGTACAAGGCTCCAATAAAAAGAGCCCCGCCCACAAGATTTCCAATGGTCACCGGGACGAGATTGTCCATAAAGGCATTTAATATTGTAAGATTATTAAGATTTTCAGCGGAGAAACTCATCAACTCACCTGTTTTTAAAACTAAGTCAGGGTTGTTTTTAGCTAAAAGGCCGGCAGTGAGATAGTACATATTTGCGACCGAGTGTTCATATCCGGATGCAATAAAGAGCCATATGGGGAAAAATATTACAAGGGCTTTTCCAGCGATATCCTTAGTTGAATATGACATCCATACTGCTAGACATACCAATAAATTACATAGAATACCAGATGCAAAAGCCTCAGTAAATGATAGAGATGTTTTTAATGCTGCTACCTTAATAGTATATGCACCAAGCAGACCATCTGTGTAATTTAATTGTCCTGATAAATAGATAAGTAATGCGATAAAAACTGATCCCACTAAATTTCCAAGCCATACCATTATTAAATTCCAAAAATATTTGCTCCATTTTACCTTGCCAGATAGAGCAGCAATGGAAATAAGGTTGTTTCCGGTGAATAGTTCTGCTCCGGCAATAACCACAAGAATCAGACCTGTTGGGAAGATCAGTCCTGCGAGATATTTAGCTACCCCAATGTTTTCAATATCGTGGGATATGATATTGCTCCCTACAGATGCAAGAGCAATGAAAACACCCGCTAAGAATGCAAGAAGGAGAGTTCTTAAAACTGGCATTCCTGCCTTTTTTATCCCTGTTTCCTCAGTGTAGTCAACAATCTCTGATGGTGTTAAATAGTTATTGCTCATTATTTAAAGATAGTGAATCAATATTGTCTGCCATTTTATGAAGAACTTTTATAAAACTTATTAGTTCTTCTTTTGGTATATCTTTAATAATATGATCTGTGGATTCAATCGCAATTTTTGTGATTGCCTCCTTAACTTCAACCGCCTTTTCAGTAAGATGAATCATCTTCTGTCTTCTATCCTCTTCTCCGGCTATTCTGATTACAAGCCCCTTCTTTTCAAGGGCATCAATCAGTTTTGTCACAGAATTTTTATCCTTCAGGATTATATCTGCTATCTCTTGCTGTGACATTATCCCTTCGTCCCAAAGAGTATCCATCACCAAAAATTGTTCAGCAGTGAGATTGAATCCGTGTTCGGCAAAAATCGAATTCATAAACTGTTTGAACTTACAGTGAACAAGATTTAGAAAAACTCCAACCTGTTTGTTCAGAATCATATTAGTAATAATATTTGTCCAATCTCTACAAATATAGGTAATTATAATTATGATTTGTATTCATCCCAGCTCTTAATCTGGATCTGATCTATTGAAATTGCAGAGAATGACCTGATAAAAGCTGTTGCCAACCTTGCATTGGTAATTAAAGGGATATTCAGATCTGTCGCTGCTCTTCTTATTTTATATCCATTGTCAAGCTCCTCCTGGGTAAGGTTTTTAGGAATATTAACAACAAAATCAACCACTCTTGAATGAAGAAGATCCATTGCCTGAGGTTTACTCTCTTTTTCACTTGGCCAGTATACAAGGGTAGATTCAATGTTGTTTTCAACAAGGTATTTATGAGTTCCACCGGTAGCGTAAAGCTGGAAGCCATTTTCCCTTAGTAGTCTGCAAGCCATAAGAAGTTCTGCCTTCTGCTTTGCATCTCCTGTTGAGAGTAAAATCCCTTTTTGAGGGAGTTTGTATCCAACTGAAAGCATTGCTTTTAAGATTGCCTCGTTTGTATCATCTCCTATACAACCAACCTCACCAGTTGAAGCCATATCTACCCCCAGAACCGGGTCTGCTTTTTGAAGTCTTGTAAAGGAAAACTGTGATGCTTTTATACCGACATAATCTAAGTCAAATGCACTTTTACTTGGCGCCTCTACCTTCTCTCCAATCATCACCTTTGTTGCCAATTCAATAAAGTTAATTTTAAGAACCTTAGATACAAATGGAAAACTTCTGGATGCTCTCAGATTACATTCAATAACTTTTATGTCATTCTCCTTTGCCAGAAACTGTATGTTAAATGGTCCGGAAATATTGAGCTCTCCTGCAATTTTTCTGGCAATTCTCTTAATTCTTCGGGCAGTTTCAACATATAGTTTTTGTGGAGGGAACTGGATGGTTGCATCTCCTGAGTGAACCCCGGCAAATTCAATATGTTCTGAGATTGCGTAAGCAATAACATCTCCGTTTTGTGCAACTGCATCAAATTCAATCTCTTTTGCGTTTTGAATAAATTCAGATACTACAACAGGATGTTTTTTGGAAACGTTTGTTGCCAATTTTAAAAATTCTTCCAGTTCTGAGTCATTTGAGCAAACATTCATTGCAGCCCCGGAAAGGACATATGATGGTCTGACAAGAACCGGATAACCTACTATGGAGACAAATTCAAATACATCATTTAATGTTGTCAACTCTTTCCATCTTGGCTGATCAATCTGAAGTCTGTCAAGCATAGATGAGAATTTATGCCTGTCTTCTGCATTATCTATGCTTTTTGCAGTTGTCCCCAGTATTTTAACATCGCTCTTATCTAATCTTATAGCTAAATTGTTAGGAATTTGACCACCAACTGAAATTATCATTCCTTCAGGATTTTCCAGCTCATAAATATCCATAACTCTTTCATAAGTGAGTTCATCAAAATATAACCTGTCACACATATCATAGTCAGTTGATACTGTCTCTGGGTTATAGTTTATCATAACTCCTCGCCATCCCTGCTTTCGAATTGTTTCCAAAGCATTTACACTACACCAGTCAAACTCGACAGAGCTCCCAATTCTATATGCTCCTGAGCCCAGAACAATAATAGATCTTTTATCTCCGAGATATTTAACATCGTTAAACTTACCATTGTATGTCAGGTACAAATAATTTGTAACAGCAGGAAATTCAGCTGCTAATGTGTCAATTTGTTTTACAACAGGCACTATTCCGTGCTCCTTTCTGAAGGCTCTTACAATTGATGAAGCTTCGTCAACATCTATTGATTCCTTGTACAAGAGTCTCCCTATCTGAAAATCTGAAAAACCCTGTTGTTTTGATTTTTTAAGGAGTTCAACAGGTAATTGGGATATATTGTTATATTCAGTTAGTTCAATAGATGTATTGTGAATATTGTATAATTTCTCAAGAAACCATCTGTCTATTTTGGTTAATTCGTGAATTTCGTCCACAGTATAGCCTTTTTTGAAAGCTTTTGAAATTACAAAAATTCTGTTGTCAGTAGGTTCTCTTAAAGATTTGTCAATATCAGGAACAGAAATCTCCCTGTTTGCAACGAATCCATGAGCTCCTTGTCCAATCATCCTCAGTCCCTTTTGAATTGCCTCTTCAAAGGTCCTTCCAATAGCCATAACCTCACCAACACTTTTCATGCTTGATCCAATCTCTCTTGAAACACCTTGAAATTTTGAGAGATCCCATCTTGGAATTTTGCAGACAATATAATCAAGTGCAGGTTCAAAAAAAGCAGGTGTTGTTTGAGTGACGGAGTTTTTAAGGTCAAATAATCCGTATCCTAAACCTAGTTTAGCAGCAACGAATGCAAGTGGGTATCCTGTCGCTTTTGATGCAAGAGCAGAAGACCTGCTTAGCCTTGCATTAACCTCAATAACCCTGTAATCTTCTGAATATGGATCAAAAGCGTATTGTACATTACACTCTCCAACTATACCTATATGCCTTACAATTTTTATAGCAAGCTCTCTTAACAGGTGGTATTCGCTATTTGTAAGTGTTTGAGAAGGAGCGACCACTATGCTTTCACCTGTGTGAATTCCAAGTGGATCAAAATTCTCCATGTTGCAAACAGTTATGCAGTTGTCAAACCTATCCCTTACTACTTCATACTCAATTTCTTTCCATCCTTTCAATGACTTTTCAACCAAGACCTGAGGGGAGTAAGAGAATGCCTTCTCACAAAGGACTTTAAGCTCTTGCTCATTGTTGCAAAAACCACTTCCCAAACCGCCTAAAGCATAGGCAGCTCTGATTATGACCGGGTATCCGAGATCTTCTGCGGCTGTTTTAGCATGGTCAAAATTTTCAACTGCATGACTTTTTATAGTCTTGACATCAATCTGATCCAGTTTTTTAACAAATAACTCTCTGTCTTCAGTGTCAATAATAGATTGAACCGGTGTGCCAAGTACCTTAATATTGTATTTTTCAAAAACTCCCGACCTGAATAATTCAACACCACAATTAAGTGCTGTTTGACCTCCAAAGGCCAGAAGAATTCCTTGTGGCTTTTCTTTTTTTATTACCTCTTCAACAAAGTATGGTGTTACCGGAAGAAAATAAATTTTATCTGCAACCCCCTCAGAGGTTTGGACAGTTGCAATATTGGGGTTTATTAATACAGTCTCAATTCCCTCCTCTCTAAGCGCTTTAAGAGCCTGAGAACCTGAGTAGTCAAATTCACCGGCCTCTCCAATTTTAAGAGCCCCGGATCCTAGAATTAAAGCTTTTTTTATGTTATTGTCAATCATCTCTAAAGGAGTTTTATAAAGTCATCAAAAAGGAATTCTGTATCTGTAGGTCCGCTGGATGCTTCCGGGTGGAACTGACAAGAGAAAAATGGTTTACTCTTATGTTTAATCCCCTCATTTGTCCCGTCGTTCATATTGATAAACAATGGTTCCCAATCACTGCCCAATGTAGAATCATCAACTGCAAAACCGTGATTTTGGGATGTAATATAACATCTGTTTGTACCAAACATTCTTACAGGCTGATTATGACTTCTGTGCCCGTATTTAAGTTTAAAAATTGATGCTCCAGCAGCTTTTGACAAGAGTTGATTACCCATGCAAATACCAAAAATAGGTTTCTCTTTTTCTATGGCCTTTTGGATATTTATAACAGCTTCAACGCAATGATTGGGATCTCCCGGACCATTAGAGATAAACAGTCCATCATATTCAATAGTGCTGAAATCGTAATTCCATGGAACCCTGATAACCTCAACACCCCGGTTTACAAAACACCTTATTATATTATGTTTAACTCCGCAATCTACAAGCACGACTCTCTTTAATCCTGACCCATACTTGAGTACCTCTTTGCAGCTTACTACATCAACCTGATTGATCAGATTAGGATCTTCTAATGTGTTCAAGGTTGTGCCCTCCGGAACAATCTTACCCAACATTGATCCTTTTTCTCTCAGAACTTTTGTGAGCTCCCTTGTGTCAATGCCAAATATACCCGGGATACCTTGTTCTTTTAGCCACTCATCAAGGCTTCTTGAGGCATTCCAGTGACTGTAGGAAAATGAATAATCAGATATGATTAACCCTCTCACATGAATTTTTTCTGATTCATAAAATGAAGATAGGTTATTTGTTATAGTCTCTTCGGGTACTCCGTAATTTCCTACAAGTGGATAAGTTACGCATAGGATTTGACCGGAATAGGAGGGGTCTGTCAAACTTTCAGGATAGCCAACCATAGCTGTAGAAAAAACGACCTCACCATCAATGGCTTGGTCGTTTCCAAATGAGTAGCCGGAAAACTCTGTTCCATCCTCAAGAACGAGTGTTGCGGATTTGTATTTGTGCATCT
>JAGPLK010000119.1 GCA_018053445.1 Bacteroidales bacterium | reverse complement strand
GATGACGACGGCACAATAATAGAGACAGGGGCTCTGGAACAAGAGAGCGACTGCACAGAATTTTATGAAGGAGTAATTATTCCAGGGTTTGTTAACTCCCATTGCCATATAGAGCTCTCTCACCTTGAGGGGGTTTTTTCGCAGGAGTCCGGAATGGCAGGATTTATTAAGCAGATCCGAGTTCAGAGAGAGAGTGCCCCAAAAGAGAGAAGAGTAGAGGCAATAAAGGCCCAAATGGATAAAATGCACAAAGAGGGAGTATCTGCTGTTGCCGATATTTCCAATTGTGACGAGAGTTTTGGCGTTAAAGCATCCTCTCCCGTGTATACAAGATCCTTTCTTGAGGTATTTGGCTCAGAGTCCGGAGATGCGACAAATATAATGAAGGGGCTTGAAGAGCTATTAAGCACGGCTCTCTCCTGCGGAATTGATGCCTCTCCATCTCCTCACTCATGCTATACTATGAGCAGGGAGTTATTAAGAAGATCTTCAATAGCAGCATTGGATTCGGGGTATATCTCCTATCACAACCAGGAGAGTTGGGAAGAGGAGGAGCTTATCAGAAGAGGAAAAGGGCCTCTGGCAGATGACTACAAAAGCCGGGGAATGAGTACTCCGGAGATAAATCCGGAGGGGCCGATGAGCTATTTTATTGATGTAATCAGGGGAAAAGGGGAGAATAGAATACCGGGAGAAAAAATTGAGGGGAATGCCCTCTTTGTCCATAATACCTTTACAGACAAAAACAGCATAGAACTTGCAACTAAAACTTTCAGCAACCCTTTCTGGGCTCTCTGTCCTCTCTCAAATATTTTTATCCATAAGGCATTGCCTCCTGTAGAGATGTTGAGACGGGAAAAGGCAGCTATTACACTTGGAACAGACAGCCTGTCAAGCAATAGAGTACTCTCAATGATAGAAGAGATGAAAATTATTCAGAGATATTTTCCCTCTGTTCCCCTGAATGAGATTATTGGATGGGCAACTATTAACGGAGCAAAATTCCTTGGAAAGGAGAGTGAGTTGGGCTCCATTGAAACAGGCAAGAGACCCGGAATAGTACTACTGGAAAATTTGGAAATTGAAAACTTCAGACTGCTGCCTGAGAGCACCAGCAGAAGATTGGCTTAAATAATTACAGAAATGGCTACAATTTTATTTGATCAGATTGTTTTTGGCCCCATTCACAGCAGAAGACTTGGATCTTCGCTGGGTGTTAACCTGCTGCCCAGGCATGGTAAGGTATGCAGTTTTGATTGTCTTTACTGCGAATGCGGATTCAACTCCGGCGGTAAAGAGGACACCAGGCTCCCCACTTACGAGGAGTTCTGTGAAGCCCTTGAATCTAAACTAACAGAGATAAGGAATCTAAATGAGAGAATTGATACTATAACATTCTCCGGAAATGGTGAGCCCACTGTTCATCCGCAGTTTCCGTCAATAATCAGTGAGGCCCTGAGGCTTAGAAGAAAACTCTTTCCGCTGGCTAAAGTATCAGTTCTTACCAACGGTAGCAGGATTCATATTCCTCAGGTAAAAGAGGCTCTTTTAAGTGTTGACAATGCTATAATTAAGCTTGATTCTGCCTTTGATCAGACAGTTATTGATATTGACAGACCTCAGTACAAATACAGCGTTGCTGAAATGGTCAAAAACCTTGAACCATACAAGGGTAAGTTTGTTTTACAAACAATGTTCCTCAGAGGAGAGCACGAAGGGGTTGTTATAGACAATACTACGCCTCAAGAGGTCTCTGCCTGGCGAAAGCTTGCTATTGAACTGGAGCCGAGAGAGATAATGATTTACACCATTGACAGGGAGACTCCCGCTAAAAATCTCTCAAAAGTTTCAGTTGAAGAGATGGAACAGATAGCAGCCCCACTTAAAAGTCTTGGGTTTAAAATCACCATAAGCGGTTAAACATGAGAGTTGTTATACAAAGAGTTGAGGAGGCATCGGTTGATGCAAATAACAAACTTGCCGGTAGCATCGGAAAGGGGCTGATGATTCTCCTTGGAATTGAGGAGGAGGATACTTTTGAAGATGCAGACTATCTGATAAAAAAGATCCCCTCACTTAGAATTTTTGATGATGCAGATGGTGTTATGAATTTATCACTAAAGGATATTCAGGGTGAAGTCCTGCTCGTAAGTCAATTTACACTCCATGCCTTAACCCGCAAAGGCAACAGACCATCATACATCAGGGCTGCAAGACCGGAAAAAGCTATTCCACTATACGAATATGTTGTAAATAATATCTCCGTTGAGTTGGGAAAAGAGGTAAAAACCGGTATATTTGGAGCAGAGATGAAGGTAAGACTGGTCAATGACGGACCTGTAACAATAATAATAGACACTAAAGAGAATTTAAACAAAAATGGAAGCATTTGAAAAATGGAATAACAGAGATGTACTATCGGCCTGTTTGGGGCTGATAGACCTAACCTCCCTCAATTCAACAGACACAAAAGAGAAAATTGAGAAAATGGTGGATAAGGTGAACTCATTTTCTGATAACTGGAACAAATATTCAAATGTGGCAGCAATTTGTGTTTACCCTAACTTTGCCTCTGCAGTTAAACAGAAGCTCACTGCTAAAGGGGTAAAAATTGCTGTTGTTGGTGGTGTTTTCCCCAGCTCACAAAGTTTTCTCTCTGTAAAGGCAGAGGAGTGCAGAATTGCCGTTGAGCAGGGTGCTGACGAAGTGGATATTGTACTTGCTCTAAGCCATTTTCTTGCCGGAGATATGGAGGAGGCCTCAAAGGAGATCAGAGAGCTTAAAAAGGCTTGCGGGGATGCACATTTAAAAGTTATTCTGGAGACAGGAGCCCTTACTATTGAGCAAATAGAGGTTGCCTCAATGCTTGCAATGGAAGCCGGAGCAGACTTTATTAAAACCTCCACCGGAAAAATGGAGCCTGCAGCAACTCCTCAGGCAGCTGAGGCAATGTGCAGAGCCATTAAAGAGTATCACAAAAAAACAGGAAGAATGGTGGGGTTCAAGCCTGCCGGAGGGATAGTTACTCCTGAAGATGCTGTTAAATATTATGCAATAGTAGATTCAATTCTTGGTAAAGAGTGGCTGAATCCGCACTATTTTCGCCTTGGAGCAAGCAGACTGGCAAATAATTTGCTGTCTGAACTTGAAGATAAAACCGTAAACTATTTTTAACATGAAAAGAATAATTATAGCTGCAGCAGCGCTTTTAATTTCAACTGCTGCTTTTTCACAGAACTACAAAACAGCAATCGGTCTCAGAACAGGAACAAGCCTGGGAGCCAGTATTAAGCACTTTATAAGCCAGCCAGGAGCACTTGAAGCTATCTTGGATGTTGATATTGTTAAACAAGATGAGATGAAAATCAAAGCTACAGGACTGTATGAGTACCATTTTGATGTAAATGTTGACGGTCTCTATGTATATGCAGGTGCAGGTGCCTCCGCAGGGGTCCATGTTGCCGGATTGTACAGCAAACAGTTTATGATAGGGATTGATTTTATTGGAGGTGTTGAATACAAATTCAATAATATCCCCCTCGCTCTCTCAGCAGACTGGAATCCAAAAATCCAGCTGATATCAAATTCAGGATTAAAAGTACCAAACCTGGGATTTACAGTAAGATACATTATCAAATAAAACAAATATGAAAAATTACATTGACCGGAACAAAGAGAGATTTCTCTCAGAACTTTTTGAGCTCCTGAGAATACCATCTGTTAGTTCTATGGCCGCTCACAAACCGGATATGGAAAAAGCAGCTGCGAAATATGCAGAGTTTCTCCTTGCAGCCGGATGCGAAAGAGCTCAGGTATACCCTACCAAAGGACACCCTGTTGTATTTGCAGAGAAGATAATTGACAAAAAGCTCCCTACTATATTGGTTTATGCTCACTATGATGTTCAGCCCGCAGATCCTGTTAACCTGTGGAAAACCCCTCCTTTTGAGCCGGAGATAAGAGATGGGGCAATCTATGCAAGAGGTGCAAATGATGATAAAGGACAAGGATTTATGCATGTTAAGGCTTTTGAATACCTTGTAAAGACAAATCAACTCAAATGTAACGTAAAATTCATCATTGATGGAGAAGAGGAGATTGGTTCACCAAGCCTTCCTGA
>JAGPLK010000118.1 GCA_018053445.1 Bacteroidales bacterium | reverse complement strand
ATGGACTCTACGGTGCCAGACCTGAAGAGATGAAACTTGAGGCTGGAGAGTACTTTGTTGAGGTCTTTTCCCACAAGCACAAAGCTCCTGCCTTTGACTCTCCTTGCTGGGCAGATGCCCGCCAGGTAACCCTTACTTCAGGCACTACAAAATCTCTGAACCTTCAAATCCGCCAGGTAAATGCAGGTATAAGTCTGGGATTTTCTTCTGAATTTATGTCAAAGTATAGTGCTTATACCCCTGAACTTTACACTGCCGAAGGGGCGTCGGCCTATAATTATGGAGAGGAGCGGTTTCTTTATGTTAATCCGGGTAAGTTTTATGTACGGCTAAAGCCTTCCCTCAGCACCGCAACACCAGTTCCACTATTCTCAAAGAGTGTATCGGCAAAGGAGATGCTCACAATCAACCTGAAGCTCGCTGCCGGAGACTCCTCTTTCCTTGGCAGAGGGATTACAATTGACACAACATACGCATTTAAGCTCGACACCCTTTTGATTGATGGTAATGACGGGAGCTCCAGGGCAAAAGCAATTTTATTATCCAGGCTTAGTGAGTTTGAGGGTATGAAGGTTTGGGTTAAGGGATACATTGTGGGTGGAGATGTATCTGCCGATTCTGTAAAATATGTTTCTCCCTTTACTAAGGCCAGCCATATGGCTATAGCTGAGGAGCCCGGCGAGAGACTAAGGGCTAAATGCTTTGGAGTTAGTCTTCCCTCCGGTAAAATTCAGGATCAGTTCTCGCTTGTTGCATTTCCCGAACATTTAAGTAGAAGAGTTTGGGTCAAGGGAACAGTTGTATCCTCTTATCTGGGAGGTCCGGGAATAAATCCTGTAACCGAGGCAATTTTGGAATAATTGTCTAAATTAGGGGAAAAATTACCCTTATGGAAAATGCAGAGATTAAATATTTTGCGCATGAATCGGCTATTATTGACGCAGGCTGTGAGATAGGTGAGGGAACAAAGATCTGGCACTTTTCTCACATTATGGAGGGTTGCAAGATAGGTAAGAACTGCAATCTTGGGCAAAATGTGGTGATCTCTCCCGGAGTGATTCTGGGAAATGGAGTGAAAATCCAGAATAATGTATCAGTTTACACAGGAGTGATCTGCGAAGACGAAGTCTTTTTAGGCCCCTCCTGTGTCTTTACTAATGTTGTCAATCCAAGAAGTGGCGTCAACAGAAGGCATGAATACACACACACCAGGGTTGGCCGGGGAGCAACTATTGGCGCAAATGCCACTGTTGTCTGTGGTCATGACATTGGTGAGTATGCATTCATTGGTGCGGGCGCGGTTGTGACAAAGAGTGTTAAACCATACGCCCTGGTTGTTGGAAATCCAAGTATTCAGATTGGCTGGATGAGCCGAATGGGCCATCGCCTGCAGTTTGATACATCCGGCAGGGCCCGCTGCCCTGAGAGCGGCGAGCACTATCTGCTGGAGCACAACCATGTGAAACTTATTTGAATATACCTGTTTATAGCTCTTACTTACCTCCCAGAAGAACCTTGTCAATTGCATCCTTGAAGCTTGCTTTTGGCAGTGCTCCCTGGGCCATTTGAGGGGCTTCATTCATTGGGCAGAAGAGAAGGGTAGGGATGCTTCTGATTCCAAATGCTCCTGCAAGGTCTTGCTCTGCCTCTGTATCTACTTTGTAGATATAGATTTTGTCTGAGTACTCTTTTGCGAGTTCGTCAAGTATTGGGGCTACCATTTTGCATGGACCACACCAGTCTGCATAGAAGTCAATTATACAAGGTTTGTCTCCAAGATATTTCCACTCTGTTGGATTTGCTTCGTAGTTTGCTACTTTTTTCAGGAACTCCTCTTTTGTTAAATGTATTGTTTTCATATTGGTTTTTTCTCTAAAATTATTATCGTTTTCTAATTACTCTTTTTTGCTACCATTATAAACTGGTCAAACTTTTTGTCTCCTTTGACCATAGTGTTATAAGTATAACTATTAATTACTTCCAGTCCTGCTTTGTTAAGTTTTGCTGTTAGCTCTTCTGTATTGAATCCTTTGTGAGGAACAGGGTCTCCATTGTGAAAACTGCCATCCTCCTCTGTGAGATCTCCAATAACTATAACACCTGAAGATTTGAGAATGTTCTGAGTGATATGGTTTAACACTCCATCAATATCTTCTATATGGTGCAGGGCCATAAGAGTGGTAATGATGTCTATATCTCTTTGATTGTAGGCAAAGATCTCTCCCTGAATTATTGTCCTGCCCCAATCCTTTTGTGCATCCAGCTTCTTTTTGAGAATCTCTATCATTGACTCAGAACTGTCCAGATAAACAACATCACGGGTAATCTTGGATAACTCCATCCCTACAAGTCCGGTTCCGCAACCATAGTCCAGTATTTTGTTATCCCTGGTTGGTATTTGATTTTTAAGAAGTTCTGCAATGAACTTCTCAGCCATCTCAATTTTAATTGGAGAGTCCCACTCAGCAGCTTTATTCTTGAAATAATCCATCGTAGTCTCTCTCGTTATAGTTGTTTTTCAGGTATTTCTCCTCTTCCAGTGGATTGTATCCGCTTTCACGAAGCTTTGCAAAAAGCTCAGGAAAATTGACTTCGTCAGTATGGTCAATTGTTACTTCATTTTTGTAGTTATCTACATTTACTCCGTAAACTCCGTTGATTGATGCAATCTCCCTGTTTATTGAGTTGTTGAATACGCAGCAGTTAGCTCTCTCTACTCTGATTATTGTTCTCATCTCTCTTTTTGTCTCTTTTGAACATACTTCCGATAAGGCCTCCCAGAAGGATTCCGTACAGCGTGCTATTGAGCGGTGATGATGTAATGGGACAGGTTCCGCTGTTGCAGCCGATGAAGTACCAGTAAAGGTATCCGCCCAAGGCTCCAAGTGCAGCTCCTGCTATTATAATCCATTGCTTTTTAATATATTGTAAAGCTTTGTCCATTTTCGTTTTTTTTATCCCTTATATTTATGCTGCAAAGTTAAATATATTTTCTAATAAAACAATTTTCCAATGGAAAATAAAATGGGGATGGACTTTTAATTTATTGCCTATATTTGCCGTCGGTTTAACCATGCTTACAAATAAACATTTATTCCTATATGGTGTTTTATGTAAGTGTAAATATTAAATTATGTCGTACAATTTATTGAAAGGAAAGAGAGGGCTTATATTTGGTGCCCTTAATGAGAGCTCCATAGCATGGAAAACAGCAGAGAGAGTGTATGAAGAGGGGGGGAGATTTGTGCTTACAAACACACCAGCTTCCATGAAGATGGGTACAATTGATCAATTGGCAGAAAAATGCGAATCTATAGTTATTCCTGCAGATGCTACAAATGTTGAAGATCTGGAAAATCTGATTATTAAAGGAATGGAGTTTCTTGGAGGTAAATTTGATTTTGTTCTTCACTCAATTGGGATGTCACCAAATGTGAGAAAGGGCAGAACTTATGATGATCTTAACTATCACTACCTCCACCAGACACTCGATATCTCAGCAATATCTTTTCACAAGGTGCTTCAGAGCTGCAGAAAGGTTGACGCTATAAATGACTGGGGTTCTGTTGTTGCTCTCTCATATGTTGCTGCGCAGCGCACTCTTTATGGTTATAATGATATGGCCGATGCAAAGGCTCTTCTGGAGTCAATTGCAAGAAGTTTTGGATATATTTATGGTCGTGAGAAGAATATAAGAATCAACACAGTTTCTCAATCACCAACTATGACTACCGCTGGTGGTGGTATTATGGGCTTTGACAAACTTTATGATTTTGCCGAGAGGATGTCGCCTCTTGGAAACGCCTCTGCTGAGGAGTGTGCCGACTATGTAATTACACTTTTCTCTGACCTGACCAAAAAGGTGACTATGCAGAATCTCTACCACGATGGTGGTTACTCAAGCATGGGTATGAGTCTGGCAGCTATGAGTGTTTACCGTGAGGGTCTGGAGTATTCAGATGTAAGTGAGGATAAGAGTAAGAAAAAATAGATTTTGTTTAGACTCTGACTTTATTCATTTTGCAATGTTTTCTGTGTAAAAGTTATGGAACTGCTCTTTAATCAGATCTCTTATTCTGTAGTATTCGCTCATTACATATTCAGGTGCGCCTGTTTTGTGTGAAGGATCCTCAAACCCG
>JAGPLK010000047.1 GCA_018053445.1 Bacteroidales bacterium | reverse complement strand
TCAATAACCCTGGTCTGTTCCCAGTCTACACCAACATCTCTTATGAACTGAAATGCGGGTTGATTTTCATAGTTCTCAGGCAGGTCGCAGGCCATTTGAATTGGGCTGTAAATTACCACATATAGTGCAAGCTGATGTGCAAGGGTTGTGTTAATCTGATTGTCTGGCTTTGTGGGAAGTGATATATCAAAGACTCCCGGTGTAAAATCTATTGGCCCTGCCAGCATCCTTGTAAATGCAACTATTGAGATATGCTCCGGAGGATTTCCTCCGTCCGGAGACCATGCATTAAACTCCTGCCCTCTCAGCCCCTCTCTTGCAATTGCATTTGGATAAGTTCTCCTCAGTCCGGTGGCTTTTATTGGTTCGTGTGCATTTACCGCTATTTTATACTCTGCAGCCTTTTCAAGAGCCCTCTGATAGTGGTTTACCATCCACTGGCTGTGATGGTGCTCCCCATTTGGTATTATCCTGCCTACATAGCCAGACTTTACTGAGCCGATGCCTAATCGCTGCATAAGTGCATATGCTGTATCCATCTGCTGCTCATATGTTCTTGGTGCGGAAGAGGTCTCATGATGCATTATTATCTCAACTCCTCGCTCTTTAGCATATCTGACCACCTCATCAATATCATAATCGGGATAGGGTGTCACAAAATCAAATATTCCCTCCCTCTCCTCAAAACCTGTCCATCGCTCCCATCCGGTATTCCACCCCTCAATAAGAAGCCCTTTTATACCATTTTTAGAGGCAAAGTCAATGTAATGCTTGGCATTCTCTGTTGTGGCAGCATGTTTTCCGTGAGCCTTTCCGGTATCAATCCATTTCCCCGTTTTCTCATTCAGCGTCATACCATAGTCCCAACTCCCTTTGTCAATGTGCATCTCCCACCAGATACCCATATATTTCATAGGTTTAACCCAGCTGACATCTCCCAGTTTATTTGGCTCATTAAGATTAAGGATGAGTCTGGATTCAATAAGCTCTGATGCCTTCTCTGCAATTTGAATATATCGCCATGGAGTTTTAAAAGGAAGAGCTCTCTTAACTTTGTAACCCAGCCTCTCTGAACCCACCAACTGACTTGTAAACTTAAGTGCAGCTGTATCAACTTTAAGAGTCATACTTGCGTAGTCTATTAGCGCAGCCTCATGGATACTGATGTGAATACCATCATCGCTCCTCATCGTAACGGGAGTGTGGACAGCATTATCCATTATATTTGTGAAGCCCAGACCCGGTGCATTGTTGTGTTTCATGGCATCAATAGCTGATATCCTGGTTGTGTTGTAGAGGTGTTCATAACTGTCCCAGTCGCCGGGAATCCACCAGGCTGTATGGTCTCCCGTAAAACGGAACTCAGTATTCTCCTCCATTATAATAAGGCTGTCTACACCTCTTTGAGGCAGAAATTCATACCGGAAGGCAACACCGTCATCATATGCTCTAAAATAAATATTTAGCCTCCGTTTAGGAGTTATTGTCTCCCTAAGCTCTACCAGTAGCTGGTTGTAATTATTTATAACCTCTCTCTGTTCTCCCCAGGGCATCTCCCATCTCTCGCTGTAAGAGGAGTTAACAGTATTCAGTACCTCAAAGTATCTGAGTTCGGGCTCCCAGCCCTGAAGTTCAAAACTTATCCTGGATGTATCAATTACCTTTATTTCATTATGAAAAACTGAATAGGAGACTTCTCCGTTATTAAGAATATTGACTTCAATCTTGTTTTTTAAATCTGGAGAGGAGATAGACAGATCTCCTTTATTGCTTTGGCATCCGGTGAATATTAGCGCTGATAAAACACAAATCAGCAGGATATTATTTTTCATTACTACGGGGTTTTAGTTTTTTCTTTGGTTTGGGAAATGGCAACTCTTTAACTGAAATCCTGACAAGTTCGCTTAGCCACTCCCTCTCCTCCAGTTTATCCTCAATCAGAAAACTCGGCTTTGCCCCGGGATATGCAGGAGCCTCTACAGGGTTTCCGATAAACTCTCTGCCGGATTGAGTGGGCTTTATAAATAGTTTATTGTCGCATATAAGGCCGAATATTTTGCCGTCTGCATAAATACCATATTCGCCAAACATCTTTATTACTGAGACTTCGCCTACATTTTCAAGCTGATCTGTGATGAAATCAACAAAGTTTTTGTCTGTGGCCATTGTTTTACCAATTAAGGATTACCTCTGCGTTAACCGGATAGTGGTCAGATGGGATCCTGACAACCTGTGCGGAACTATCGGCTTTACTCCAATAGATATCTGTAAGTATTCCATACTTGACAACTTTAAACTCTTTAGTCGTGAAAATATGGTCAATCCTGCTGTCGCTTTTGTATTGTAAATTAAAGTTATTAAATGTTCCGTTAGGTGCATATCTCAATACTGCAGTTTCGTATGTGTCTTTTAATGATTCTGATTCAGAGATAATTCCGTAACCATCTGCTCTCTGGTCATAGTTGAAGTCTCCTGTAAGGATAACCGGTTCGCCTGAGGCCATAGCTTTGATTTTATTCAGAACCTGTTTTGTCCCCTCAATTCTGGCAATCTTGCCTATATGGTCCATATGAAGGTTGAAAAACCAGAATATCTTTCCGTTTTCAATCATCTGAAACTTCCCCCATGTACAGATTCTGGGAAGGGCAGCATCCCAGCCCTTACCCGGTATACTATCGGCCTCTGAAAGCCAGAAATTGCCTGTTTTAATGAGTCTGAATTTCTCCCTTTTGTAGAAGATGGGCGAACACTCTCCGGATTTATCTCCGTCTCTCCTCCCTACCCCTATGTAGTTATACTCCGGCATAAAAGAAAGCATATCTGTCAGTTGGCTGTAAAAGACCTCCTGTGAACCGAATATATCAAAATCGTGAAAGCGGATAAGATTTGTTATGTGTGGCAATCTCTCCCCCCAGCCGTTACCATTAAGAGAGTCGCTCTTGTTTTCGTAGCGCAGGTTATAGGTGGCAATGCTAAGCTTCTGAGCAGTAAGGCTAAATGTGAAAAAACAGCCTGCTACAACTGCTAAGTAAGAGGGAAATTTAATAATCATTTTTTTCAAGTTCTTGTTTTAGTGAGAAATAAAAAACAGACCCATTGTTCTCTTCGCTTTCAACCCATATTTTACCAGAGTGCATTTCGACAAAATCTTTACATAGAGTTAGACCCATTCCGGTGCCTTTTTCGTTATCGGTGCCTATTGTTGAGTACATGTGGTCTATCTTAAAAATATTATCAAATCTCTCTTTTGAAATACCAACACCTGTATCTTTAACAGAAAAAATAATCTCTTTGGATTTTTCTTCAACTGTCACTACAACTTTGCCGCCCGGCATTGTGAATTTTATAGCATTTGAAATGAAATTTCTCAGGATAGAACTTATCATAGCCTTATCTGCATAAAGAGACAAAAAATGTGGCAGAATCTCTTCAAGAGTTATTGATTTTTTCTTTGCAATCTCTTTGTATAAACTTGTTGTCTCTTTTACTAATGCTACGATATTAAAATATTCAGGATTGTATTCAATTTTGCCGGTCTTTAACTGAGCCCACTCCATAAGATTGTTAAGCAATGCCACTGACTTCCGAGCAGTTTGTAATATAACTGAAGAGTATTCCTGAGCATTCTCATAGCTTTTTTCGTCAATCTCGTTAACCAGCAGTTCACTTAAACCAATTATTGCATTAAACGGGCTTCTTAGATCATGAGCAATTATTGAAAAAAACTTGTTTTTTTCTGAATTTAGTTTTTCTAATTCTATGTTTTTTGCAGCAATCTCCAACTCCGCCGATTTGCGTTTACTTACTTCATTTAATGTTCCGGTCCATATTATATCGCCATTTTCCAATAGCCGTGGTAATGATTCAAAATGTATCCAAATTTGATTCCCTTCAATTTTTAACCTGCCTTCCCATGTAAAGGGGGTCATATTTAAATTAGCTTCTACATTTAACCTTACAAAAGATTCTTTATCCTCTTCAAGAATGAAATCACTTATGATACCGGGATTCTTTATAAAGAGTTCTTTATCTATATGCAAAATCTCATAAAATCGGTTGTTTGCAAATTCCAGCTTATATGGCGTATCTGTTGAAGTTTCCCATTTCTTATCAATAAGAGATAGATCCTTAAAAACTCGCAATCGGTATATACCCGCCGGCAATGCATTGGAAAGGTCTGTGTATAATTCCCGTTCGTGGTTTAATTCATCTAAAACCTTGTTTAAATCATTTAAATTCATATTAAAACAGATTATACCCACCCTTTGTTAATATCGGTCCGTCAATTCCATCTCCAACAACCTGCACAAAACCATTTTGCTCAATACCGATCTTAACCTCTTTTTTTGTAAATATATACTTGTTATCCTCTTTTTTAATCAATATTAACACAAAAGTTCCGGAGTCGCTCTTTAATATTGCCTCTTTTGGTAATGCCGGAAAATTTTCTGTTCCGGTAATAACTTCTGAATCTACCAGTTGATTTAATATAAAATCCACCGGGCCGGATCCTCTTAAACTTGCATAGCAATTAATTGATCTCCGCTCTTTATCTACCACCCGCCCAATTGATTTTATCAGGGCTTCACTGCTTAGCCTTGAGTCTGATGATCGAATTTTTACCCTCTGGCCAACTTTTATTCCTGAAACATTATCCGGGAAAATATATAACTCAATCTGAATTAAATCCGGATTTACTATCTCCATTATCAAATCTTTATTTTCTATATTACTGCCGGTGTAGTTTTTCAGATTTATTACCTGCCCCTGGATTGGTGATTTAATTGTATAATAGGAGTATAGCTCCCCACTTTCAATTTTTGCAGAAGAGAGTTCCAGAGCATCAATCTTTAGTTGTAAACCTTTGAATCTTGCCTGAGAAGACAAATATTCAGATTTAATAAGATTGTAATCCTTTTGTGATATCACATCTTCATCATATAGAGTCTTAACCCTCAAATATTCGCTTTCAACTCTTTTAAATACGGCAGAGGCCTCGGCATACTCCTTTTGCAAATCAACTATGTCATTTCCTCCAATCTCAATCAATGGGGCTCCCTTACTTACATAATCGCCGTTGCTTTGATATAGTCTCTTTATTGTCCCCCCAACAGGGGCACTCACTTGTGCAAGTCCCTCTTTAAGCGGGATAATTAATCCTTTGCACTTCACAACAGACTCAAATGTATGTTTATCTACCGCTCCCAGCTCCATTTGGTTAAACTGAAACTGATCACTGGTTATCTCAAGCAGATCAGAAGTTAATTCATTTTCTGCCTGGCTGCCGGAACAGGCTGTTATAAGACCTGCAATCAGCAGGGTACTGATAGTTTGTATTATTTTCATATCATTCAGAGAGATAATTTAGATTGAGTGTAATTCTTGTATAGTGCAAAAGATTATCAAGATACTCCTTTTTAATTTGCATTGCATTTTCAATATTAATTGCAAATTTTTGAAAATCAATTTCACCCTTTTCATAGCTTAACTGCGAAGTTCTTTTTAATTCATCGCATAGTGATTTTCCACTGCTGTTATACTGATCCAGCAGCTCTTTATATTTAAAACATGAATTTTGCAACTCTTTTTTCTTTGACATGAAGAGATCTCTCTCATAATCTGCTAACTCTTTTGTTGCCTCCAGGGTAATTTTAGAGGCCCTTATTTTTGATCTCTGGGCATTAAAGAAGAGAGGTATAGCTACACCTGCCTCAAATCCGTGATATATCTTTGAGTTTTCATGAGTATTTGTACCCCGGAAATAATTAATTGAAATATCTGGAAGTAATCTGCTTTTTTCCATTGCAATATTTGCTCTGTCAAAAGCCTCCCGCTTTTTCTGCAATATAAAGAAGGTTGACAGTTCAATTTCTTTATCCACATATTCTATAATTTTTAAATCTTCTGACAGGGAGAATGTATCCTGATAACCCATGAGAATCTTTATATTGTTAAACATGTCGTTTATACTGAATTTCAGCTCATTGACCTGATTCTTCACACTCTGCTGCTTTGCTTTGATTGTAAGCAGCTCAAGCTGACTGATGTCACCGTTTTTGCGTCTTGATTCTGCTCCGTTTAAAATTCTTGTATAAAGGCTCTCTATATCTTTAAAGTTTGCCAGCTTCTCCTGTTCAACCTGCAGTTCAATATATTTTAAAGAGACATTTTTTATCAGTTCAATTACCTGCAATTTATATTCGGCAGCTGATATCTCGTATTCAGCCCCCTTTATTTTTTTTTCAGCAAAATATTGTGCAGGGGAAGTAAAATTCTGAGTAACACCCCAAACTCTAAGAGGGTGATTATTTTCAGCTATATTATTTTGATCCGTTCCGTAAGTGATATTTGTCTTATCAAATAAAAGCGCAGAGGATTTCAGAGCCTCCTTTGCCTCTGTTCTTAGTGCATATGCTTTTAGCTCTTTATTATTCCTAAGAGCAATATCAACCACTTCATTTATTTTCAGCTCTCTTGGCTGAGCAAAAATGGTTGAAGAGGGAGCGGCTATTAACAGAAATATCATAATCTGTTTAGCTCTAATAAATCTGAGAGGGAAAAATTTTATCCCCACTACATTGTAGAATATCTCGAATAACAGAGGCAATGCAACCATAGTAAGCATTGTAGATGTAAAGAGTCCTCCAATAACAACAGTAGCCAGGGGTCGTTGTACCTCTGCTCCTGCCCCTGTGGAGATAGCCATAGGCAGGAAACCCATGGCGGCAGCTCCTGCAGTAAGCATCACAGGCCTAAGCCTGTCTTTTGTCCCATTCAGAATTACCTCCCTGATAGTCATACTTCTTCTCTCATTTAAATCTTTTAAATGCTCAATGAGTACAATTCCGTTTAGCACCGCTATTCCAAACAAGGCAATAAAGCCCACACCTGCAGATACGCTGAATGGCATACCTCTTATCCATAATAAAAACACACCACCAACTGTTGCAAGTGGAATTGCAGTAAAAATCATAATTGCATCTTTGAATGACTTGAATGCAAAATGGAGAAAAATGAATATTAACAGCAAAGCTACCGGAACAGCTATTAGCAGCCGGTTTGTAGCATTTTGCAAGTTTTCAAATTGTCCTCCGAATTTTACATAAGTTCCGGGTTTGAATATAATATTATTATCGATTGAATACCTGATATCACCCACAACAGACTGCAAATCCCGGTTTCGTACATTTACACTCACCACCACTCTTCTGTGTGCATTCTCTCTGGAAATTTTTGCAGGGCTTTCTGTATATTGTATGAAAGCAATTTCTGACAACGGAATTTGATGCCCCTCCGGAATTGGAACTCTCAATTGTCTGATATCTGATATATCTGTTCTGCTGTTTTTATCAAATCTAACCACCATATCAAACCTTTTCTCCCCTTCAAAAACGACTCCGGTTGTCTCTCCTCCAAATGCAGTCGACAGGTATCTGTTGAGTGTCTTAATATCAAGACCGTAATAAGCTATTTTATCACGATCATATTCCACTTTAATTTGAGGAAGCCCTGCCGTTTTCTCCATTATAATATCACTTGCTCCCGGTATATCTGCGATTAGATTTTTAATTTCAATGGCTTTCATGTTGATATAATCCAGATCGTCCCCGAATATTTTAATGGCAATGTCTGATCTTACACCGGTAATTAGTTCATTAAAACGCATCTCAATAGGCTGTGTAAATTCATATTCAATACCCGGGATAACTGAGAGTGCCTCTTTGAATTTGTCTGCAAGTTCCTCCTTTGTATCTGCACTTACCCATTGTTTTCTTGGTTTCAGCTTGATGATCATATCAATTTCCTCCATAGACATTGGATCTGTAGGAACTTCTGCGGCACCGATTCTACTCACAATTTTATCAACTTCCGGAAAATTTCTCTTTAATATCTGCTCCATTTTTGTAGTGGTCTCGATGGTTTTAGTCAAAGATGTTCCGGTTTTTAATACCGGCTGAATGACAAAATCACCCTCGTCCAGTGTTGGAACAAACTCCCCGCCGATTTTGGTAAAGAGAAAAAATGTTAAAACTAAAGAGAGCAGGGCTGCGAGCAAAACTTTTCTCTTATTACAACAGGCCCATTTAATAACCGGGGTGTATGATTTCAAGGCAATATTCATTACCCAGTCTGATGTTGTTTTCCTGCTTTTCAGGGATGGCCTTAGAAAAAGAGAGGTAGCTACAGGGAGCCATGTCAGTCCCATAATCATAGCACCGAGTATTGCAAAGCAGAATGAGAGAGCCATTGGCCTGAACATCTTACCCTCTACCCCTGTAAGAGAGAGAATTGGTATAAAAACAATAAGTATAATAATTTGTCCGAAAATTGCAGACTTCATCATTTTGGTTGCCCCCTCAAAAGATATTGAGTCCATTAAGTCCAGCCTTTTTTCACTGTTGAGAAACTCAAAATCACTCCTCCTTTTAAGCATTCTAAGTGCAATATATTCAACAATTATAACTGCTCCGTCAATTATAATCCCAAAGTCCAGTGCACCAAGACTCATCAGATTTGCATCTACACCAAAAATGAACATCATTGATATAGTAAACAAGAGAGAGAGAGGTATCATGGAGGTTATTACCAGCGCTGACCTTATGTTTCCAAGAAGCAGCAGTACTGTCAGCATCACTATCAATGCCCCAAGTATCAGATTTTCAACTACAGTAAATGTTGTTTTTGCCACAAGTTCACTTCTGTCTACAATGGGGTTTATAAAAATCCCCTCCGGCAGGTTCTCCTGTATTTCTGCGACCCTTGTCTTAACCTCTTTAATTACCTCCTTAGAATCGGCATTCTTCAGCATCATAACCTGCCCCAGAATAGTCTCCCCTTTTCCATTAGCAGTGATTGCACCAAATCTGTTTGCATGGCCGAATCCTACTTTAGCAACATCTTTTACAAGAACGGGATTCCCGTCAATACTCTTTACAACAATATTTTCAATATCCTCTACGGATTTAACCTGACCATCACCCCTGATAAAATAGCTTTGATTTGTCTTTTCAATGTATGCTCCTCCTGAAATGCTGTTATTGTTTTCGAGGGCGTTGAAAATCTCCATAAGAGAGATATTCATTGAGGCAAGTCTTACAGGATCCACTGCAACCTCATACTGCTTAAGATACCCTCCCCAGCTGTTTATCTCCACCACTCCGTTTATGCCGGATAGTCTCCTTTTTACAATCCAGTCCTGAATTGTTCTCAAATCTGTTGGAGAGTATTTGTCTTCATATCCCTCCTTTGTATCCAGTGTGTACTGATAAATCTCCCCCAATCCCGTTGTAATAGGCCCCATCTCCGGCTCACCAAATCCCTGTGGAATTTTTTCCGACGCAACTTTAATTTTCTCGGCAATCAGCTGCCTTGGGAGATATGTCCCTGTTTTATCGCTGAAAACGATTGTAACAAGTGATATTCCAAATTTTGATACTGATCTGATCTCCTTCACTCCGGGAAGATTTGCCATCTCCATCTCTACAGGAGCAGTGATGTATTGCTCTATCTCCTGAGTGGACAAGTTTGAGGAGGTAGTAATTACCTGAACCTGATTATTTGTTATATCCGGGACTGCTCCCACTGATATCCTGAATACCGAATAGAGCCCAAATGCAGCTACAGATAAAGTGAAAAGAATAACAATAAGTTTATTCTTTATGCTGAAATCAACTATCTTCCCAAGCATAATTGTAAAATAATGATTTATAAATCAATTAATACCTTAACTCTGTTTTTTTCAAGTAGAAATAACTTTTTTTGAACTCTTTATTTGCTTATATATTTCAAACCATATCACAGATGAGAGACCTGCAGTAGTGCAAACTGTTAATTCAAGAATTGTTATTTTTTCAAACTGGAATAAAGTTAACAAAAAAGGAACTTCCATGATCAAGAACAGGAAGAAAACTGCTCCGCCTATTACCCACTTGACAGCTTTATTTGGCGTTATCATTATTTTAAAGATGTTTGTTGTCCATGATCTGTTTGATAGGATGACGGCAATATTTGAAACAATCAGGGTTACAAAAGTTAGGGTCCTGACACCATTTGATGAGTATCCCATTTTTATCCCCGTGAAGTAAACTGCTATGCTGACAAGTAAAATACCCAATCCCTGACAACAACTCAGAATAATCTTTTTAATCCCAAAAAAAGGTTCATTTATTTTCCTTGGTGGCCGGGACATAACATTCTTTTCTTCCGGTTCAGCTTCAAAAATTATTGAACAGGCCGGATCAATTATCAATTCAAGGAATACAATATGAACAGGCCACAATATTAGCGGCAACTCTGCAAAAAAAACAGGAATTAAAGATAGCCCCGCAATTGGTACATGTATAGCAAATATATAGGCTAATGCTTTTTGAAGATTATCAAATATTTTTCTGCCCATTCTTATTGCTCCAACTATAGACAAAAAGTTATCATCCATAAGAACTAACGAAGATGCTTCGCGGGCAACATCTGTCCCTTTTTCACCCATTGCAATACCAATATTTGCAGCTTTAAGAGCAGGTGCATCATTCACTCCGTCACCTGTCATAGCTACAATTTCATTATTGGCTTTCAAGGCATTTACGATTTTGAGTTTCTGCTCCGGAACAACCCTGGCAAAAATGTTTACCTCTTTTATCCGTCCGCGAAGTTCATCTTCTGACATCTGTTCCAATTCGCTACCTGTAATAATATCAGTATGATTAGTGATTCCTATCTCTTTTCCTATATTAGATGCTGTTACAGGATAATCTCCGGTAATCATTATAACTCTGACACCGGCTTTATAGCATTCGGTTACAGCACCAGCAACATTTTCTCTTATTGGATCAGAGAGCCCAATTAAACCAATAAATTCAAAATCAAAATCGTGTTGTTCTGTCGGAAGATTTTTATCCAGAACATTTGCTTTTGCAACCCCAAGAACTCTTAACCCTTTGGATGCCATATTCCCGACGGCTTCTGAATATCTCTTAACTGAGTTATTATCCAGATGGCAAAGGTCAAAAATTGCTTCCGGCGCCCCCTTTGCTGCAATAACTTTTCTGTTTGTATCACTGCTTGAAAAGACCCTTGACATTGCAAGCAGCTCTTTAGACAAAGGATACTCCTTCTCCATTACCCAGTCAATGTGAATGTGCTCTGAGTTTTGCAAATATCTTTCCCCGGCATTAAGAATAGCTTTTTCCATGGGATCAAAAGGATTAGCCTGACTGGATAAAATCCCATACTCAATTATTTCATGAAACGGCTCAGATAAATTTTCCCCTGTGTTATCCCCAAAAAATTCAATACCATTGAAAAGAGAGGTTACTGTCATCTTATTTTGGGTTAGTGTTCCTGTTTTATCAGTGCACAGAACTGTTGCTGACCCCAAAGTCTCTACCGCTGCAGGATGACGGGTAAGAACATTCTTTTTTGACATTCTCCAGGCTCCAAGTGCTAAAAAGATTGTTAATACAACAGGAAACTCTTCCGGTAGCATAGCCATTGCAAGAGTTATCCCTGCAAGAAAACCATTAAGGAGATCTCCTCTGGTGATAGTGTATATAACAATGACAAGAATACACAATAATAACCCAAGTATTGCAAGCCTTTTTACCAGTTTACTAATCTCCTTTTTCAATCTTGTAGGTTCATCTTTTACAGATTGCAAAGCTTTCCCGATTTTACCGATTTCTGTATTAAGCGCGGTAGCAACAACCTTTACGATTCCACTACCCTGAACAATCATTGATCCTGAATACACAACAGGTAGTTCATCGCCGCCCGGAAAAAATTCTCGGTCTCCTGATCTCCACTCTCTTTTCCTCACCGGAACCGGCTCTCCGGTTAAGAGGGACTCATCTGCGTATAAATTGAGGCAGCTAAGAACCATTGCATCAGCAGGTACTCTATCGCCCTCTTTCAGAATAACTATATCATCTGTAACAACATCCCTTCCGGCAATACGAAAGGTTTCTCCATCTCTTATCACTAAAGCTCTAGGGCTTGCTAAATCCTTGAGTGCATCAAGTGCTTTTTCCGTTTTTCTCTCCTGAAAAAACTCTATTCCCATAATTACAATTACAAAGCCCAGCAGCATTAGCCCCTCCTGAATATCACCAAGAAAAAGATATAGCGTTCCACATGTTACCAATAGTAGAAACATTGGTTCTTTTACTACTCCCAAAGCAATCTGGAGTAGGTTTTTTGGTTTTGATGAGGGCAATTCATTGTAACCCTCGCTGGTAAGTTTTTGATTAACCTCCTTTTGAGTAAGGCCTTTAAGATCTTCGATTTTAAATGTTGTTTTCATTGATATATTGTTAGTATATACTAACTATTTATTTAAAAAAATTATCTCTCTCTTAAAACTTTCAATAATAAATCCTCCAGCACTTTAATTTCCTCTTCGTTTAATTTTCTAAGAAATATTTCGGCTATCCTTTTGTGAGCGTAGTCGTGCATCTGATTAATCAATTTGCCTTTTTCGGTAAGATGAAGATGAGCACTCCTTCTGTCCAGGTCTGATCTGATCTTGTATATGTATTCCCTTTTTATCAATTTGTCAACTACTACCTTTACTGTTGGTTTTGATAGTTTTAACTGTTGAGCTAGCTCTGTAATATTTGGATTATCCAGCTGATGAATGACCTCCAGATAATTCATCTGATTGGAGGTAAGATGAAGCAGGTTAAACTGCTCTTTTGCCTCTTCCTCTATATTCCCGATAAATGAAGAGATATCAGATATGACATTAATTAATTTTTTCATATTGCAAATATAGTTAGCATCTACTAACTATTGCAACTTTTATTTGAAAAATTTCAGACAGGAAGCTTTTTAATTACCGATTCTGCTATTAAGGATGCACTCTCTTTATTTTCTAAACCTCCATTCATGTAAAAAAGAGTATAATAAACATAAATCCTAACTAACTCATTTGAATAATATTTTGAGAAATGTTTATACATCTCATGAAAATCTTCTGTTGAAATTTTATAATACCAGGGGAGACTGATGTTGGAAAACAGAGGATAAAGCACATTATCAACATTTTCATCCAGTATTATTGCACCAATATTTGGTAACCCTGCTGTATTCTCTGATTTAAGAATAATCCTTTTTCCGCTGAGTGTATTAATTGACACACAGTTTGTTGTTCCAATCTCAAAACGAAGTGTGTGATATGAAGTGTCGTGATAAATAATTATGCCATTCTTTTTCATAAAAGGGAGTATCTCAAGAATATTAAGATGTTCACCGGGGCTAATATGCGCCGTATCTATAAAGCAAACATCCACTCCATCTGCAGGCAGTACATCAAAATACTTGCATGGAACTCCACCTGTGCAGAGTTTCCATTTAGAAGTTAACTCAGGAACTATCTGAGCTACAAGGAAGCCTGATTTTCTCCCCTTGTCCTGACCGGAATTCTGATCTCTGTACCAGTTTGTATTATAATCAAATGAATATAGCTTTGAATCCTCCATATCTCTGATTGCATTCAGGATTACTGAGGTGCTTCCACCGGCACTTAAGCCAATTTCCACAATGGTTTTAGGTTGTGCTCTTCTGATTATCCCGTTTAAGAAGGCTCTGTCTTTATAAGACATCTCGCTTTTTAAATCATCTGTTCCCTCAATCTTACCCTGAAGGCTCTCTTCAATCTTACTTAATACATCTTCTTCAAAAAATTCAATATCAGAAAAATCAATTCCGGTATAATTAGTCTGTTTCGTGTTTTTCCATTCACCGGGAGAGATAGTTATCTCTTCAAGAATGTTAATTGCCAATGAGTTTTCGGATAAATTTTTATTGAAGAACTTTCTGAATCTTTTTGCAAATTCATCAACATTCTGCTTTGGTGAAAATATATAAAGTCTGTTAATAATTTTCATAATTCTATTATTTTAATTATAAAAGCGTATAACTTTTCATCATCTCCTTTACAACTTTTTTATCATTAAACATCAAAATATCAATAATTGAAAGTCCCGGGACAAAGTTATCATTGTACTGTTTATATTCAGTCAACTTTGGCTGAACAAAATCAAG
>JAGPLK010000117.1 GCA_018053445.1 Bacteroidales bacterium | reverse complement strand
TGAAGCGTGATGATATAGTTGTCTTTAACTTCCCTCACGGAGACACTGTTCTCAAAGGGGCACCAACTGATGACTATTACACTCATGTCAGACTTAACGGCAGGGAGTATACACATAAAATGTACGGTCCTGTAGTTGTCAGACCTGATGACAAAAAAGATCACTATGTAAAGAGGTGTGTTGCCATAGCCGGCGATTCACTTCAGATAGTGAACGGAAAGGTAATTGTTAACGGGACTCCTCAGCCGGATTTCCCGGGTATACAAAGCACCTATACCGTTTATACTAACGGAACACAAATTAACCAAAGGATATTTGACCAGCTTGGACTAAATACCGGAGAGATATATTTTGACGCATCAATGCCGGGCTACCTCTCTCTTCCATTAAATGAGAAAGAGATTAGTACAATCTCTTCTCTTGCTAATGTTGCAGAGGTGAGACCTAACATTGATATCTATCCTCCTGATTTTCCGGACTCTCCGCTTCTTATCTTCCCTTTTAAAGATACATTTAAATGGACAAAAGATAATTATGGACCATTATGGATCCCAAAAGCCGGTGTAACAGTTAAACTGGATCAAGAGAACCTTCCTCTCTACAGCAGAATTATTTCTGCATATGAAAAGAACACCCTTGAGGTAAAGGATGGACAAATTTTCATTAACGGAGCAGAGGCAGATTCATACACATTTAAGATGGATTATTACTTTATGATGGGTGATAACAGACACAACTCCCTGGATTCAAGGTACTGGGGTTTTGTTCCGGAGTCACATGTCGTGGGTACACCTTCGGTTATATGGTTTTCCAAGGATAACAACAAGTCTTTCCCTAAGAATATCAGGTGGAAGAGGATTTTTAAATTTGTGTAAATATTTTGGAATATATAAAAAGATTCACGATATTTGCAACCCTTAAAAAGGGCACATCAAGAAATTATAAAAAGTATATATAAGAGATGGCAAGAGTTTGTCAAGTTACAGGAAAAAAGAGAATGATAGGAAACAATGTTTCCCACTCTAAGCGCCGTACAAAGCGCGAGTTTGCCCCAAACCTCCAGAACAAGCGTTTTTGGCTGGAAGAGGAGCAGAGATTCGTAACTCTCAAGGTTTCGGCCGCAGGGATGCGTACAATTAATAAAAACGGTCTGAGCGCTGTGCTCAAGAAATCAAAGGCCAATGGTTTAATTAAACTTGTTTAATACTGAATTAAGATGGCAAAAAAGTCAAATAAAAACAGAATACAGGTTATTCTTGAGTGCACAGAGCAGAGAGAGAGCGGTATCCCCGGAATTTCCAGGTATATCACTACCAAGAATAAGAAGAACACTACTCAGCGCCTGGAGCGCAAGAAGTATAATCCTTTCCTTAAAAAGGTAACTTTACACCGCGAGATTAAATAATATTTAAAAATTTTTAAGAAATGGCAAAGAAAGCAGTTGCATCATTCGGCGGCGGAAAAGGAGCATCAAAGTCAAAAGTTAAGTGCATCCGTATGGTAAAATCTACCCGTGGCGCTTATGCCTTCCTAGAGGAGATGGTTCCAACCGAGGCAGCAAAAGAGTTCTTCGAAAAGAAATAACTCATTTTTATAAAAGAATCAAGGGCAGTTCAAAACAATTGAACTGCCCTTTTTATCTTATCTTTTTTATAAGCAATATGTCACATATCTCTTTTTTATCCTTGTAAGTTATATCAGTACTTAATTTATCAACTATTGAAACAGCATATTTGTTCAAAAAATCACCATCATAAGAGGAGATGTATTGCTGAGTCTTAAATCCTTGAGATATCTCTGCCAACTTTAGCATACTATTGATAATATCAATATTTGCAAATATTTCTATTGTCTCATAAGGAGCCGGAATATACCACATTTTTGAATTTTCTACAGTCTTCATTTCAATAAATGAGTCAGATAATCCGGATAATTTATTGATTGAAAGGCACCATTTAAGTGCAGGAAAGTTAGCAAGCAGGGTGTTTTGAGTTTTTACATAGTTTTCTAGAGCAGCACAATTATATAACCCATCGGAGAGGTTATCAGAAGGAGTGTCTGAGTATTCCAAACTCCATAAAGTTTTATTTGAAATTCCATAAACAACTGAACAATACTCGGAACTTCCACTTTGATCTGTCAATGGAATACCAATTTTATTATCAAGCCTATATACTACTCCAACAGGATTAGTATTATTATCATTATAATACAAATCTCCAATTACAAAACCTTCATGAGACAGAAAGAGACCATCTTTTTGCTGGTAAATATTATTTTCATTTGAAATATTCTTCCAGTTAGGCAGATTCTTTAGAGACAGTGGTAGCGGACCATGGAAGTAGTTAAAAAAGAGTTGGAGATACTCTAATTTTTTTAATGTTGCAATTTGTACCGGAATTTTCCCTGAAAGATTATTAGCTCCTAATCCAAGGATTTTAAGGTTTTTTAAATCAGCTATCATAGGAGAGATCTCCCCTGAGAGTTCGTTATTATCTAAAGCTAAATGTTTAATAGAGTATAGACTCCATAATTGAGACGGAATATTCCCATACAGCCCGCAAAATCTCATGGATAATAGCTGAAGATCAGATAACAAGGCGATTTCTGTAGGAATAGTTGAGTTAATTTGGATGTTGTCTAAGGCCAGCTCCTTTAGTTTTGTCATACCAATACATGCTTTTTTTAAATCAAAAACAAACTTGTTATTGCTGAGTGACAATGTTTCTAGTTCTCTGAGCTGATAAAGTTCATCAGGAAATTTCTCCTCGAAATGGTTATTGCTGATGATGAGCTCTTTTAATTTATACAGTTTTGAAATGGAAGAAGGTAGTTCTCCTCCCAATTCATTGGACCAAAGTTTTAAAGAAGTTAATTCTGTTAGACCAGATATTTCAACTGGTATTGTGCCTTTAAGATTGTTATTTGACAGATCAATTTTAACTACATCAACTCCGTTTGTCTCAAGTCCATACCACTCCCGAAATGGTTTCTCACTATTCCAATTGGTGTTATTCCTCCAGTTGTCACCATTGGTTGATTTATATATTGCACTTAATATTCTCTTGAGTTTGAGCCTTTTGGTTGATTGTCTAAGGATAACTGTATCAATCGGGATGTTGTAATTATCTGAAAATATAACTTTGGCCTCTCTCTCAATATCCATACTTAAAGGAGCTATTAATAACGAATATTTTATTTCAGAGAGAGCTTTTGTTGGCTGAAGTTCTATCCATCCGCCACCACCGTCAATTGTCATACTGCAACTTTTATTAGTTTTAACGGGAATTGTCACTAAAGCACCATATTCCGAGCACTCAATTATAGTGTCCGTTATTAAAAAAATAGTTGCTGCCTCCTGGTGAACACTAATTTTTTTTTCTATATCACCAGCTCTTATGCTTATGATGTGAAATCTCTCTTTATCAAGTTCGTTAATTTTAATATCGATTTTAACCACAGAGCTACCTCCATCTCCAGAAGAGGGATTGACACTTAGCCATTCCGGAAGATCACTCTCGATACTCCATTTGTAATTACTCGTTAAAATAACTTCACCGGTATAATTACCGGGGCCGGTTTCAATTAATTCATTACTAATGTTTAGAATAAAGGAAATTGGTTTGGTCGTACAACTGTTTAGCAGCACACAAACGAGATATAGTATAAATGAGTTTTTTATGATTTTATTCATAGTCTCAATAAATAGCTGGCGTGAAATGATAGTATTGATTGGTCGTAAGAGCCATAATATGAATATCTGCAACTAATACCAATTTTTTCAATAAAGAGATATCCTAAACCAAACATAAGACCAAATCCATTGAACCCTCCTAATGTTTGACTTAACCCCATTTCAGTCATGATTCCGGAAAAGGGGGTGTATGTTGCAGAAAGACGAAGATTATAGAATACTTTATTCACAATATTGTTATTAGATGTTTGTTGATATCTCACATTAAACCGGCTTATTCCAGCGGCTGATGATATATATATCTTACGACTTATATGATAATTTGCTAAAAACTCAAGGGAGATGCCTGAATTTTTCACATGAGAATCGTTATTATATGCTACAACCCCATATCCTGCTCCAATCCCTATTTCCCACAATGCTTTCTTTTTCACCGCTGGATTTTTTATGTTTTTAGTAACGTTATTATGTACTAATTTAGAATTACTATCCGTTAAAGGTTTAGTGTTTAGTTCATGTAAATTC
>JAGPLK010000046.1 GCA_018053445.1 Bacteroidales bacterium | reverse complement strand
GACTATTCTTCAACAAGGAGAACTTCTTTGTCTCAGAAGAGGATGCTAATCCATCAGAACTTAAAGTGCTTCACAAACTTATTGGCAAAGTACAGTCAGATATCGAGAGTTTCTCCTTCAATACAAGTGTAAGCGCCTTTATGATAGCTGTTAATGATCTGTATGAACTTAGCTGCAACAAAAGGGCTGTTCTTGAACCAATGGTGATACTGATCTCTCCGTTTGCCCCACACATAGCTGAGGAGCTTTGGGGAATGCTTGGCAATACATCAAGCGTTACCTATGCTAAATTCCCGGCTTATATCGAGAAATTTACAATTGAGAATACATTTGAGTACCCGGTATCTTTCAATGGAAAACTGAGGTTTAAACTTGAGTTGGATCGTTCTCTATCTGCAGCAGAGATTGAAGCAGCAGTAAGGTCTGATGAAAACACCCTGCGATTTTTATCAGGGGGAGGTATTAAAAAGATAATAGTGGTTCCCGGTAAGATTATTAATGTAGTTTGCTGAAATGAAAATAGTATCATATCAGGTTGACTCTTTTACAGATAAGGTCTTTGGTGGAAATCCTGCAGTTGTTGTTCTCCTGGAAAACTCCCTGCCGGATACCCTCCTAAAACTTATTGCAAGAGAGAACGCAGCACCTGAGACTGCTTTTATTCTTAAAACTGAATCCGGATACAATCTCAGATGGTTTACCCCGGACATAGAGATGGACCTTTGCGGTCACGCTACACTAGCATCTGCTCATATACTTTTTACAGAGAGGTCTGATGGTGTCAGCGAAGTTGTATTTAATACTGTTTCAGGGCCTCTTGCCGTGAAGAGGGAGAGTGATTACTACCTTATGAACTTTCCGGTAAGAGAGGGTGTTCCCGCATCATTACCTGAGGAGATATTTGACAGCCTTAACATCAAACCAAAAGAGATATTCAAGGCGAGAGACTATATGCTTGTTTATCCTTCCCAAAATGAGGTTGAGTCAATAGAGATTAACAGATCAATCTTTGATGAGATTAACATTAATCCCGGAGGGGTAATAATAACAGCTCCCGGCAGAGATTGTGACTTTGTATCCAGGTTTTTTACACCTCAGGCAACAATTCTGGAAGATCCGGTTACAGGCAGTGCCCATTGTACTCTGGCTCCTTACTGGGCTAAAAGATTAAGAAAGAGTGTTCTTCAGGCAAAACAGATTAGCAGCAGAGGCGGTGTTCTTGAATGCAGAATTGAAGATAGTGGTGTGGTAATAAAGGGTAAAGCTGTTACTTATTCAAAATCAGAAATTTATATAACCGAATAGATATTATGCAGATATTAAAGACTGTGAAATCATACCTGTTAATGACAATAGGTCTCTTTATCTTTGTCTTCAGCTGGACAGCATTTCTTATTCCACACGAAATTGCCGGGGGGGGCGTAAGTGGTCTGGCATCAGTAATTAACTATGCAACAGGATTTGATGTATCATATTCCTATCTGATAATTAATGCTGTTCTTTTGGGGATAGGATTTCTTGTTCTCGGCAAAGCGTTTGGATTTAAGACTATTTACTGTATTGCAGTAGCTGCGCTTATGTTTGAATTTCTTCCGCTTATCCCATGGGTTTCTGATATTGAGGACAAGCTTATCAACTCTCTTATCGGAGGTACAATGAGCGGGATTGGAATTGGAATCATTTTCCTTCAGGGAGGAAGTACCGGAGGGACAGATATTGTGGCACTGATTATTGCAAAATACAGGGAGATGTCACCGGGCAGAGTATTCATAATATGTGACCTTGTGATAATTGGCTCAGTTTATTTTATACCGGGTAAATCTCTGGAGGATGTAATTTACGGATATATTGAGATGGTATCCTTCTCTTATGTTATTGATATGATTTTGACCGGAAATAAACAATCTCTTCAGGTATTTATTTTCTCATCAAAATATGCAGAGATTGCAGACCGGGTGAGCAGTGAAATGGGGAGAGGAGTTACAGCTCTCTCATCAATGGGATGGTACTCTCAGAGTGAAAGTAAGATGTTGGTTGTAATTCTCAGGAAATCTCAGCTTGCAGACATAAGTGCAATTGTTAAGGAGATTGATAATAATGCATTCATATCTGTATCGGCAGTTATGAGCGTATACGGACAGGGTTTTGATCAGATAAAAAGCGGGAAATTGCTATGGAACAAAAAACAAAAAGAGTCCTAGAGAGACTCAGAAGTTACTCAATAATAACTTTTGGCCTTCTTCTCTATGCGCTGGGCTGGACTGTATTTCTTATACCAAGCGGCCTTGTAGGGGGAGGAGTAACCGGTATATCGGCAGTTATATTTTATGCAACAGGATTTCCTGTAAGCTGGTCATTTTTTATAATAAATGCAGCATTACTTGCTGTGGCACTAAAAGTTCTGGGAAAGGGTTTTGGGGTCAAAACAGTATTTGCAATTGTGGCCGTGACTCTGTTTCTGGACCGGCTACCGGGTCTGATTCCGCAGGAGCTTATTGAGGATATTGCAATTGGCAACGGGAAATTACTATCCGCAATGATGGGGGGGGTGTTTTCAGGAGCCGGTATTGCAATAACTTTCACTCAGGGCGGCAGCACAGGAGGCACCGATATTGTTGCCCTAATGATAAATAAATACAGGA
Organism: Bacteroidales bacterium; assembly: GCA_018053445.1. Lineage (GTDB taxonomy): Bacteria > Bacteroidota > Bacteroidia > Bacteroidales > UBA932 > Bact-08. The sequence continues at coordinate 11,509 of JAGPLK010000046.1, read as the reverse complement.
ATATATCTCCGGGCAAGCTAATTCTCTATATGGATATATTTATTATCCTAAGTTCGCTTATAATACCAAGTGAAGCCTCAATAGGGGAGAGAGCAGCAATAATTATCTATGGTTTTGTACTTATCAGCGTGACAAGCTATACAGTTGATTTAATATTGTCCGGAGCTCGTCAGTCAATACAGATTTTTATATTCTCGCAGAAATACCAGCAGATTGCAGATGCAATAACCCCCACAGGAAGAGGGGTTACAGTGATTGATGGGATGGGATGGTACACAAAAAAAGAGGGAAAGATTCTCATGCTTATTGTAAGAAGAACAGAGAGCAATTTTGTCTTCAGATTGGTAAGGGAGATTGACAAGGATGCTTTTCTTAGTGTAGGCAATGTAATGGGAGTATACGGAAAAGGCTTTGAAGAGATGAAAAAGTAGCTTTCTTAAAATTTATTTGGTTCGGTTGTGAATATTAAATAGATTTGCAATTCACTAAAGTGATGAAAAGAGAGACTCTCATATCAATGATGATGATGATGCGAATGCATCGCAAGATGCTGGCATAGTTTAAGGGTCTTACGCAGGCCCTTTGGGCGGGCCCCATAAAATCCGGTCATATCATTACTAACATCATCATTCTCTTTAAAAATGAATTCACAACATTTTGACACCCTGCAGGTGCATGCAGGTCGTATTAAATCCGGTTCAAACGGACCCTGTGCAACCCCCATATTTCAAACATCCTCATTTCTTTTTGATGACTCAGACCACGCCGCTCAGCTATTTGAGCTAAAGGCTCCCGGTCATATTTACACCAGGCTTTCAAATCCAACAACAGATGTTCTGGAACAAAGAGTAGCCGCTCTTGAAGGGGGAACTGCAGCAGTTGCAGTATCATCGGGTCAGGCTTCACAGTTTCTTGCAATACAGAATATTGCAGGAAGCGGAGATAACATAGTAAGCTCCTCTTCTCTTTACGGCGGTTCATATAATCAGTTCAGAATAAGTTTTGCAAAACTCGGAATAGATTTCCGTTTTGCGCAAAAGGGGAATATTCAGAACTTTGAAAGATTGATAGACTCCCGTACTAAAGCAATATTCATAGAGACAATAGGAAATTCAGATTTTTATATTCCGGACTTTGAAAAGTTTGGCGAGCTTGCAGCAAAGCATGGTGTTCCGCTTATTGTAGACAATACATTTGGAGGAGCCGGATATCTCTTCAAACCCCGTGAATGGGGAGCAAATATAATTACCCATGCAGCCACTAAATGGATTGGAGGTCACGGTACCTCAATCGGGGGGATAGTTGTGGATTGCGGAAACTTTGACTGGAGCAACGGTAAGTTTCCGGGATTTACAGAGCCCTCTGAGTCATATCATGGGCTTAGCTTCTGGGAGAGCTTTGGTCCCGGAAGTGATGCAGGGAATATAGCATTCGCTGTTAAAGCCAGGGCCGAGGGATTGCGTGACTGGGGCTGTTCACTCTCTCCATTCAATGCATTTCTTTTACTACAGGGGAGTGAAACACTATCTTTGAGATTAGAGAGGGTACTCTCCAATTCTCAGCGTCTGGCTGAGTGGCTTGAGCTGCACCCAAAAGTAGAGAGGGTTAATTATCCGGGCCTTAAAGGCAATCTAAATTACCAAAATGGGAAAAGGTATCTTCGGGGGGGATTTGGAGGCGTTCTCTCATTTGATATAAAAGGTACAAGAGAGAGTGCCTCAGAGTTTGTGAATTCACTTGAACTGCTTAGCCACCTGGTTAATGTTGGAGACAACAAGACTCTTATCACTCACTTTGCCTCAACTACTCACGCTCAGTTGAGTAAAGAGGCCCTTGCTTCAGCAGGGATAGGTGAAAACACCCTGAGAATATCGCTTGGAATAGAGCATATTGATGACATCAGGAAAGATATCGAACAGGCATTCAGGAGGGCTGGCTTATGATCAGAGAGGTTTTTAAATATAGAGATGGATTTATTTTTGAGAGCGGAGAGAGGCTGGAAGAGCTTGATATTGTTTACCACCATACCGGAAACAGAAGGCCGGGAAGAGAGGTTATATGGATTTGTCATGCACTCACGGCCAATTCAAATCCTGAAGAGTGGTGGGATGGCCTTGTTGGCCCGGGAAAACTTTTTGACACTCTGAAATATTATATAATTTGTGCTAATATGATAGGCTCCTGCTACGGAAGTAGTGGCCCTTCAACTCTCTCTCCCTCAGGAGAACCCTATCTGCTCTCCTTTCCTCAAGTGACAGTAAGAGATATTGTAAAAGCACACAATCTGTTAAGAGAGGAGTTAAGGATTGAGAATATTGATCTGATAGCAGGAGGATCTATTGGAGGGTTTCAGGCTCTTGAGTGGAGTATAATGTTCCCCGGGATAATCAGAAACTTGCTGGTTATTGCTTGTAATGCACGAGTTTCCGCCTGGGGTACAGCTTTTAACGAGTCTCAGAGAATGGCTCTTTTTGCAGATAGTACTTTTGCCGAGGCAAAAAACATCAGGGGAGGAGAGAGAGGATTAAGGGGAGCAAGGTCCATCGCACTTATCTCTTACCGCTCTTACAAGGGGTATTATCTTACTCAGTCTGAAAAAGATGAAGATGCCCTGTTTGCAGAGATGGCCTGTAGCTATCAGCAGTACCAGGGTAAAAAACTATCTGATAGATTTGATGCTTACTCCTACTATACTCTGACCAGATCGGTTGACAGCCATAACTGTGGCAGGGGAAGAGGCGGAGTTGAAAAGGCCCTTGATAAGATCATGGCAAATACTGTTGTTGTGGGGATAGATAGCGACAATCTTTTTCCTGTTGAGGAGCAGAAATTACTCCATAAATACATAAAAAATTCTAAATTAGAACTTCTTGAATCTGAATGGGGACACGATGGCTTTTTGCTTGAGTGGGAACAGACCCAAAAGATTGTGAAGCGTCACATAAATTTCATAAGTTAATATGCAAGTACTGAAATTTGGCGGCAGCTCTGTTACTAACGCCGTAAACATATCCAAAGTAGCAGCAATCACAGCAGAAGCGGTAAAAAGAGACAGGACCATTCTTGTGTTGTCTGCAATAGGTGGCTGTACTGATAGCCTTATTGAGGCAGGACGGGCTGCCGCCGCTCAGGATTTAAGATATCTCACTATTATTGACAGTCTTGAATCCCGTCATATTGAGATTATTGATGAACTCATTCCAATAGACTTTCGTCCTGCAATTGAGTTAAAGGTCAAGAATATTTTCAATCAACTCAGAGATGTATGCAAAGGAGTATGTTCGCTTAGGGAGTTAAGCCCGGGCTCTCTCGACCTTATAGTGAGTTTTGGAGAGCTGTTATCCACCAGAATTGCCAGCGTCAAATTTACATCAATGGGAATAGGTAACCACTGGGCAGATTCAAGAGATATAGTTAAGACAGTAAAACACGGAGATGTAAATACTGCAGAGATAAACAAGACATACTCCAATATCCGCAAATTGCTAAGCTCAGAAAAATCCAGACTTCATATAATCCCAGGCTTTATATCATCAGATTTGCAAAAGAGAACTACTACACTGGGCAGAGGAGGTTCTGACTATACCGCCTCCCTCTTTGCTGCCGCAGCAGGTGCAAGAGTTCTTCAGATATGGAGCGATGTAGATGGAATGATGACTGCAGACCCAAGAATTGTTACGGATGCTAAATGCATAAGACACATATCATATAAAGAGGCTCAGGAGTTATCTCATTTTGGGGCAAAGGTTATATATCCGCCTACAATTCAGCCTGCCATAGAGAGCGGAATACCAATTGAGGTAAAAAACACATTTAACCCTCAGGCCCCGGGAACCTATATTGAATCTTCTCCTCCGGAGACCAGAGGAAAAATACGAGGAATATCGGGGAGCAGTAATATAGCTCTTCTCTCAATGGAGGGTAGCGGAATGGTGGGAATCCCGGGCTACTCATCGCGACTGTTTGGAGCACTTGCCGGTGCAGGGATTAATATTATTCTTATTACACAGGCATCCTCTGTCCATACTATGTGCGTAGCAATATCGGAGAGTGATGCTGACAAAGCAAAGGAGGCTGCAGACAGTGCATTTGCTTATGAAATAAGCCTTTCAAAAGTTAATCCTCTTAGCGTGGAGAGAGGTTTTTCAATAATTTCACTTGTTGGAGACGATATGAAGAACCAATCCGGGACAGGGGGTAAGATGTTCAATGCACTTGGAAGCGAAGGGATAAACATTCGGGCTATTGCCCAGGGATCAAGCGAGAAGAATATATCAGTAGTAGTTTCAAGCCAAGATTTCAATGAGGCAATGAGAGCTGTCCATAAAGAGTTTTTTGGAAAGAGAGGGGAGAGAATAAACCTTTTTATTGCAGGATACGGGAGTGTTGCAAAGCAGCTGATCTCTATTCTCTCTGAAAGGGAGGATATTGCAATAGCCGGTATAACCAACAGTCGCAAAATGCTCCTCTCCAAAACCGGAATTGTCCCTGATAAAATTGCAGAGTGGCTGGAGTCAGGGGAGGATGCAGACATTGCAAATTTTCTTTCAAGAGCAGCCGATATGGGTTTAAACAACAGCATATTTGCAGATTGTACTGCCAACGGAGTTGTTGCTTCATTATATTCAGAGTTTGCAATGAAGGGGTTCTCAGTTGTCACATGCAACAAAATTGCCCTTAGCGCTCCTCTTGAGAGCTGGAGCAGAATGAGAGAGAGCTTTGCCTCGTCAGGAAAAAGAATTCTGTACGAGACTACAGTAGGAGCAGCCTTGCCTGTAATTGCGACTATAAAACAGATGGTTCAGTCAGGAGACAGAATTGAGAAAATTGAGGCTATCCTTTCAGGTACACTAAACTACCTGCTCAGTTCATACAACGGGACAGAGAGTATTGCCTCTCTGGTAAGCAGAGCAAAAGAGTTGGGTTACACAGAGCCCGATCCAAGGCAGGACCTCTCCGGAACCGATGTTGGACGCAAAGCCCTTATTTTGAGCAGGGAGATCGGGATTTTAAGAGAGCCGGAAGATGTTGATGTTAAGCCATTCGTTCCTGAAGATGTTGAGAAGCTATATAAAATTGCCGCGGCAAAAGGAGAGAAGCTAAGATATGTTGCAACAATTTCCGGAACCGAATGCAGAGCAGGCGTGCAGTCTCTTCCTGCTGATCATCCGCTCGCTGGCACGAATGGCACAAATAATACTATTATTATAACAAGCCGGGACTATCCCTCACCAATAGTTATATCAGGAGCCGGTGCAGGTGCTAGACAAACAGCAACAGGTCTCTTCAATGATATTCTAATTGCAGGTTTATGAAAGTAGCTGTTATTGGAGCAACAGGAGTGGTGGGGAGGAAGATGACCGAGATTCTCTCGGAACGCAGCTTCCCCATTAGTACCCTTATACCAGTGGCCTCAGAGAGGTCTGTTGGTCAGTTTATTGGAGCGGATAAAATTGTTACTGTTAAAGATGCTTTGGGGATGAAGCCGGATATTGCCCTCTTCTCCGCAGGATCAGATATCTCCCGAGAATGGGCCCCCAGATTTGCAGAGGCGGGATGCCGTGTTATTGACAACTCCTCCTGCTGGAGAATGGATCCAAGGATTAAGCTTATTGTACCAGAAGTGAATGGTTGCAATCTTACCCCCTCAGATATGATTATAGCAAATCCCAACTGCTCTACAATCCAGATGGTGGTTGCCCTGGCCCGTTTACACGATAAACTAAAGATAAAGAGGATAGTCGTTTCTACATACCAGTCAGTCACCGGCAGCGTTGATATGGAGCAAATTGTAGAGATTTTAAAACAGACTCCGGGAGTGGAGCTACAGGATAATCCGGAACTTAACCAGTACCCCATGCCTTTGTACTCATTTGGAAAAGATCAGGTGTTTGTTGGGAGGGTTCGGAGAGACTTTTCCACACAAAACTCAATTAACCTCTGGATTGTTGCAGATAACTTGAGACGAGGAGCTGCAACAAATGCAGTAATGATTGCTGAGCAACTCACTCCATTTTGCAAAATTTCTTAACTTTGTAACTCCAGACCCTAAAACTTCACAATGAATACTTATACCGAGAACGAAATCAAAACCCTTGAGTGGAATGAACACATAAGGCGCAGACCAGGAATGTACATAGGAAAGCTTGGAGATGGCTCCTCGCCGGACGATGGTATTTATGTTCTTCTCAAGGAGGTGATGGATAACTCTGTAGATGAGTATGCTATGGGTTACGGAAAACAGATTGTAATCTCAATAAGTGACAAGGTAGTTACAGTAAGAGATTATGGCCGCGGAATCCCGTTGGATTCCCTGATTGTTGCCGCCAGTAAAATGAATACAGGAGCCAAATACGACAACAAAGCCTTTAAAAAATCTGTGGGTCTTAACGGAGTGGGTATAAAAGCAGTTAATGCACTCTCTATTGACTTTAAAATTCAGTCATACAGAGACGGAGAGTCTCAGATGGCAAGATTCAGCAAAGGGATTCTTACAGAGCAGGAGAGGGTGCTTACCTCAGAAAAAAACGGGACTCTTGTAACCTTTCTTGCAGACGAAGAGCTGTTTGGTAATTACATATTCAATTATGAGTTCATTGAGACAATGCTTAGGAATTACTCCTACCTTAACAGCGGTCTGCTTATTAAATTTGACGGTAAGGAGTTTATCTCAAAGAACGGACTACTGGACCTGCTAAATGAGACACTTGTAAAGGAGCCTCTCTATCCCCCCATCTATCTTAAAGGGGATGATATTGAGATAGCGATAACCCATGGAAACGACTACGGAGAGGGAATCTCATCATTTGTAAACGGCCAGTTTACCACACAAGGTGGTACCCATCTTTCGGCCTTCAGAGAGGCGGTATCCAAGACAATAAAAGATTTTTACAAAAGGGATTTTGATCCTGCCGATGTCCGTCAGGGTATGATAGCTGCAGTAAGTATAAAGGTGCAGGATCCGGTATTTGAATCACAGACAAAGACAAAGCTGGGCTCCAAAGAGATGGGCCCCGGAGGAGTAACTGTAAGGAACTTTATCGGGGACTTTCTTAAAGAGAAATTGGATAACTACCTTCACCGCCATCCGGATACGGCTGATGCCATACTTAAAAAGATTCTGGACTCAGAGAAGGAGAGAAAAGCAATCTCAGGCATACAGAAATTGGCTAGAGAGCGGGCCAAAAAGGCAAACCTGCACAACCGCAAGCTCAGGGACTGCAGAATCCATTATACAGACAAACACGAAAGATCACTGGAGAGTACCCTTTTTATTACAGAGGGGGACTCGGCATCCGGATCAATTACTAAAAGCAGGGATGTTATGACCCAGGCTGTCTTTTCACTAAGGGGCAAACCTCAAAACTCATACGGTCTCTCTAAAAAGATTGTCTATGAAAACGAAGAGTTTAACCTCCTCCAGGCCGCACTTAACATAGAGGATGATATAGAAAACCTCAGATATAATAAAATAGTGATGGCCACAGATGCCGATGTGGACGGTATGCACATCAGAATGCTTCTTCTTGCATTCTTCCTTCAGTTCTTCCCTGATCTTGTAAGGCAGGGACACCTTTATATACTGCAGACACCTCTCTTCCGTGTCAGAAATAAAAAGGAGACAACCTACTGTTATTCAGACGAAGAGCGTGAAAAGGCTATTAAAAAACTCGGCCCCAATCCCGAGATAACCAGATTCAAAGGACTTGGAGAGATCTCCCCGGACGAATTCCGCAACTTCATAGGTGAGACCATCCGCCTGGATCGTGTTCGCCTGGGCAACGATGACAATATTCCGGAACTTCTCGAGTTCTATATGGGCAAAAATACCCCGGACAGACAGAACTTTGTCAGAGCAAATCTTAGGAATGAGGTGGTGTAGCCAGTATCTCTCTTTTGTATTGAGAGGGGTTCATCCCATATTTTGCAGAGAAACACTTTGCAAAAGACCTTGGATTTGGAAATCCTGCCAACTCAGAGATCTCTGCAATACTTTTACTATCGCTTACTGAAGAATCAATTAGCTTTTTTGCATACTTAAGCCTGTAATTATTAATATAATTTACATAGCTTGTCCTCTTTAACTGGAAGCATCTGGATAGATAAGTCCTGTTTGTTCCGGCCCTTCTTGCAAGGAGGTTTATTGAGAGTTGTGAAGATCGGAACAACTCCTCTCTCTCCAGCAGAGCCTCAACTCTTGAAAGTATTTCATCGGCATTAAATAGGGAGGAGGGAATCTCTTTTTTGTTCCCAACATCCATTAAACCAAATAAAAAGAGAACCCTCCTCGAAAATTTTTCTGCAGAAATTTTAAATCTTCTCATCCTGCAAAGACTCATCATCTTTGTTTAGATTTTTTGCATTCTTTTTACACCACTCTGCAGGAGAATCCCCTTTATTCAACCTGAAGGCTACTGCAAAAGTTGCCATACAGCCAAAACCTGCCTTGTCACAAAGCTCTTTCATGCTTATTTTACTGTCCTCCATAAGGAGGCGATCAACCTCTTTCATCCTGTATGTATTTACATACTGATTAAAATTGACACCCATATTATCGTTAATTATCTTTGATAGATAGGTTTTGTTTGTGTAGAGCTTTGTTGCAACATCTTTGATTGATAATTTCTTGTTAAGATATGGCTTTCCTGTCTCAAAATACTGCTCAAGTCTCTCCTTAATCTGGTTATACCTGTAATCCTCTATCCGCTCAGAATTTTCTGCCACTATCTGGTTAACCCTATCCTCTCCCTTATCGTACAGTGGTGCTAAAACCAAGTCCTCTTGTGACATTCTGTATGCGGCCGTTGCGGAAAGTATAGTGAATGTTAAAAGAGATGGGAACATCAGAGAATTTGATGCGGTAAACAAAATATTAACCAGTGAAATTAAAAATATGGTCACTCCGGTAATAAAAAGAGTGAAACGCAGCAATTCGCATCTGACCGCAAATGGATCTTTCATTAATTTTTTGATATGAATACAATAGCTGCAAGTGAATCCAGTTACTCTGAAGATTAGATAAACCAATACTGAAACACCGGACAGCAGTATAACAATAAAAGGTATTTGTGACCCGGTATGAATAAGAACAGAGGTGGAAATGTTTATTATTGACAGCGGAATAAGGGTATAAAAGATCTCTTTTGCCGCAAAAATTCTCCTGCCTGTTACCGAATACAGATATAATACAAGAGGGTAAACAAGCTGAGTAATTAACATAATACTCGAAAAATCGTACAGAGCATCCTCACTCTTATTTATATCCAGGATCTGTCTAAGGATGAGAACAACTGCATTTGCTAAAAATGAAACAGCAATAAGTTTTCTTCTGTCGTCGCCCCTCTCCCTCTTAATTTTATATAACTGAGTATGGAAAATTAGAAAAATACCTATCGTCAAAAAGACGATTAAGGAGAAGAATTCAAATGATGTGTTGAAAAATCCGGTTAAATTGTTTATTGTATTCATATATAGTAGTTTATGTTTTCAAATTTACAAAAGGTTTTGAAATCACAAAATTTTAAACACCTTAAATTGAATAATTTATACGATTTTAGAAAAAATATATATACATCATCCGCTTTTTGATGCAAAATGGTGTAATTGATGCATTATCAGACTATAGCAAATATGTTCACCCGCAATTTATTTTACGCCACAGCGAGGGGGATGCTTAAAAATTTTAACATTTTTATTACAAATCATAACTTCTTTGCCTACATTTGCGGCCGAAAATTCAATAGATATGTATCATCAGGCAACAGAAATAAGAAGAGAGTTATTGTGGAGAGTCTGCGAATTGAGTTTCAGCGGTAAGCTGGAGGAGGAGATAGACAGAATACCGCTGATTATGCGGCCAAGAATTACAGAGTTAAGTCGTTGTTGTGTCCATAAGGACAGGGCGGTGATTAAATACAGGGTGATGACCATACTGGGCTTTAATGTAACAGACGAGACAGATGAACTTACCAGGCTCAGCGAATACGCTAAGATGTCAGGCGAGCGCAAGGATTTTACAGATGTAATGCTCACAGTAGTAGATGAGGCCTGCAGCTCCTGCGTTAAACAGAACTATACAGTAACAAACCTGTGCAAGGCTTGTGTGGGTCATCCCTGCACTTACGCATGCAATAAAGGTGCTGTAAAGATGAATGGGCACGCAGTAATAGACCCGGCTCTCTGCGTAAACTGCGGAAGATGTTTGGTAGCTTGTCCCTTCCACGCAATCGTATATACACCCGTCCCCTGTGAAGAGGCCTGCCCGGTTGGAGCAATTTCAAAGAACGAGAGGGGGGTTGAAGTTATTGACTGGAGTAAATGTGTGTTCTGCGGGAAGTGTAAAGAGGCCTGCTCATTTGGAGCCATTATGGAGAAGACATACCTTGTTCAGATTGCACAGGAGATGAAAGATCCCACAAGGAAACTAGTTGCAATGGTTGCCCCGGCCCTTGCCGGCCAGTACGATCAGCCCTACGGGAAGATACTGGCAGCTGTGAAGGCCAGCGGATTTGACGAGGTTGTTGAGGTTGCAATGGGAGCAAATGTTACCTCCAGGAACGAGGCCGATGAGTGGGAGGAGCGTGTAAAGGAGGGTGGAGCCCCTTTTATGACAACATCCTGTTGTCCATCATATAAAGCGTGGGCTGAGAAAAATCTTCCGGATCTTTTGCCGTATATTTCTCACACAAGAACCCCCGCCTCTTACACAGCAGAGCTTGTAAAAAAATCACAGCCTGATTCTGTAACGGTATTCATAAGCCCCTGTATAGCAAAGAGGGTGGAGGGTTTCTACGATTTAAATGTTGACTATGTTATCACATTTGAGGAGCTGGATGCAATTATAAAGGCAAGGGGTATTGATATCGCCTCCTGTGAACCTCTTGAGCTATCTGCAGAAATTGAGAAAAGTGGCCGCTATTATGCAAAAACAGGCGGAGTGGCAGCATCGGTGGCACAGTATCTGCATGATTCCGGGTCATACAAACCAATGGTCATAAACGGACTTGACAAAGAGTCTGTGAAGTTCCTGAGGGGTATTGTGCAGAGTGGCAAGACCGATGCAAATATGATTGAGGTTATGATGTGCCAGGGGGGATGTGTGAACGGATGCAGCACTATATCGGATTATAAAGCGGCCACAAGAAGGCTCGGTAAAATATAGAAATTATGAAACGGGATCTTGTAATTTACACTGAGAAGATTAACTGCCAGGATTGTTACAAATGCATCAAGGTATGTCCCGTAAAATCAATTAAGGTAGAGGACTTTAGCGCCTCAGTCATAAATGATACCTGCATCTATTGCGGTCAGTGCATAAACGCCTGCCCGGCCGGTGCAAAAAAATACAGAGAGGAGCTGGATACGGTCAGGGATTGGCTCAATCACGGTTATGATGTTATTGCCTGTCTGGCTCCCTCTTTTGTTTCTGATTTTGACAATGTAACATTTGTCAATTTTATCAAGGCATTTCACGCAATGGGATTCACCGGGGTCTCAGAGACAGCACTTG
>JAGPLK010000045.1 GCA_018053445.1 Bacteroidales bacterium | reverse complement strand
GGAGAATTCCCTCCGGCATACAGAGCCGCAACAACTGCTCCGGCACTGGTTCCGGCAATAATATCCGGAATTATTCCTCTCTCTTCTAGTGCTTTAAGTGCTCCTGCGTGTGCAAAGCCCTTTACACCACCTCCTGATAACGCTAATCCAATATTGTATTTCATTATACTTAACTTAAGGTAAAAAAGAATTTTGCACCCTCTCCCTTTTTAGATTCTGCCCAAATTGCTCCTCCATGTCTGTCGATTATCCTTTTAACAGTAGAGAGACCAACTCCAGTCCCTGAATATTCTTTACCGTGATAACGGACAAAAGGCTTAAATAAATCATCTGCTTTCTCAGAGTCAAATCCGGAGCCATTATCTTCAATGCAGTACACTCTACTTCCAAATGACTCTTCAGCATAGAACTTAATAGCGGGTGAAGGAGTATTTGCACAGTATTTAAAGGAGTTACCGAGCAAATTATCAAGTACAATTCTCATTAAACTTTGGTCTGCATTTGCAACTATCCCATTCTGAATCTCCAGCCTTGGATTAAAACCTGGATATCTTAACAGAAGATTTTCAGTTTCCTCTCTTGCAATTTGAGATAGATCTGCACTCTCTTTTTGCAACACAACTATCCCGGATTGAGAGAATGCAAGCAAGTCTTTAATGAGTTGTGACATCTCATTGGCAGATAGTCTTATATGTTCCAGATACTCTCTCTCCTCACCATTAATTGAACTATCAGGATTGTCAAGTATTGCAGCTGCAAATCCCATAATAACAGATAAGGGAGATTTCAGGTCATGTGAAACAGATCTTGAGAATGAATCAAGATCATTGTTAGCTTGTTTAAGCTCTTCGTTAGATTTTTCAAGTTGCGACTTAATCTCTGAAAGTTCTGCATTTCTATTGGTTGCAGTTTCATATACTGAAATCAGCAAATCGATTATTTGCCTTTTGGAAGAGGAGATAAGATATTCATTACCCCTGAATTTCAGTTTAATCTGAGACCTGTCTTCAGTTTCATTAGATATTAATCTATTTTCAAGTAAATGTTCTACCCTAAGAAGTATCTCCTCCTCTTCATATGGCTTTGTAATAAAATTGTCTGCACCTGATTGAAGGCCTTTAATAATATCATCAGGATCCTGGAGTGCAGTAAGCAATATCACCGGTATATCTTTTAAATATTCATTAAGCTTAATTTTAGTGCAAAATTCAAATCCGCTTATACCTGGCATTATAACATCACTGATAATAAGTGCAGGCTTTGACTCCAGTATTGAGGAGTAGGCATCTGATGCATTATGATACATCTTGTATGCCATCCCATATTTCTTGAACAGATATTCCAGCCTTTTTGCTTGAACAATAGAATCTTCACAGGCAACTATATGTCTGTTATTAAGTAGCGTGGAAATCTTATTTTGGATCATTTCGTGTATATTAAATTTAATTTTTTTGCTATATCTACTGGCGAAAGTATCGCACAAGCTGCTCCCAATTTTTCTGCCTCGCCCGGCATCCCATATATAAGTGCACTAGTGCTATCTTGAATAAATGTAAAAGCTCCTGCGTTTTTCATTTTATTAAGCCCGTCTGCACCATCCTTTCCCATACCGGATAAAATTATTCCAATTGATTGTTCTTTGTAATATTTGGCAACACTATAAAACAGAACATCAACAGATGGTTTATGAAGGGTACTTATTTCGCTCTCTGTAATAATTGAAATCCTGCCATTTTTAATAATCATATGCCTATCAGGCGGAGGCATATATATATTACCTTTATATGGCTCCTCTCCCTCTTCTGAAATTACTGCTTTCAGACTTGAAAATGAGTTTAGCCAGGCAGTAAAACCGTGTGTGAAAGAGGAGTCTATATGTTGAACAAGGAGAATTGGCAGAGGGAAGCTTGGAGATAGTTCTGAAAGGAACAATTTTAATGCTTCAGGACCACCGGCTGATGAACCAATTGCAACAACCTTAGCATCTGTGCAAAATCTGCATACATCTTGTGTTATTGCAGTTTTAACAGGAGAGGGGTTATGATTGTACCCATTGTTCCTTCTTACTACCTTAACTTCTGCCATTAATTTTACTGCGTTGAGGTATTTATTGGCTGATGGCTCAAATGTTTCGTGACCGGGGCCATGAGGTTTTGGCAGCACCATAACAGCTCCTGCCTCCAACTCTTTTATAGCAGTCATAACATCGGCATCTCTGTAGATTGAACTTACTATAATAACGGGAACAGGATTGAAGCTCATTATTCTTTTTGTAGCCTCTATACCATCCATTACAGGCATATTGATGTCCATGCTCACAACATCCGGCTTGTGTTTTATAGTCATTTCAAAGGCCTCTTTGCCATCTGAAGCCATTGCTACAACCTCTATTGAAGGATCATCTGAAAGAATACTTGCCAAAAGTCTTCTTCCCACAGAGGAGTCATCCGCAATAAGCACTCTTATCTTTTTTCCCTCTCTCTTTTTCATAACAGTTTCAGATTAGTCGTCGGATTGTGTCGGTCAAGTTACTTTTCTCAAAACTTCCCTTTACAATATATGCATTAGCTCCTGCCTCCAACCCCTTCTGCATGTCCTTAGGAGACTCAAGAGTAGTAACAAGGATTACCGGCAGATCTGCCAGGTTTTCATCATCTCTGATTTTTCTGGTTAATTCAAAACCATTCATATTAGGCATTTCAATATCTGTAACAACAGCATCAAATGTATCTCTCTGAAGCTTTTCAAATGCGTCTGCTCCATCAATTGCTACATCAGTTTCGTATCCTGAATTTTCTACAATGCTTTTTAACATACTTCTTACAGTGATAGAGTCCTCAACAATAAGAATTTTTTGAATCTTATTAACTGGACCAACAACGGAAGAGGCTTCTCTGATCCGTCCGGATTCACCACCTAAGGTGCTTTCAATTAGTTCAGAAACATTGACTACTGGTATTAAAATACCATTGCCAACCATTGTTACACCGGTAATTTTATGAATGTTTTTCAATTGTTTGCCAAGAGGTTTAACAATCCCTTCAACCTCTTCAAGAATCTCGTCAACAACAAAGGCCATTTTCTTATTGTTTGAGTTTAGGATAAGAGATGGTTTCATTGATGACTCAACAATGCTCTCATTGTTCAACCCCAGAGATCTCCCCAAATCCATTAACCCAATATGCTCTCTGTTAATTATTATTGTTGACCTGCCTCCTGAAGTTATTACATCGGAGTCAAGTACCCCGATAACTTTATCAATAAAAATAGAAGGAATTAAAAACTTACCTGACCCGCAACGGATAAGTAAGCCTCTGAAGGTAGCAATGGTTTGAGGTATTTTAATATTAAAAGAGGTGCCAACTCTCTCTTGAGATGAAATGGTTACAGAACCGCCTAGATTACATATTTTTTCAGCAACAATTGCCATTCCTAAACCCCTTCCTGATATTTCTGTAATCATTTCACTTGATGAAACTCCTGACGCGAAAATAAGGTTCATCTTCTCTTCATCGCTCATTAGCTTAACCCTGTCAGAGTCAATTATGCCATTTTTTATTGCAGACTTAACAACTTTGTCAAGTTTTATCCCCCCTCCGTCATCAGAAATAACAATATTCAATTTAGCATCAGCTCCTTTACTTACAATAATTCTTATCTTACCTGATGAGCTCTTACCTGCGGAAATCCTCTCATTTGTGCTCTCAATTCCATGATCTGCACAGTTTCTTATAAGATGTACCAAAGGGTCTTTAAGCTCCTCAAGTATTCTTTTGTCAATTTCAAAGTGATCCCCGGATATTTCAACAGTGATCTCTTTGCCTTTTTCCCGGGAGAGGTCGCGTACAATTCTGGGAACAATATTAAGTATTGTAGAAAAAGGCATTAATAAAGTTGATCTGACATCAATAATCAGATCATCTATCATTCTGTTTGCAACCTTTATAAACCGGGTGAGATCCCCATAAAGAACCTCCAGTCTCTCATTGAAATGAACTGTTTTAGCCTCCTCCAACTCATTTTTATAAAAGGCCAGTGTTGTTTTTATTGCTATCAGATCCTCTGATTGAGATAATATTCGGTTAAGCTTATTTAAAGATACTCTGATTGTCTCAGTTTCATTTTCGGAAACTTTGACAATTTCACGATCAAGAGCAGGCTCAGGTATAACCGGATGTTTCTCTTCTTTTTTATTAAGAGAATCATTGGACTTTCTGGAAATTGAGTCTTTTTGAACAAATTCGAGATTCTTAATTATTTGGACTAGATTTGGCAACTTCCGTTCATTACCGGTAGATTTGAGGTTTGAAAGCATAAACCTTAAGGCGTCGACAGATTTATGCATAACATCAAATAATGAGTCGTAAAGCACCCCATCCCCATTTTTAATAATACTCATTACACCCTCCATGGCCATGCATACCTTTTCTGTTTCAGAAAGATTTACAGCTCTTGCTGCACCCTTAAGAGAGTGAGTGTCTCTGTATACTCGCTCAAGAACAGAATAATCTGGCGCATGAATACTCTTTTCGAGTTCAATCAAGCCCTCATCTATAGAAGAGATGTGCTCATCTGCCTCCTGTCTGAAATCCTCAAGTAGCTCTTTAAGAAGATCGTCCTGATTTATTGCCATTAAACTATAAATTATACTTTAAAATAATTGTCTTAAGATTTCTGCCAAGCAGGTGAATCTTTTGAGCAGTATCTTGTGTATGACTGATACCTGTTACATTTTGCTCACTTGCACGCTTAATATTTTCCATAGCAGGAACAATCTGATCCATACCAGCCATTTGCTGTCTTGTTGATGAAGAGATCTGTATTGCCGCCTCAACTGCATCTTCAACATTATCAGCCAGTATGTCAATAACCTCCCCGCTCTCTTTAACTCTTCTAATACCCTCTTCAACGCTTCTCGCACCCTGATCAGTTACACCAACGGTAGAATTTACAGATTTGTTTATTTCATTTAGTATCTCTTTAACTTGCTGAGTTGCTTTTTTTGACTGATCTGCAAGTGATCGTATCTCCTGCGCAACAATTGTAAAACCTCTTCCGTGTTCTCCTGCTTTGGCCGCTTCAATAGCAGCGTTTACAGCTAAAAGATTAGATTGATCTGCAATATCGGCAACAGTAGAAGTAATCTCAGCAATAGTTCTGTTTTGATCAGAGAGCTTTACAACAGTCTGAGAGATAAGATTCATTTGATTGTCAATATGCTGAATAGCTTCAGTAAGCTTCTTAACAGATCCTCTTCCCTTGTCGGCAGAATCGGATGCCTTTTGAGAACTTTCCATTAGAGACTGAGCTTTCTGATTTGAAACCATAGCAGTCTGTCTGACCTCCTCTATAGTTGTAGTTGTTTCTGTTACTGCAGTAGCTGTTTCAGCAGCTCCTGCCGAAATTTCTGTAACAGCACTTAAAATGTCAGATGATGCATTTCCGAGAATCTCAATCCCTGCTTTAATTTCGTATGATATTTTCCTTACAATTCTGAGAGTCCATATTGCCATGGCTATTACCAAAAGAACAAGAATAGATCCAAGCACCTGAAGTTGCCATACAACTATCCTCTCTGCTTTTTTTGTCAGAGTCTCAATCATAGCTTTCTTTTCCAGCAGATTGGTCTCAATTGCAATAGATTTACTCCTTATCATTTCATAAAGAACATTCTGCTCCTTATCTACCAGTTGTTTTGCTTCAAGATTTTTTCCGTTAGACAAAAGATCTACCATAATATTCCGGTTTGAGACATATTTATGTACATCTTCTGTAAGATCTTTCATCATCTCTTTCTCTGCAGTGTAAGGAGTTAAAAGACTATCAAGCCCTTTAGTCTTTTGAATAATATCAACCTGCTTTTGTTCAATTTGGTCAATTATATCAGTTGTTGAAATTTTTTCAGGGTTAAAAAGAGCATCCAGACTAAGTGCTCTGAGTCTGTTTTCATCAGCTCTCAGGCCGGTTAGTTCATATGCAATGGTATCAAGAAGAGAATTCTCAACTATTACATTGGTCATTCTTTTATGATTTGTGTATGAAATTACAGAAAATAGTACAGTAGATACAACTATAACTGTAAAGCCAATGATCATCTTGCCTCTTGTTTTTAATTTAAAAATGTTTTCCATAGTTATTCAATAATTATCAATTTACTTTCTGTTAATGCTACACCATTAAGAATCAAAGCCCCGTTTGGACATATACCTTCAACAAACTCTTTGTATAGTTCACTGTAGTTATCAGGTATCTGAGATTTTAGTGAGATTAAACTCTCAGTAAATCCCATAACTTCATCAGCAATTAAGGCATATTCTATATCTCCGTTAGAAATAAGAATTAGCTTGTTCAATTCAGATAAACCATAGTCCTTTTGTGCCAAAAAGCTACTAATGTTAACAGTAGAATATATGTTACCTCTTACATTTACTACCCCCTTGACAAAATGGGGTACTCCGGGTATATCAGTGAAAGATGATGCTTTAACAACCTCTTTAACCCATTTCTGTTCAATAGCATATAATTGCTTTACTACTCTGAATAACAAGTATTTAGTCTCGCGTTGAGCTGTTTGATCAGAATGTACTAGAGCATTCTTAACAGCTCTTTCTCTCAATATGTTTCGTGACTCTTTCATAGGCTATTATCAATAAATTTACTTATAAACTCACGAAGTCTCTTAATATTCATTCCGTGGAATAATCTTTCAACCTCCTCCTCTTTGATTCTGCCTGTTATATCCATTGCGTTTCTGTAATGTATCATTGCTGCTTTTGTATTCCCCTCATCTTTCAGAATATTACCAAGCATAAAATGAGAGAGTAAATTATCAGGATTTATATAAAGACCTTTCTTAAACATTGTTTTCGCTTTGTTAATCTCATTGTTTTCTGCCAGAATTGTCCCATACAAATAGTATGTGTCATCAGATGCAGGATTTTGAGATATAATCTTGTCAAGCACATCTGTAGCCAATTTATATTGGCCAGAATTTGCATAGCTTTTTGCAAGAATATTTAGTATGGTGAGATCGTCATTACCCTTATCAATCTCAGTGAGAGCTATCTTTATACACTCAATATACTTGCTCTCATTAAACAAGAGTTCAAGTTCGTGAGAAACAGGTCTTGAGTAAGTTAACTCTTCTTTAACATCTCTTAATTGTCTCTTTTTATTTTTATCTAATGGGATTTTATTACTTACGCTCTCCTGGATTCTTTTACTAATTCTTTCATTCTGATTTTTCTTAATCAGCTCACCTTTTCGGTAAAATATTCCATCATCACTGTATACTTTTGAAAATTGAGCAAAAAGTTCATCATTTAACTCTACTTGACTTGAAATAAACCAACCATCATCTTTAAGAATTTTATGGAATCTCTTAGAAATATTTTTAATATGATTATGGTTTAAGTACATAAGTACATTTCTGCAAAATATTATGTCAAGATTCTGGTATCCATCTGATTCTCCGGGATACATGTCAGAAACTAGATTCAGAATATCAAATTTCACACACTCTTTTATCTTGTCGGAGATTCTGAAATTTTCACCCTCTTTTGTAAAATATTTTTTTGTATATAAGTCCGGGATCTCTCTAAAAGACCATGGAGTATATAGCCCGTTGCGAGCTTTGGTTATAACATTAGGGTTTATATCTGTTGCAATAATTTCAAAGTCATTTTTTCTTAGTTGAGGAAAGTGCTCATTAATAATAATAGCTATAGTGTATGGCTCTTCTCCCGAACTGCAACCAGCACTCCAAATCCTAATCTTATCTTCTCTTTTATTTTTTATTAATTGAGGAAGGATTGTGCTAATAAACATAGACATGGCAGGTTTCTCCCTAAAGAAATATGTTTCGCTTACAGTCAGGTAAGCAGCCAATACCCTCTTCTCTTCTGAAGATAGTTTATTGCCAGATGCAGATACCTTTTCAGAAAAAGATTCAATATCTTCAAATCCAAGAGTAATAGCTGCTTCTCTCAGATTTTTAGAGTACTCTTCGAATTTTTTCTCTTTAAGAGAGAGTCCCAGAGTCTCCTCAATAATCCCGGTAATCCTGGTGATTTTATTATTTAACATCTTCTACAATCATCTTTCTAACCTCCTCTTCTTCAGCTTGAGAAAGAAGATTTTCTGTGTTGTAAATATAATAGATGCCCTCACTGTCAGAATAGAATTCAAGCTCACTCATCCCCGGCATAATCTCCTTATAAGTACGAATTGACCCCTTTTCAACGCTCTCTACACCAAAAATCATATCAGCAATTATCGCAATTTTAAGATGTTTAAAGGCCAGTATCGTAAAGAAATTCTCTGAAAGGATATCTCTGTCAGGTAGTGAGAATCGTCTCCTGAGAGAAATAACAGGAATAATTTCACCACGGAGATTTATAATGCCACAGATAAAGCTTTTAGTATTATCACCAGGGGTAACCTCTTGTGCCATAATTATACTATCTACCATCTTAACAGGAAAGGCAAATTTTAAATTATCAAGCCCGATAACAAGAACGGTAATATTCTCTTTGTTCATCATATTAATCAATTCAATTGTAAATATAGCTAAACATTTGTAAACTTTTCCTCCTGTCAGAGGTTGTTATTGTGTAAAATAATTTATGATATATATATATTTACTAATGATCAGAATTTGTCTTTTGTAACTTAGAAAAATTTAAAGATTATATAATCCTTGAACCATTGGGAATTTGACCTGGTTTTGGTGAAAATGTATTAAAGATGTTTGTCTCTCAAATGATACTGTGATGTCACATAGAAAGAATAAAATTAAGAAGGCCGGAATAAATAGTATTTCCGGCCTTACAGTTTATGCACTTATTAATGGATTTATTGATAAATAGAAATTATAACACCCATTCAAGAATTTTTTTTGCGGTTTCAGAGTTTACACTTCTGTTTTCTCCGAATTTTACGCCTCTTTCATTGAATCTTCTAGCAATCTCTTCTATTGTTGCAACATCTCCTCCGTTCTCTGATAGCTTAATTTTGAGGCCAAGTGATTTAAAAAACTCCTCTGTCTTATTTATAATTAGTTTAATAGTCGCTTCTTTGTTCTCGCCGTCCTCGCATTTAATACCAAAAACTCTTTTTCCATACTGAAGAATTTTGTCGCCTTTTTCATCCCTTAATACCCACATTGTTCCAGGTAGTACTATTGTAAGTGTATGACCATGTGTAAGGCCAAGAAGAGCTGTTAGCTCGTGGCCAATCATGTGAGTAGCCCAATCCTGAGTAACACCCATAGAGACAAAGCCGTTCAGCGCCATTGTCGCAGATAACATAAATGATGACATTGCGTTGTAGTTAGTCTGATCATTCAAAGCAACAGGAGCCGTTTCAACTATAGTTTGAAGAATTCCCTCTGCCCAGCGATCCATCAAAGGAGATTGATGAGGTGTGGTCAAGTATTGCTCCATTACATGGATAAAGGTATCAGCAAGTCCGCAGGCAATCTGATGTTTGGGCAAAGTATAGGTTGTTTCAGGATCAAGAACAGAAAAGACCGGATGCTTTGAATAGAATGCAAATTTCTCCCTATTTTCCCTGTTTGAAATGACAGCTCCACTATTCATCTCTGAGCCGGTTGCAGGTAGAGTAAGAACAGAGGAAAGCGGAAGAGCGGGCTGATTTGTCCAGTCTCTTTTTAGCACAATATCCCATGCATCACCTTCATAAACAATCCCTGCAGCAATTAATTTTGAACCATCAATAACAGATCCGCCTCCAACAGCTAAAACATAGTCGCACTTTTCAATTTTGCCAAATTCAATTGCTCTTCTTAATGTAGAAATATCAGGATTTGCTTCAATTCCCCAAAATTCAACGAAATTATGCTGATCTAAGGCATTCACAACTTGATTGTACACCCCGTTTGATTTTACACTGCCTCCTCCAAATGTGACAAGTATTTTCTTCTCTTTGTTAATTTCATCTTTTATGGAAGAGATGGTTCCTTTTCCAAAAATTATTTTTGTTGGATTTTGAAATATAAAATTATTCATAATTGATTTTTGTATAGAACAGATGTAATGAGTCATTTGTTCATTAAAAACAGAGGCCTACATTTAGGTGAAAACACCAAGTAGACCTCTGTTTTAATATTTAATTTGTGGTCCCGGTGGGGATCGAACCCACGACCCCAACATTAAGAGTGTCGTGCTCTACCAACTGAGCTACAGAACCTTTTTACAGGCTGCAAAGGTAGATAAAAAAAGCTCTTAATGTCTCTTTTTTATTGTTTTTTTAGGAGATCTCTAATCTCTTTAAGTAACTGTATATCTTCCGGCGGAGGAGGAGGGGTGGCAGGAGCTGCAGGTTCAGCCTCTTTTTTCTTGCTAAGATTGTTCATAAATTTTATCATCATAAAAATAGCAAAAGCAATAATAACAAAATCAAAAGTAACCTGAATAAAGTTTCCGTAATTAATTGTTACCGCAGGAATAATCTCACCTGCAGCATTTACTATTTGCTCCTTTATTGTAATCTTCAGATCAGTAAAGTTTACTCCGCCAACAAGAAGTCCTATTGGTGGCATTATTACATCAGAAACAATTGAAGATACTATCTTCCCAAAGGCTCCGCCAATAATTATACCTACTGCCATGTCAACTACATTGCCGCGCATTGCGAACTGTTTGAATTCATTAAGCATTTTCATAGTCTAAAAAATTAATATTCATTTCAAATATAGATAATTAAATCCTATTTTTGAAAAAAAAGTCGCTATGGAATGGATAAGCAAACTTCTTTTCAGTGAGGGTATTGCTCAATCAGTATTAGTTTTGTCATTAGTTATCTCTGTTGGTATTATTCTCTCCAGAATTAAGATAAAAGGGATTTCTTTAGGCATTACCTGGATTCTTTTTTCAGGAATTATTTTTTCCAATTTGGGTTTTTTACCATCAAAAGATATATTGCATTTTGTAAAAGAATTTGGGCTTATCCTATTTGTTTATTCTATTGGCCTTCAGGTTGGACCCGGTTTTTTTTCATCGTTTAAAAAGGGTGGCTTAAAACTGAATATGCTTGCGGCTGCAATTGTTGTAACAGGTGTAATAGTAACAATTATAATTCATATTTTTTCAGATATACCTCTCCATACTATGGCAGGGATAATGTCAGGGGCAATCACAAATACACCTGGTCTTGGAGCTGCCCAACAAACATTTTTTGATCTGAACGGTGTAAGTGACCCTTCAATAGCAACCGGTTACGCAGTTGCTTACCCTCTTGGTGTTGTAGGGATAATATTATCAATAATATTTTTAAAGTCAATTTTTAGAATTGATTCAAAAGGGGAGTACGAAAAGTATATAAGCAATGAAGGGGATAATCCTGAGGAGACTATTAAGCAATCTTTTAAAGTGGCTAATCCGCAGCTGTTTAATTTAAAAATTAACCAATTAAAAAAATATTCAGATAAACCATTCGTGATTTCAAGATACAAAACTCCGGATGGCAGCATTACTATAGCAGGAGCCGATACACTGCTGATGAGTGGAGGGGAGGTCCTGGTAATACTTAGAAAATCAGATAAAGATGCCTTCTCTGCTCTTTTTGGAGGGGAGTCACTGTACAATGATGACGAGTGGATGACATATGATATGAATGTAATTCCAAGAAGAGTTCTTGTTACAAAAGAGGCAGTCCATGGTAAAAGTCTTGCCAGTTTAAAACTTGGAAAGGCATTTGGAATTATTGTAACAAGAATAAACAGGGCAGGAGTGGACCTTGTTCCCAGGCCTGATTTGAGACTTCAAATTGGAGACCGTCTTACAGTAGTTGGTTCTGCCGATTCTGTTGAAGCTGCTGCAAAAGTTATTGGGAATTCTCAGAAGAGACTTCGGGAGCCGAATCTTGCTGCAATTTTTATTGGAATTGCTGCAGGAATTCTTTTGGGGAGTATCCCATTTCTGATACCGGGAATTCCCCAGCCTGTAAAACTCGGACTTGCAGGAGGCCCCTTAATTGTGGCAATTTTGATAAGCAAATTTGGCCCAAAGTTCAAACTTGTAACTTTTACAACAATGAGTGCAAATCTTATGTTGAGGGAAATAGGAATATCTCTTTTTCTTGCATGTGTCGGCCTGGAAGCAGGTAAAGGGTTTGTAGACACAATTCTTAATGGTAACGGATGGTTGTGGATGGTTTATGGTTTTGCAATAACAGTATTGCCAATTCTCATTGTTGGGTTTATTGCGAAAAGGTTTATTAAGCTTAACTTCTTTTCAGTAATGGGGCTAATTGCCGGAAGTACTACTGATCCCCCTGCACTGGCCTTCTCAGGAAAAACGGCAGGGAATGATATCCCCGCCGTGACTTACGCAACTGTATACCCGCTGACTATGTTTTTAAGAGTTCTTTTTGCGCAGTTGCTTATTATGTTCTCCTGATAACTATCTTAAAAGAAGGTTTAATCCTGCGTTTCTGGCATATTTCAGACTTAAAACCCTGTTGTTTCCGGCAGACAGTATCAAAACACCCTCCTCCTGAGATTGTAATGTAAAACCTGACGCCTTTGCAATTTCAAGAATTGAATTAGCTACCTCCCTCTCTTTACCGGCAAGATCTCCAAATATCTTAATATTTGCACTTATGTCCTGCAAATATGAATTTTCATTAAATACATATCCTTTAACAACATTTTCCCAGTATGCTCTCCCCCACATGTCTCTCAACATCTCTCTCTCAGTTACAGCAACCCCCATCTCAGAACTAAAGCCCAGTGAGATGATAGATTCCATGTCTGTTACTGATCTTTTAGTGCTTAGGGTTCTTGAAGATTTAAGCGTCTCCGCATTTCCTGAGCCTAGTAATTCTGCAACTTGTGATGCAGGGGCTTCAATTGAAAATTTCCATAATTTACCCGGAGCAATAACCTGAAAGAGTTCAGCAATATTTCTTTTAAAACTTTGAACTCCAAAAGAGACTTCAGAGGGTGGTATGTTTGCAACAACCTCAAAATAATCCTGCTCGCCTACTCGCTTTCCTTTAGAGTCTATTAGTATAAACCTATCCCTGACCTTTGCGAATATAAAGCCTTGATTATTCCCGGTATGATCTGTAAATTCAACATTTGAAGATTCTCTGTTTTCTGAGTCGATAACAAACCAGACATCTCCCTTTTTCACAATAAAAAATCCTTTGCCTGAATTCAGAATATTGTCGAATTCAGCAGGAATTATCCGTTTTCCTGTAATATCTGAAATACCCCATTTAGTACCATCAAAGTATGTAAATGTTTTAAATTTAGGGGGTGTTACTGAAACAAACTCTCTTGAAGGTTTAATTAATTCTTCGTTATTCTTTGAAACAAATCCCCATGCTCCATCATCAACAGATTTTAAAATTCCAATCAAACCTCCTGAAATAGATCCTGTTGTCTCTTTTATTTCATCATCAAGTTTTTGAATCTCCTCTCCCTTGTTATTTATAAGCAACCATTTACTTCTCTCTCCCTCATCAGATTTCACGATAGCCAGCCCTTCACTGAATGAAAAAGCTTCAGAATACTGAGGAGTTACAGCTATGTTGCCCTTTTTGTCCACATATCCTTTAAGTCCATCTTCATTTTGAATTACTGCAAGTCCTTCTGAAAAAAGTGAGCAGGATATTATCCTTTTACCACTCACTTTTTCAAGTTTAAAGACTACATCTCCTTTTGTATTAATAACTGATATAATCTCTTCATCTTCCATTACAGGTGCCATAGACTCTTTAAATGCAGCTGCCTTGTAATATTGAGATCCTATCCTCACTGGTTTTGGATCTGCTTTATAATATTCAAATAGACCATTTTCTTTTTTAACAATATATATGCCCTCCGTGGCAGCAAAAGGTGGAGAGGAATATTCATCAGAGATAATGGCTTTCCCATCTGCGGTTAACACTCCCCAAAGACCATTTTCGCTTTGGCGGAAGGGGAGATGAGTGAATGAATCATCCTTTGAAGAGGTACATGATATTGACAGCACTTGAGTAATTGCTGCAAGTACTGCCCATTTTAATAAATTTTTCATAACTAAGGAGTTTAGATATTCAAATTTAATAAAAAATTAAATATAATGATTTTAAGTTCCGGCTGTCGTGATTTGAAGCCCTGTCGGGCTAATGCGTAGTACACAATATCTTTTATC
>JAGPLK010000044.1 GCA_018053445.1 Bacteroidales bacterium | reverse complement strand
TTTATTCTTTTTTGTTTTCTTGTTTTTGAGATTGACATATTATATGCTATCCTGAACAGCCAGGTTGAAAATGAGCACTCTCCCCTGAATCCTGATAGGGAGAAGTATGCTTTTACAAACACATCCTGAGCAACCTCCTCTGCGTCTTCTCTGTTACTGACCACTCCTCTTACAATTGAAAGAATTTTAGGGGAATGCAGTAAAACCAGCTGATTGAACAAGCTGGTTTCACCACATTTTATTCGCTCAATTATTCTTAATTCCTCCTCTCTTTTCATCACTTTGTTAGACGCAGACTAAGTTTCAAAGTTACATTGTGTAACCTTTATTTCAAAGACTCGTCAAAAGAGCAAACACAATAAAAATTTATAACCATGATGGATTTTATTTCTGTACCTGTTACTTTTGGAGTTGGTGCATACGCTTTTTATAAGGTAATAGAGCTATTTGTAAGAAAGAGAGAGCGCTTATTGCTTATTGACAAACTTAACTCTCTGGAAAATGTAAATACCACTAATATTAATCTCTCTGAAATTTTTGGAGAGGGTAAGTTGTTCAAAAATCAATATTTAACCCTCAGAATTGGATCTTTACTAATGGGGCTGGGCTTAGGACTGCTAATCGGATTTATTATTGTAAATGCATCAATGGGCAGAGTTAGTGATGTCAGCAGGGAAATGGCGCAAACACAAAGTGTTATTTATGGTGCCTCAACTCTGTTGTTTGGTGGTATGGGTCTTATTGCCGGTTTTATTGCGGAGATTAGACTAAAGAAAAAGTAGCATCAAACTACTCTTTTTTATTATATCAGTTATCTGTATCAGCACGGAAAATCCTCCCCACCATGCGGTGGGTCCCCTCCCTCTTCGGGAGCCAATGTTTTCCTTAGCTGATACAGATAACTGATAATTACAAGAAAAATAGAGGCCGACTAAAAATTGCTTTTTAGTCGGCCTCTTATTATAATGATGCAATAAATTATTACTCAGGATCTTGAAGAAGAAGGCCTGTACCTTGTGTGCCATCTTTAAAAAGAAGTGAGTGATTTTTAGCCTCTCTGGCTTTCCAGTCTCCTTTGTGGAATGCATAGCTGACAATAACCGGAACAACAGTTGTAGCCTCTGCGTAAACCATCTGTTCGTGTGCGGTATTAACCTTACCCCATGAGTTAGCCTCTTTAAGCGTGGATGATGAACAGGCACCATCCCTGACATCGGCAACAGTAATCTGAATAGCATACTGGTGCATTGGAACATCAAATCCCAGGCACTCTGCGCAAACAACTGTATCCTGTGCAAAGTTTTTAGGCACTCCGCCGCCTACCATAAAGAGACCGCTTGTTTTTGCAGACATCTTTACCTCTGTGAGTTCTCTGAAATCTGCTATGGAGTCAATTGTAAGATATGGTTTGCCTTGTTTCATTCTTTCAACCTGATGCATTACAAGTCCAAAGCCTGCGCTGCTGTCTGTAAAAGCAGGACAGAAAATAGGAACATTGTTTTCAAATGCAGTCTGGATAAGAGAATTTTTCTTTTTTGAATTTTTAGTGAGCCACTTTCCGATTTCGTGTATAAATTCTCTTGATGAATAAGGTCTTGCCTCCAGAGAGTCTGCAATTGTTTTGATTGTTGAATCGCATGCTTGCAACTCCTCTTCATCTATAAATGTATCGTAAATTCTGTCAATATAGTTGCCCCTGAGATGGGTGTCATCTATAAATTGTGTCCCCTTATAATGTTTGTAACCAAGAGCTTCAAAAAAGTCCATGTCAATGATTGAGGCTCCTGTTGCAACAATCGCATCAATCATATTGAATCGGACCATATCTACATAAACCTGCATGCATCCGCCTGCAGATGTACTTCCGGCAAGAATCAACCAGTTGGTGGACTCTTTATCGTTAATCATCAGCTGAAGGATGTCTGCTGCAGAAGCTGTGTCTCTGGAAGAGAAAGACATCTCTCTCATGGAATCTATCAGATAGGTAGAGTCCAGTTTTGTAATGTCAATGTGCTTTATTGTCTCCTGAAGGAGATCCTTTTTAGTTGGTTTCATCCTTTTATATTTAATTTTTGCAAAGATAGATAATTTAAATTAAGTACAAGTTTTTTACTAATTTTGCAGGTTCAAACCCCAATAGATATTTGTGATGTTCAATACTAAAGAGATTCGCGAATTCCAGCAACTGGAGACACCCTTTTACTATTACAATCTTGAATTGTTAAAAAAGACCCTTTTAAATTACACTGCAAACCTGAAGAGGTACAACTACCACGCTCATTATGCGCTAAAGGCTAATGCTAATGACAGAATTCTTGATATAATCAGGAGCTTTGGACTTGGAGCAGATTGTGTAAGCGGTAATGAAGTTGCCCTTGCACTGAAGTCTGGCTTTGATCCATCTAAGGTAGTTTATGCAGGTGTGGGAAAGTCAGATAAAGAGATCAAAACCGCGCTTGAAGGAGGAATTTTTAGTTTTAATTGTGAATCTGTGCCCGAGCTGGAGATTATTAACTCTATTGCCGCCTCAATGGGTAAAATCGCCTCCGTATCATTAAGGATTAATCCGGATATTGATGCGCATACACATAAATATATCAGTACAGGCCGATCACAGGATAAATTTGGAATAAGTACCTGGATGTTTCAGGAGGTGAGAGAGACTTTAAGGAAATCTGATAATCTTAAATTTGCCGGACTCCATTTTCATGTTGGATCTCAGATTACAGACCTAAATGTTTTTGAGATGCTAACCGGAAGGGTTAATGATATTCAGCGATGGTTTTTTGACAATGGTCTGCCGGTAAGAAATATTAATCTTGGAGGAGGATTAGGAATTGATTACGAAAACCCTGATGCAAATCCAATCTCTGACTTTGACACATATTTCCAAATAATAAATAAAGGGCTTGAAGTCCGTGAAAATCAGGATGTCCACTTTGAGCCGGGAAGAACAATAGTTGCCCAGTGTGGATCTTTGATTACCAGAGTACTTTATGTAAAGATTGGTAAAGGGAAGAAATTTGCGATACTTGATGCAGGAATGAATGATCTGATCAGACCAGCTCTTTATCAGGCAAAACATAAGATAGACAATCTGACCTCGCAAGGCAGAAAAATGAGATACGATGTTGTTGGACCAGTATGCGAATCAAGTGACAGATTTGGCAGTTCAATATTGTTACCTGAAACATCCAGGGGAGATATAATTGCAATACGATCAGCAGGAGCATACGGACAAGTTATGGCTATGAAATATAACCAGAGAGATTTGGCACCTGAATACTATTCCGGATAGTTATTAATCAAGAAACTTAATTTTTATGAGCAGAGTAAGTTCTAAAGAGAGGTATGTTATTGAGGTTTACGAGCTCTTCAGAAAGAAGGGGCTGAGAATGACTATGGATGAAATTGCCGATCATCTCAAATTGACCAAAAAGACTCTTTACAATAACTTTAACAGTAAGGACGAGTTGATGAGGACTGTTATGCAGCATGTTCTCGGAGAGATAGAATTTAAAATAAACATGGCTCTGTCACAGGGAAGAGATGCCATAGAGGCCCTTTACCATACTAGTGATATGATGAACAAATCTCTCTCCGAAATTGGGCCATTGCTCTTAAGTGACTCCTCTGTTTATCTCCCGGATCTTAAGTTGCTGGATCATACAAACAGAATGTCATTTTACTCAAGGATCATTGCAGAAAATATCGAAAGGGGTATCTCTGAAGGTTTCTACAGAACAGATTTTAATAAAGAGCTTGTAACTCTCTTTTTTACATCTGCTATGTCCCGAATTTACTCATGGAATGGAGCCTATAAATTTTTAAAAGATCCTTATGTGTTTCATTCAGAGTTAATCAGATATCATTTGGAGTCAATAGTAAATGATCAGGGGAGAGAGGTGCTGAGAGAGATTATTCATAAAAGAGGGAAGTAATATTATAAATTATTATAAACGATGTTTGAGAATTTAATTGATCGTCTGGAGAGTTCTTTTAAACTTTTAAAAGGAGAGGGTAAGATAACAGAGGTAAATGTTGCAGAGACATTGAAGGATATCAGAAAAGCTTTACTTGATGCAGATGTGAGCTACAAAATTGCAAAATCTTTTTGCGATGATGTCAAGCAGAAAGCTCTGGGTCAGGATGTACTTAAAGCTGTTCGTCCCGGACAAATGCTGACTAAAATTGTTCACGATGAGCTTACGGCCCTTATGGGTAATGAAGCGACAGATATAAATCTTAAAGGTAATCCGGGGGTAGTTCTGGTAGCTGGTCTTCAAGGTTCAGGTAAGACAACATTCTGCGGAAAACTGGCTCTTAACAGTAAAAATAAAAGAGGGCTTAAAACGCTGCTTGTTGCAGGTGATGTTTACAGACCAGCCGCGATAGATCAGTTAAAGGTACTTGGAGAGCAAGTTGGAGTTGAAGTTTACTCAGAGGAGGGGGTGAAAGATCCTGTATCAATAGCTAAGAATGCTATTTCAAAAGCAAAAAGAGAGGGCTTCTCGCTTGTAATAATTGATACTGCAGGCCGACTTGCTATTGACGAAGAGATGATGAGGGAGATAGAATCGGTTAAAAAATCGGTTAACCCTACCGAGACTCTATTTGTAGTAGATTCGATGACTGGACAGGATGCAGTAGAAACAGCAAGAACATTCAATGAAAGACTAAATTTTGACGGAGTTGTTCTTACAAAGCTGGATGGAGACACAAGGGGTGGTGCTGCTCTCTCTATCAGAGCTGTTGTTAACAAACCAATTAAATTTGTCTCTTCGGGGGAAAAAATGGATGCCCTTGATGTATTTCATCCAAGGAGAATTGCCGATAGAATCTTAGGAATGGGGGATGTTGTCTCACTTGTTGAAAAGGCTCAGGAGCAGTATGATGAAGAGGAGGCAAGAAGATTACAGAAGAAACTCGCAAAGGATCAGTTTACACTTGAAGATTTCTATTCTCAGATTCAGCAAATCAAGAAGATGGGAAACATTAAGGACCTTGCTGCAATGATACCTGGTGTAGGCAAAGCAATCAAAGATGTGGATATGGATAATAACTCATTTAAAAGTATAGAGGCAATTATTCAATCTATGACAAAAGAGGAGAAAAACGATCCTGCTATACTAAATGGAAACAGGAGAAAGAGAATAGCAATGGGTAGCGGCACTTCAATTGCTGAAGTTAACAGACTGGTTAAACAGTTTGAGGACATGAGAAAAGTTATGAAGACAGTAGCCGGCGGAGGTGGTAAGAATGCGATGAGAAATATGGCTGCTTTAAGAAGAAGATAAACCTATAATTTAAATCTGAGATGGAATTACTGGATGGTAAGGCAACAGCTGACAAAATTAAAAATGAAATAGCGATTGAAGTTCAAAAAATCGCCTCTGAAGGAGGGAAAATTCCGCACCTTGCAGCAATTCTTGTGGGAGATGACGGTGCCTCCCAAACATATGTAGGACACAAAGAGAAGGCATGTGCTCAGGTGGGATTTAAATCGACTCTGCTTAGATTTCCTGCTGATATCTCAGAGGAGAGACTGCTCTCAGAAATTGATAGTATTAATAAAAACAATGACATTGATGGTCTTATAGTTCAACTGCCTCTCCCTGGTCATATAAATGAACAATTAGTAACTGAAGCAATTGACCCTGAAAAGGATGTTGATGGATTTCATCCAGTGAATGTTGGTAAAATGGTTCTTGGACTTCCATCTTTTATATCTGCAACTCCATGGGGAATAATTGAGCTGCTTAACAGATACAATATTGAAACATCAGGGAAAAACTGTGTAATAATAGGACGGAGCAATATCGTAGGAAGACCCATGGCAAACCTTCTTTCTCAAAAGGCAAAGCCCGGGGATTGTACTGTTACTATGTGTCATAGCAGGACAAGAGATTTGAAGGAACACACTTTAAAGGCTGATATAATTATTGCCGCTTTGGGTGTTGCCGAATTCCTCAGGGGAGATATGGTAAAAGAGGGAGCTGTTGTTATAGATGTTGGAATTACAAGAGTTCCGGCAGAGAATAAAATCGGTTTCAGGCTTTTAGGGGATGTTAAATTTGACGAAGTAGCTCCAAAGTGCTCTTATATAACTCCTGTACCGGGTGGGGTAGGGCCGATGACAATAATAGCCCTTATGAAAAATACTCTCAAAGCTGCGTCAAAAAAATAAAAAAGCCGGTCTTAAAAGACCGGCCTAAAGTGAGGCTACCTAAATTTCAAACTAATTTCCGGCTCCTGTTCTGGAAGCCTCTTCGTTATTGCCCACTTTTCTTGTTTTTACTGCTTTACTCTGTCCGAATCTGTACTGAAAACTAATTGTAATCTGGCGACTGTTGTAGTTTGAATGGAAATTATAGCCGTTAACAACATCAGTATTCAATTCAGCCCTGTTTGATCTGGTATTGAAGATGTCTGAAATATTAAGGGCAACTGTACCTTTGTTCGCAAAAAGGCTCTTTTTCACACCAATATTTACATCTCCGGAAGGTTTTATCTTAAAATATCCATATGGAATTCCAGATTGGATTGATCCTGTTAGTTCAACTTTGTAATCCTTTGGTAAAAGGAATGTTGCGTTAAGATATCCGTTTGCATAGAGAGAGCCGCTGTTAAAATTCTCTGTCGTATTTGTAACTGTTAACAAATTTGCATTAGCATTCAGTACAAACCATTTTGTTAAAGGGAGTTCAGAGATTGAAAATGAGCCTCCAAAAAATGCTTGTGTGCCAAAGTTTTGCCATATTAATAATTTCTCACCCGTCTCCGGATTAAAGTATGGATTCTGAATAATTACACCTTCGTTTATCTGTCCGACAAGATTTATTGAATAGTGTTGTTTATAACCTAGCGTAAGACCCATCATATGGCTGTACTGAGGCATAAGTTCCGGATTTCCCTCAACAGCACTGTTTGCATCAACATAAATTCTGAATGGATTAAGTTGAAAGAATCTTGGTCTGTTAACCCTTTTTGTGTAAGAGAGTCCAAATCTGAAATCTTTGTTTGGAGTGTATCCTACAAAAAGGGTAGGGAAGAGGTCTGTGTAAGTTTTATGAGTGGTTGTATCTGCACTTGTCCAGTTACCTGTTGCATCTGTCATCTCTCCTCTCAGACCCGCTTTAAGGCTCCATTTAGGGCCAAATTGCCGTGCAACTGAAACATAAGCAGCAGAGATGTTTTCTGTGTACCCGAATATACTGCTCAGGTTTTGATTAGGACTCCATATACCATCAATTTTATCCTCTCTGAGCAGGTTGTTGTCAGTAAGACTTCTGGCAAATTTTGCCCCTGCCTCCAGTTTATAATTTTTGAACATTATTTGCTCATAATCTGCTTTTGCTGAGATAATCTCAATAACCTGGTCTGAGTTGCTTCTGAATATATTTGCTTCTCTTGTTGGAAGGCCGCTGTTATCTGTAAAAAGATTCTCCTGGAAGCTGTACTGACCTGTTTTATATCTGCCGTAGTCTGCGTTAAGAGTAAACTCCTGACCATCTTTAATTGTATGGGTGTAGTTAATGTTCCCTGACCATGTTCTGAACATATCTGAATTATCTATTGAAGTTGCTGTCTTCTCAATAATCTGTCCGTTCCTGAATAAAGTGTTTCCGGTTATGTTGTCATCAGTAATATCTTCACCGGATCTGTCAAGACCTGATATAATTACTCCTACAACATTCTTTTTGTTGATAAAGAAATCGCTGCTAAGCCTCAGATTATGATATCTCTGTGCAACATCTGATTTTGTTGAACCATCCAAAATAAGGCCTCCTCCCATATCTGTTGTTGAATAAAAGTCATTGAACCTCTCTCCGAATCTTGGGCTGTACGACAAAGATGTATTTGTCTTTTCACCTCTGTAGTTGAGATTAAGAGTTCCATCAACTCCATCATAGTTTTTACTGTAATATGGAGAGGCTGAGTATCCGGCCTTTACAAATCCGTTAATCCCTTTAACGAAATTCTTTTTTGTCCTGATATTAATGATACCACCTGAACCTGAAGCATCATATTTTGCAGATGGGTGAGCAAGGATCTCAATTTTATCAATAGTTGCAGCATCTGTTCCGCTTAAAAGCATATCCAGCTGCTGACCAGTCATATTTGAGGGCCTTCCATCTATCCAAATCTGAACCGCAGATCCGTTGAGAAGGATATTGCCATCCGGGTCAATACTTACACCCGGAGCCTTTCTCAAAATATCAAGGGCATTGCTCCCCTGTGTAGAGACTGCTTCTGAAACATTGAAAATTATTTTATCAAGTTTTTGCTCAATAACCGGAACTTTTGCAGTAACAATAGCTGAAGATAGTGTTACTGAGTTGCTTGCTAACTTTATCTCACCAAGATCTACAGTATTTGAGCTTTGATTGATATTAACTGTAAATGTTGTATCTCTGAAACCTATGAAAGATACCTTTATTTTACATTCACCATAGATCACTTTGTCTATAAGAAATTTACCATCATCACCAGATGTAGCACCCCCCAGGATTTTGTTCTCTTTGTCCTGAATGCTTATTGTCGCAAATGATAAAGGAGAGCCATTCCCCTTTTCAGAGACTTTACCTGTGATAATACCGTTGTTTTTTGCAGCTGTTGCGCTGATTGAGATCATTAAGATCAATAAAACCGAAAGAAATTTGTTATACATAGTTGTTGTGAAAATTGAATACATTGTAAAGCATAATATATTATTCACACCTTTAGACGAAGACTAAGCTTGATTAGTTGCACTCTTCACGAAAAAAATCAAGAAATCTTTATAATAATCAGAATATTTCAGTTGGATTTAATCCAAGAAGTTCAAGTCTGCGCTTAATTTTTGGTAACTCCTCCTGAATAAATTGCTCTCTTTGAATTGTGATAATCTGTTCTTTTGCACCAGTTTTAACAAAATATCCAACTCCTCTTTTATTGTAAATAATCTCTGCCTCCTGCAGATGGTCGTATGTTCTCATAATTGTATTGGGATTGACCCCCAGAATCCCTCCATATTCCCTTACGGATGGTATTCTCTCCTCCTCATTCCACTCATTTGTGAGAATTAGATCACAAATGGTATCGGAAATCTGAAGATATATCGGTTTGTGTTCGTTAAATTCCATAATAGTTAGTATTGGAGAGTTTTCATCCTGTGGTATGATCCAAATAAGAACCAGGCAGGGAGTACACCGTAAAAGAATATCTGACTTGTATAGTACAAAGTTTTAAAGAGAGCGGAGAAGTTACCAAATTCTTCCAGTTTAGATATATCACTGATTTTATCTATGCTGATATTGATATTCATCTTCTCCATAATCAGGAAATCCTCTTTAAAAACCACTGTGACCAGAAATACCAGTGTCATGGCAAATACTATGTATAGCCCTATTGTCGAGAGCAGGGTTTTGGTTACTTTATATTTTCTGAAAAGAAGATTACAGTAAATGAATCCTAGCTGCATTATAAGCGCCTCTGCATATCCCTTGGCAAATTTTTCTCCAAGATTTAAGCTGGAAATTGCATAACCATTGAATATCTGAGGTGTTACAGTTGTAATAATTGTATCTGTTAATAAAACAGTACAAAAAGTGAAAACAGGAAGAAGTATTACACAGTTAATTAGCATACTGAGGTATTTCTCCATTACAGAGGCCGGAAGTAGTACATAGTCTATACCACCTTTCTTGTGATTGTAACTTTTATACAAATTAAAAGGGGCAATAAGCATTGACAACATTGCAGCAAAAAATATGAAACTTGCTCTGCTACTCGCAATTGATGTTGATTCCCCATAGCTGAACACAATAATACTGAGCCAGTATCCTGCCAGAAGTGCTCCGAAAATTGCAGCAATCTTTAGCATCATATGAAATCTCTCAGAGGACTCCTTCTGAACCAGTTTAAAAAATCTGTTTATATTAAAAAACTCTTTCATCTCTTTTTATTTTTTAAAAATATCCTTGATTAGTTCTCTGTTTTGCAACACAGAATTGAATAAAGCCTCAATATTAACCTTGCATTCTCGTCCAGTGATATTTCTGTTAACATTGATAAATCCGCCTAATGTTTGCTCACTGTAGATTGCATTTTCTGAGGCAGTTGGACTGAATTCAAAACACAATTTCTGACTTATTTCATCTATTGATGCATTTAGTAGTACTCCATTTCTGTCCAGAATAATTATCGGATCAATAAGATTTTCAAGATCTCTTACCTGATGTGTAGAGATAACGATACAGGTCTCATCTGTAGATGCTTGTGAGATAACTCTTCTTAGCTGGGCCTTGGAAGGGATGTCCAGTCCGTTGCTCGGTTCATCCATAAGAATAAGTTTGGTGTTGGTAGAGAGAGCAAACGCAATGATTGCTTTTTTCTGCTGACCAAACGAGAGTTTTGTAAACTTGCTGTTTCCGTTAACTTCAAATTCAGTCATTAGTCTGCTGAATTTATTATGATCGTAGTTAGGATAAAACTCTCCTCTTAGCCTGGCAAATTTATTAACAACCAGATCCGGACCCATAAAATCTTCCGGAATGTAAAAGAGCTCTCCTAAAAAACCCGGTTCTCTGAGATAGGGATTATAACCGTTAACTCTGCAGCTTCCGCTTTTAAGTTTTAGTAAACCGCTCATTATTTTGAGCAAAGTAGTTTTCCCAACTCCGTTCTGACCTAGCAGGCCGTATATCTTTCCTGCCTCTAGTTTCATTGAAACATCATTGAACACAATGTGTTTTGAATAATTAAACTGAAGATTATCAATTGTTACCATCATTATTTGGTTTTGTTTCGTCTTGGTGTATTAGTGAAGTAGTGCACTGCAAATGTAATTGGTTTTTTCTTTCTACCAAAAAAAAGTTAGTTTTGTAATAGATTATTTTAAACTTAATGAAAAAACTACCTGTATATCTGAGTGTTATTCTCTCACTTTTTTTTGCTGAAAATTTATATTCTCAAAAATTTGTTAATAATATTGATGAGGTAAGAAAGAATTTAATCCATCTGGCTGATGACAGAATGAAGGGACGAGAGACTGGCTCTGCCGAGGATAGGAAATCGGCAGAGTTTATTGCTGAAACCTTGTCTGATTATGGCTTTAAGCCTTTAGTGGGTGAAAATCCTTTGGTCCCCTTTAATCTTACTTTTTACAGAGAGGTTGGATATGGTTCTCACCTTATTGCTGATAATATTAAGTACATAGAGTGGAAGGACTATAAAGTTCTTCCACAATCTCCATCTTTTAGTCTAAATGGTGTATGTACTTACCCATCCGGTAATCCTGAAAAACATCCCAATCCTGTTCTTATCATCAAGACCTCTCAGGATAGCATACCATTACTGGCTGCAATGTTTAAATCCCGGGGGATTTCTGCATTGCTTGTTAACACAGGTGAGCCTATATCTGATTCAAGAATTGGAGGAACAACAGCTCTCTCAATTCCGGTGCTTCAGATATCTGATGAGGTATATTCGGATCTCATAACTAAATCTGGTAAATATGTGGATATTAAGACAGTTACGAATGCAGTTCAGGGAGATTCATATAATGTTTTAATGAGTTACGGAAAAGAGGATGCCCCTTTGACTGTTATAGTAGGTGCCCATTTTGACCACCTGGGAATGGGGGGAGCCGGTTCCGGAAGCATGAAACCAAAAGAGATGGCCGTTCATAATGGTGCCGACGATAATGCAAGTGGAGTTGCGGGAGCAATGGAAATAGGAAGGCTGCTATCGGCATATGCCGACTCGTTGGGTCTGAGGATTATTGTGGGTGCTTTTGGAGCCGAAGAGAGGGGACTTATCGGATCCAGAGCAGCTGCAGATACGCTAAATAAATTGGGCACTCTGCCAGATCTTATGATTAACCTTGATATGGTTGGACGACTATCGGAAAATAAGCTGCAGATTGGTGGAGTGGGTACTTTTGCTCAAGCCGCAGATATTGTTAAAAAGGCAAATGAAGGGAGAGACTTTGTGCTGACACTGACAAATGATGGATTTGGCCCCTCTGATCATTCTTCTTTTTATACAGTTGGGGTTCCTGTGTTATACCTTACGACTGGAGTACATAAACAGTATCATACTCCTGATGATGATATAGAATTAATTAATTTTGATGGAATTGGTTCAATTTCTGAGTATGTAGCCTCTGTTATAACTATTATTTCATCATCTGAAGCACCAAAATATATAAAGACTGAGTCTCCTCCAACTATGTCCAGAGCTGCTTTCAAGGTGACCCTTGGGGTAATCCCGGATTTTACATATGAAAAGGGGGATGGCTTCAGAGTCGGTTCTGTAAGCGATGCTAAACCGGCTGATAAAGCTGGAATGAAAGCAGGAGATATTATAAAGAAGATGAATAATAAGCCAGTCTTAAATATTTATGAATATATGGCAATGCTGGGTGAACTTAAAAAAGGTGAAAAGCTTATTGTTGAAATTGAAAGAGATGGGGATTTGATTAAACTTGAGATACAGTTATGAAAAAAGTTTTATTGTGGATTGCAGCAATTTGTGTGACATTATCTGCTGTTTATTTTCAAAGAGTAACCGGCCCAACAAAACCTGTAAATGTTACTTTTAATTACAATGGTGCTGAGTGTTCAGCACTCCTCCTCAGAAGTACAGAGACAACTCTTACACATAAAGAGGCTTCCGGTGATTACAAAACAACAGACAAAACTTCTCCGTTAAGCGTAAAAATTTCAAATATCCCTCAGGATGTATCTCTTGAGATGGTATATTCTCTCTATCCTGGAGATTGGCAATCAGATACTTTGGTCGCTGCAAGATTGGATGATATGTTTACTTTTGAGGTTCCGGCTCTGCCTGCCGCTTCAAAAATCAAGTATTCTGTATTAATAGCAGATTCAGAGACCAAAACTTTAATAGGAGAGGGTGATGTTATACTGAGATTTAAGGCTCCTGTTCCGGCAGCTGTTTTGATCCCTCATATTTTGTTCATGTTTATTGCTATGCTCTTCTCAAACTTTACAGGGATAGCAGCATATTTTAAGAAAATCAGGATAGAGAGATATGCTTTGGCAGTTATAATATTATTGGGTGTAGGAGGGTTGATTTTGGGCCCTATGGTTCAAAAATATGCTTTTGATGCATACTGGACAGGCTGGCCATTTGGGGAGGATCTGACAGATAATAAAACATTAGTTGCTTTTATAGTATGGGTTGTTGCCTGGCTGTTAAACAGGAAAAAGGGCAGCAGAAAATATATGTATATAATCGCTGCCCTTGTTATGTTACTGGTTTACTCTATTCCTCACAGTACTGCAGGATCTGAATATGATCATACAAAAGGGGAGGTTGTTACAGGTCGTTAATATTTGTGAGTGTCTGGTTTTGAAAGATCTTCCGTACTCATTTTTACTTTGGTCATTGCTCTCCATACATAGTAGATGTAACCAAATACAAATGGTACCATCAGAGATGCATATGCCATTGTTTTAAGAGTAAATTCGCTGGAAGAACTATTTGCAAGCGTCAGTGAATACTGCGGATCAACGGTAGATACGAAGAATGCTGTATTATTAAAGGCAGCGCATATAAGAATGCTCCAGACTGCAAGTACAACTCCTCCGCCTGTAAGAAAGAAACTGCTCTTTCTGCCTTTTTTCCCAAATATATTCAATCCCAGTCCGGACAGAACCAGTAATACACCGGCAAGAAGCATTACAAGCGGCCAGATAAGTTCAATCATATTAAAGAAGTATTTATACCTTACAGGAGTAATTAAGCCATTTTCAGGTGTTACATGATACCCTGTCATTGTAAAGAGAGCAATCAAAAAGGCAACAAACCCCAGAACAAATGCAGGACCGGTAATCTTAATCTGACTTTTGCATTTTTTGTTCAGAGATTCAGAATCGATCTGCATCATAACATACATTAGTCCAAGTGTCCTTGCTGCAAGATAAACAACTATTCCCAGAAGGAGGTTAAAAGGGTTGGTTATTGCCTCCAATCCATGCCACCCGTTTGCCCAGTAGGATATTGTTGGCTGGAAAGTGTCTGCAATACTGCTCTTGTTCATAACAAACGCACCACCTGAAAAGAACATTCCAACTGCAACTCCAAGTAATATTGTTCCAAATGTACCATTCAGAAAAAGGAAAGTTTCATATGTGCGGGCACCAAGCAGATTTCCTGCTTTACTTCTGAATTCAAAAGAGACTGCTTGTATTACAAAGAGGAACAGGATAGCCATCCATAACCAATATGCTCCTCCAAAGCTAGTTGAATAGTATAGTGGAAAGGATGCAAAAATTGCACCCCCAAATGTTACCAGTGTTGTAAAAGTAAGTT
>JAGPLK010000116.1 GCA_018053445.1 Bacteroidales bacterium | reverse complement strand
CTCAAACCCCTTCCTGCTTTCCTTCAATTCACCGGTTCCCGGCTGGTTTATCTGCCATGTCCCTTCCTGAATCAACCGAGCCACGAAGGAACCTCAGCCACAGCGAACGAAGCGAATGAGGAGGAAAAGTTCCTGAGTGGCAGCGGATGAATGCAACAGAAGAATGCAACAGCATACTTGAGAAATAAACCAAACTGCATGTATCTTTGTTGTCATAAAATATTAAGCAAGTAATAACAAATGGATAAGAACAGAATAGAGAAAGCTCTGGCAAGAGTGATACATCCGGTTAAGGACAAAGATCTTATAACGCTTGAGATGATTGAGGATATAAAGATTGAAGAGGGAAGAGTAAGGTTTAAACTTGTTTTTCCTTCGCCTGATCCGCTGGCATCATCTATTAAAAAGAGCTGCGAAGAGGAGATAAAGAGAGAGT
The DNA here is from genome assembly GCA_018053445.1 of Bacteroidales bacterium. Lineage (GTDB taxonomy): Bacteria > Bacteroidota > Bacteroidia > Bacteroidales > UBA932 > Bact-08. The sequence goes on along the minus strand of JAGPLK010000116.1, from coordinate 3,846 downwards.
ATCCGGATCTGGACTTCAAAATATCTATCATGGAGTTGGTACGGGAGCGGAAAATTCAGAAACGGCTCAATCTTGAGCTTGGTCAGGAGGCAATTGCAAATGTGGGACATATTATTGCAATAGCTTCAGGTAAAGGGGGAGTGGGAAAATCAACAGTTGCAGTCAATCTAGCTGTTGCCCTCGCTAAAGAGGGTTACAGAGTGGGACTTACTGACGCCGATGTATATGGCCCTTCGGTACCTAAGATGACAGACACCGAGTTTGAGAAGCCGCTTGTGGACGATTCCAGTGGTAAGGATATGATTATTCCTATTGAAAAATATGGTATTAAATGGATGTCAATAGGATATTTTTCTCCACCGGCCCAGCCGCTTATATGGAGAGGCCCTATGGCAAGCAACGCTCTTAAACAGATGATTCTTCAGGTAAAATGGGGAGAACTTGATTTTCTTCTGATTGACCTTCCTCCAGGAACCGGTGACATCCATATTTCGCTTGTCCACGACATTCCTCTGTCAGGTGCAATTATAGTTAGTACACCCCAGGCAGTTGCCCTTGCAGATGTTGAAAAGGGGGTAAATATGTTCCGTCAGAAAGATATTAATAAGCCGATTCTGGGACTTGTAGAGAATATGGCCTGGTTTACACCGGAAGAGCTCCCTGATAATAAGTATTATATATTTGGAAAAGAGGGGGGAAAGAGGATGGCTCTTAAATTTGATATCCCATTGCTGGGGCAGATTCCTATCGTTCAAAGCATAAGGGAGAGCGGAGATATTGGAGAACCTGTCGCTCTTTCAGATGAGAGCCGTCCTGATACTGTTGCATTCCGTAAACTGGCAAAAAATCTGTTAAAGGAGCTGGAGTAAATCCTTGAACCGGAAGGCTAGAGGTGTTTGTATTTTTCAACCCTCTCCTTCCATCTCTCACGGGCATATTGCTGCATATCTGCGGCAACATCCCTCTCATCCATTATTTCAAGACCCAGAATGGTCTCAATTATATCCTCCAGGGTAACTATCCCTTCAAACCCTCCGTACTCGTCCACTATAAGGGATATATGTGTCTTTTCAGCAAGAAGCCTCTCCCATAAAACCGTTAGCGGCTGCATATTGGGAGCCACCAGTATTGGCTTACGGATTTGACCCAATGTTAAGTCAAACCTGTCATTTGCCAGATTTTCAAACACATCCTGTCTGTAAACAAAACCGGTGATATTCTCCATATTCCCCGAGTAGACAGGGATTCTTGAGAAGTGAAGATAGTGCTTGTTAAGAGGAAAGTCACTCATCTTCATCTCCTCCGGAGCAGTGGCAACCACAACCCTGGGTGTCATTACATCCTCAGCTTTGACGCTCCTCAGCTTAATAAGATTCTGTATAATCCTGTTCTCTGTAGTTGCAAAGGTGCCCTCCTCTGTTCCAATATCTACCATTGCACTTACCTCCTCACGGCTGACCGTTGCCTCCTCCCTGGAACTGCTCGATATTAGCTTTGTCATAAATTCAGAGGCAATAACAAATGGATAGGTCAGATATATCATCCACTGTATAATATGTCCTGAACTCATTGAGAGTTGTTTCCAGTAGTATGCCCCCAGTGTCTTTGGAAGGATTTCTGAAAATATCAGAATAAGAAGTGTCAGAACAGCAGAGATTACCCCAAAATATGCATCTCCAAAGATTGCTGTTGCCTGGGCACCCACTCCGGCTGCACCTACGGTATGAGCGATGGTGTTCAGAGTTAGGATTGCAGAGATGGGCCGGTCAATATTCTGCTTAATTTTCTTAAATACAGCTGCAGATTTAACACCCTGATTCTCCTTCATATTGATAAATGAGACAGGTGTTGACAGAAGTACAGCCTCCATTACAGAGCAAAGAAATGAAACTCCAAGCGCAAGAAAAAGATAGGTAAGTAATAGACCCATAAAGAAAATTTATAATTCCGTTTAAAGTTTTACCCTCATCTTTGCCAGACGGGGGTCAATCATATTTTGAGGGATGATACTTTTAATAGCCGCTACTATCGAGTTTAAAAGTTTCTCTTTTACGAAATCCATTCTGAATACCATAGATATCTCTCTTCTGGGCTCTTCTCCTGAGAAAGGTCTTACATTTTTCTGCTGCTCCGGAGAGAGCATCGGCAGGTGAAGCTCCGGGAAAATTGTAAACCCGCCGTTTTCATCTACAACATTTATCAGAGTCTCTATGCTGCCTGCCTCATACTGCTGATACGAGTTTAGATTTCTGTGACAGATATTCAGAATCTGGTCACGGAAACAGTGCCCCTCTTCAAGAATCCACATTCTTGAATAATCCAGTTCAGAAGCATTTATAAACTCCTTTGAGTAGAGTTCATCTGATGGCGATATATAGGCAAGAAAACGCTCATAATAAAGGGGAACCTCAAGAATATCCGGGTCTGAGAGTGGCGTGGCAACTATTGCAAGTTCAATCTCAGCACTCTTTAATTTTTCAATAATGACAGATGTTTTCATTTCAGAGACCTTGCACCTTAATGAAGGGAGCCTCCTTCTGAACTCACCAAAAAGCTTTGGAAGAAGATAAGGGGCAACTGTTGGAATAATTGACATCTCCAGATCTCCCTGCAGGCTCTCTCTTGATGAATCTGCAATCTCCCTGAACTGTTTAATATTGTAGAGAACAACACGAGCCTGAGTAATTATCATCTCCCCTATTTTATTAACACCAACAGGTGTGCGGGAGCGGTCAAAGATCTCAACCCCTATCTCGTCCTCAAGTTTCTGAATCATCATTGAGAGTGTGGGCTGAGATACTCCGCAGTGCTTTGCCGCCCTTGCAAAGTGACGGTGCTGATCTACTGCTACAATATACTCAAGCTGTTGTATATTCATTATCAGTTCTGTTTAGTGAGTGTGCTCTTAAGAAATAATTCATCCATCTGAGACTGGTCAATCTTTCCCGGAGCATCAAGCATCATATCCCTGCCTGCATTGTTCTTAGGGAATGCGATGAAGTCACGAATGGTCTCCTGCCCTCCAAAGAGCGCGCAGAAACGGTCAAATCCAAAAGCAATCCCACCGTGAGGAGGAGCCCCGTATTTAAATGCATTAATAATGAAGCTGAATTTGTAATCTGCCTCTTCATCAGTAAAGCCAAGAACTTCAAACATCCTTTTCTGTACTGCCGAGTCGTGTATCCGGATTGACCCGCCTCCTATCTCAGTCCCGTTTAGGACAAAGTCGTAAGCATTCGCGGCCACCTCAGCAATCTGACTCCTGTCACTGCTGTAGAACTTCTCCATGTCCTCCGGTTTAGGAGATGTAAATGGATGGTGCATAGCATAAAAACGCTGTGTCTCTTCGTCCCACTCAAGAAGCGGAAAGTCGTAAACCCAAAGAGGAGCATACTCACTGCTCTTTCTTAAGCCGAGTCTGTTGCCCATCTCTATTCTCAGTGTTCCTAAGGCCTCCTGAGTCTTTTTCTTTGCTCCGGCAAGAATAAGTACAACATCTCCGGTTTTTGCTCCGGCAGCTTCTGCGAAAACCTTAAGCTCTTCAGGGGTATAAAATTTGTCAACTGAAGACTTAATGCCATCCTCGGCAACGCGAATATATACAAGCCCCTTAGCACCCACCTGAGGACGCTTAACCCATTCGGTAATTTCATCAAGCTGTTTACGAGTATATGCTGCTCCGCCCTCTACTGCAATACCGCCTACATATTCGGCCTCATCAAAGACCACAAAATTTTTCCCGCCGGTAAGATGTTTTAGCTCGGCAATCCTCATACCAAAGCGGATATCGGGTTTATCTGAGCCGTAGAATTTCATTGCGTCTGCATAAGCCATTCTTGGAAAATC
>JAGPLK010000115.1 GCA_018053445.1 Bacteroidales bacterium | reverse complement strand
TGGCAACCCTTAGCTTAAAGGATATTTCAGTAACAGCTTCAGTTATATTTGTTTTTACACTTCTCTCCTCAATTGCAGGTATTAAGTGGGGAAGGTATGTTGGTGTGAGGGCAGGTAAAAGAGCGGGTGTAGCAGGGGGTATAATCCTCATTTTTATAGGATTTAAGATTTTGGTTGAGCATTTGGAAATTTTAACCTAACTTTGCAGGATATGAAGGTTAGAGTTTCCGCCATATCCTATCTCAATACAGCTCCGTTTGTTTACGGACTTGAGAATCATCCTGTATCCGGGTTGATTGATCTCGAGTTTGTTCCACCTGCTGTTACCGCATCTAAACTGATTTCAGGAGATGCAGACCTTGGATTGGTTCCGGTTGCTGCAATCCCATATATTACAAATCCGCAAATTGTATCTGATTATTGCATAGGAGCAGAGGGAAGAGTAGCCTCAGTTCTGCTGTGCAGTGGAAAGAGAATCAGCGAAATTGAGAGAATTTTCCTGGATAGCGAATCTAGAACATCTGTTATTCTTACCAGAATTTTATGTAAAAATTACTGGATGATATCTCCTGAGTTTGTAGATTTTAATTTTTCAGATAGTTCACTTGATAATAGCTCCTCATATATACTTATTGGTGATAAAGCTCTTCTTAATGCCAGCCGATTTGAATTTGTATATGATTTGGCAGAGGTGTGGATGGAGTATAAAAATCTTCCATTTGTATTTGCCTGCTGGACGGCAAATAAAACTCTTCCTGACTCTTTCATAGAGATGTTTAATGAAGCGCTGACATTAGGAGTCAATAATGTTGAAAAGAGTGTAGAGCGTTTTGCTGACAAGTTTAGCAGGGAATATGCTCTTGAGTACCTTAAAAACAATATCTCATATAATTTAACGGCAGATAAGCGAAAGGGACTATCGGAATTCTGGAGTCTGGCCCCTGACGAACTTAAATCCCGAGTCCGATGGTTTGGCTAAATTCTCTCCCTTTAACAGGGAGATCTGAATGAAGTTAAAAACCATTAAAGGGATGAGATCATGCTTGAAATATTTTACAAGAACAAAGGACAGGTAACAACCACTTCTGAAATAACAGCACTTGACCAGCTTGGTTATGATGATGTTTTGTGGATAGACCTCTGGTCTCCCTCCGGAGACGAGAAGCGTGCTATTGAAACCTATCTAAACACTACTATTCAGAGTCGTGCTCAGGCAGAGGAGATTGAGAGTTCATCAAGATACTCTGAAAATGAGACATCTATATTTGCAAACACAAACTTTCTGATTCCTGGTCCGGATAACTACAGCATGGAGGCCGTATCCTTTATTCTCTGCGAGGGAATTATTGTGACAATAAGAAATGTTCCTCTCAGAAGTTTCACTGATATTCAGAGGAAACTTATGGCCAACTACAGGTTGATGCCAACCGGTTATCACATTCTGGTGGGTATCCTTGAAAACAGAATTGACCTTGATGCCGACATGATAGAGCTGATGTCAAAGGAGATTGCCCAATATTCAAAAACAGTCTCCCTTGGGGGAGCTGTGAATGAGGAGTTCCTCCTTGAGATAACTCAGTTGCAAGAGAATACAATGCTTGTAAGAGAGAATATTGTGGATAAACAGAGGATGATATCCAGTATTCTTAAAAGCGACAAATTCCCCAGGGATGTTTTTACCAAACTCAACATTCTGATGAGAGATGTTAGCTCTCTGATTAATCACACTAACTTCAGTTTTGAGCGTCTCGAATATTTGCAGAATACTGTTATCGGTCTTATTAATCTGGAGCAGAACAAACTGATGAGGATTTTTACTTTTGTATCTCTTCTCCTAATGCCACCTACATTAATTGCAAGTATTTACGGGATGAACATTGAGCTTCCTGTACTTGGGGGAATGTATGATTTTATCCTCTTAATTGTTGTGATGCTAATATCAGTACTCTTCGCCTCTCTTCTCTTCAGGATGAAGAGAAGAAAGGGTGGAAGATACTAGCATTTTCTAGCTTTTCTTTACAATAAATTTATTGTAGAGCCATAGAGAAATCATACTGAACAGCCCGATTGCAGACAGAATTGTCCATAGAGCAGATGGATTTCCCAGTTCGTCAACATATTTTATATATAATCTTGACCCAAGGAAGCCACCTATGCTGCTTCCGATTACTCCATAGAGAAATGAGTAACCCAGGTATAGAGCCTTTTTGTCAGGAGGGGCTATCAGTCCGATGTATGAAATGAATTTTGGATGAGTGGTCATCTCTCCAATTGTGAATGTCATAATACCAAGTATAAAAATCCACGGTGTATTTGATACTGACAGAATAAGCATACCGATAGTTCCCATCCCGATACCTGTTATCATTGTAGGGAGAGCGGGCCTGTTTTTAACAATGGAAGATATTACAAGCTGAAGCAGTATAATTACACCCGCATTAATAACGGTAACATGTTCAACATCAAACTTCCAGGATGGGTTGTCAACGAAGAGTCCAAGAAAAGAGTTGACTGCATTATTTACCGGTGTCATATCCAGGTAGTCTCTGACATACCAGAGGACAGTCCCAAACATCTGGAAGTAAAGAATCCAGAATCCGGAGTAGAGGAAAATCATAAGTATAAACCTCCAGTCCTTAAGTACCATAAGCATTTCGCTTAATACTACTCCAATGGTTTTATTGCTCTTAACCCTTTCCGGTTCTTTATAAACAAATAAGTTTATCAGAAAGAGCACTATTGCTGTAATAGAAGCCATGTAAAAAATATAGCTGTATGACTGAGCCTTAAGTATTGGAACAAGAATAAGCGGAAATAGAAATGCACCAAGGTTAATTGACCAGTAGAATATTCCAAAACCAAGACCTGAGTTTTTTTCATTAGTTGTTCTGGCAATAGTCCCTGAAATTACAGGTTTAAAGAATCCTGCTCCCAGAGCCATAAGAATAAGGGAGAGGAAAACAAGGAAATATGAGTTTGACAGTCCGGTGAAACCATATCCAAGAATCATACAGGTGAAGGCAAAAAACAGCACCTTTCTGTATCCGTATCTGTCTGCAATTGCTCCTGCAATAATGGGTAAAAGATAAAGCAGAGGAGGTATTGTGCCGAGTATGGCTCCCGCCTGTTCTTTGCTGAATCCGAGCCCCCCCTCAAGTGGGGTAAGAATTAAAAAGACACCCAGAACAGACATTACTCCGTAGTACGCACCCCTCTCAAGGAACTCCATACTGATAGCTGTCCAGAAATTGCCGGTGAATGATTTGATGGAAGATGTTTTCTCTTTCTTCATTTCTTTACTGGTTATTTTGTTAAAATGCCAAAGATAAGTGCTTTTTATCAAAAAAAATTCATAATTTTGCGTCTTCCTTAACAGGATTATAAATAAAGTCTAACTACTTGTAGAACAAACACTTATTTAACATGTCTAAAGAAATTAAAGAAATCGAAAACGAAGATCAGATTGAGATCGTCGCAAAAAATGATGAAAAGCTGGATGCTTTCATTGAGGATGATGCTGCTGTAGAGGTGGCTGCTCCAAAGAAAAAGAAGAGTAATATCTCTGTACCTGTTGACAAATTTGACTGGGATGCATTTGAAACAGACAACGTTTATGATAATGACAAAAGTGTCATTTCAGATATGTATGACCAGACTCTTTCAAAGGTAAGCGAAAATGAGGTAGTTGAAGGTACTGTTGTTACATTCAACAAAAGAGAGGTTATCGTTAACATCGGATACAAAAGTGAAGGTGTTATAAGCATCAATGAGTTCCGTTACAATCCGGACCTTGCTGTAGGCGATAAAGTAGAAGTTTATGTTGAAAACGCAGAGGACAAAAAGGGTCAGCTGATCCTCTCCCACAAAAAGGCGCGTTCACTCCGCTCATGGGACAGAGTAAACGAAGCGTTTGATAAAGATGAAATTGTAAAAGGTTACATCAAGTGCAGGACCAAAGGTGGTATGATTGTGGATGTATTTGGAATTGAAGCATTCCTTCCTGGTTCACAAATTGATGTTAAGCCTATCAGAGATTACGATATATTTGTAAACAAAACAATGGAGTTCAAGATTGTTAAGATCAATCACGAGTTCCGTAATGTTGTTGTTTCTCACAAAGCTCTTATTGAGGCAGAACTTGAAGCTCAGAAAGCCGATATCATTGGCAAACTTGAGAAGGGTCAGATCCTTGAGGGAGTTGTTAAGAATATCACATCATATGGTGTATTTATTGACCTTGGCGGTGTAGATGGACTTATCCATATTACAGACCTTTCATGGGGAAGAATAAATCACCCTGAAGAGGT
>JAGPLK010000043.1 GCA_018053445.1 Bacteroidales bacterium | reverse complement strand
CCGATGCTGCTAAAGTTATTGAGCAAAGGTTTGATGAGATTAAAGGGATGGCCCTCTCAATTTTAACAGGTGGTATGGAGAGTGCAAGGATATCAATACCTGTACTCAGGAATTTTGGAAACGAAAAATATTGGCTCTATTTGCTGCTTGAGGAGTGGGGCTTCTCACCCGATGTTGTAAATGATATATATAATTCTTTAGATTCTCAGTCAGGCAAGCTCTTTTATTCAAGTGGTTACGAGCTGCTCAAGGATAGGAATTATTTAATTATCAGAGATATATCCGCAAGTGCTATTGATGATATTGACTTAAACATTATCTCTGTCAAAATTTATGATGTAACCTCAGGTTTTAAACCCTTGCCCTCAAACATTATATTTTATCTTGATGCGGATTTAACAGGCGAGAATATTCTTTTCAGAAGATGGCGTGACGGAGACAGGTTTAATCCATTAGGGATGAAGGGGAGCAAAAAGATAAGCGATTTTCTGACAGATTTAAAAAGAGACAGATTCAGTAAAGAAAAGAGAATTGTGGCCACTACTGAAGATGACAGAATTATTTGTCTTCTCGGAGAGCGTATTGACCACAATTATCGTATAACCCAAGATACCAGAAGAGTATTGGAAATATCCCTTAATATATAGTTTTAAAGAGCTATTTCTACATTAAAAGGTAATCTTGCAAAATTTTTGACCCCACTCTCTCTCTTTAGCGACTTGTATGCCTTTTCAATCAGTAATTCCGGAGAAGAGATAACCTTTGCACTACTTTCCATTTCAGAGAATGTCTCCAGGAGTTTGTCCATTTGAGATTTTATTACCGGGTATTCAACTAATCTCCAGTTCTCTATACCGGCCATTGCCGCAGCACTGTTTATGGCATCAACCAGACCACCTTTTTCGTCTGCCAAACCAATTTTTAGGGCGTCTGCTCCTGACCATATTCTGCCTTGACCAACTGAGTCAACTCCCTCAATAGAGATAGCTCTTCCTTTTGATACCAGCTCAATGAAATCTGAGTAAATCTCCTCTACACCACCTCTTATAAACTCAATCTCTTCGTTGTTCAATGGTCTGTATCCGCTCATTATATCACTGTGCTTGTTTGTGTTTACGCTGTTTGAATATATATGCAGATGTTTGTTCATTGCCTTCTGGGCATTAATGACCATACTGAAAACTCCTATTGATCCGGTCAGGGTAGAGTTGCATGTGAAGATTTTATCTGCATTGGAGGCAATCCAGTATCCGCCGGATGCTGCATAATCACCCATACTTACAACAACAGGTTTGTTCTCTCTAAGCAGAGCAAGCTCTCTTTCAATTATGTCTGAGCTCTGTGCAGATCCTCCCGGAGAGTTAACTCTTAAAACAACAGCCTTTATCGTGCTGTCTTTGTTAATCTTTGATATTAGCTCCTGGAATGTGTCAGAAGCAATATTTTCATCTGACTTACCCATTATTATGTCTCCGTTTGCATAGAGGACCGCAACTTTGTTTTTCTGTTTAAAGTCTGTTTTCTTAGTGGCTTTAGAGTAAGCAGAAGAAGAGATAATTTTAAGATCTTTCTCCTCTTCAACTCCAAAAAGATTAACAAGGTTCTTTGTCAGTTGGTCCTTGTACAATAGTTCATCTACAAGACCTGCATCAAGCACATCTTTAGCATTTGCCAGTTCCAGATTATCGGCAAGAAGATCTATTTTCTCTGCCGGGATACCTCTTGATTCAGATATTGCCTGAGTCCATCCGTTCCAGACAGAAGAGATATAAGCCTGCAGTTGCTCTTTGTTCTCCTCACTCATTTTGTTGCTGATGAACTGTTCGGCGGCAGCTTTGAATTTACCATGCCTTATAAGTTGTACTTCAACTCCTGTTTTGTCAAGCAGATCTTTAAAGAATAACGGACTCATACTAAGTCCTGTCAGTGTAGCTGTTCCTGCAGGATTCAGATATACCTTGTCTGCAACAGAGGCCAGATAGTATGCCCCCTGGCTGTAGTTGTCTGCATATGCTATGACAGGCTTGCCACTCTCTCTGAATCTGATAAGTGCCTCCCTTATCTCTTCAATATATGATATGCCTGCATTCACCTGGTTTACATTCATATATATGAACTTGATCCTGGGGTCAGATGCGGCACGATCAATTGTCTGAACAAACTCTAATATTCCTGAGCTTTTACTGGTTTCTGAACTAAAAGGGTTTAGTGAAGAAAAAGGATCTTCAACCGATTGCTCTGTTATTGCAGGTGAAAAGTTAAGGGCCATAACGGCACTCGATGGAACAACAGGAGTTTTGCTCTCCGTAAAAGAGGCTAATGATGATATAAATCCCATAAAAAGGAAAAAGCCTGCCAGCATTGCAATCAAAGACCCAATCAATGTAGCGGCAACAATTTTCAGAAAATTTTTCATATATGTCAGAATTGATCTAATGTTGAGTGTTTACAAATTTAGTAATAAATCTTAACTTTACATCCTCTAATAACTCATCCATTTTGATACCTATATGTTCAGATTAATAATACAGCTGCTGGCCTTTGCTTTTTTTTCCATCTCCGTGTACGCCCGTCCATCTCAAAAAATTAAAATTAAGATTTCTCTGGAGGAGGCAATTGAAATAGCAAAGGATCAATCTCCATCTGCATTGGTTGCTAAACATAATTTTCTTGCAAGCTACTGGCAATTCAGAGCATTTAAGGCACAGTTACTTCCATCTCTTAATCTCTCTGCCACCCTGGGAAATTACAACAGATCCCTTGTACCACTGCAGAATTCTGAGACAGGTGAGATCAACTATGTTGCAAATAATAATATGAAAAACTCTCTATCACTCTCAATTGATCAGAATATTGCACTGACCGGGGGGAGGATTTCTCTCTTTACAAGTCTCTACAGGCTAGATCAGTTTAGCTCAGGTAAACCTGCCAATTATAATTCTCAGCCAATAAATATTACATATATTCAGCCACTCAGAACTTACAACAATTTAAAATGGGACAAAGTAACTGAGCCCCGCAGATTCGAGAGAGCTAAAAGGCGGTATCTGGAGCAGATGGAAAATATTATCGGGAATGTAATACCTCTCTATTTTGATGTTTTACAGGCACAGCAGAGACTTGCTATGTCAAGCAAGAACTACGATAACACAATGTCTCTTTATAAACTGACCAAGGAGAGATATGAGAGGGGTTTAATATCTAAGAATGATGTACTTCAGCTGGAACTCAGAATGATAAATGATAATCTCTCCATAAATGATCATAAGCTAAACCTGGATATGAGGATGTTAAGACTAAAGACATTTATGGGTTATAATGAACATGTGGAACTAGATCTTGAGGTACCCAAGTCCGGGCCGGATATAACACTAAACTTTGACGAAGTTCTTGATAAAGCATACAAAAACTCCTCATTTCTTCTGGATAACGAACTGGAGCTTCTAAGCGCAGAACAGGAGGTTGAGCGAAATAAAGCCAATACAGGCATTCAGGCAAATCTGAATGCCCAGTTTGGCCTGACTCAGCAGGGAGAGGAGCTTGGAAAGGCATACAGTAACCCAATGGATCAGCAGATTGTAAGCTTAGGATTGAGGCTTCCTATTGTTGACTGGGGTCTTGGCAAGGGTAGGGTTAAGATGGCTAAGTCCAGACAGGAGCTTGTTAAAGCTCAGGTAGATCAGGAACTAAATGAGTTTAAACAGAATGTATTCATAAAGGTGATACAGTTTAACAACCAGGTTGAGCAGTGCAATCTTTCATCAAGGGCGGACTCTATTTCAAAGGAGAGATATGAGTATGCAAGGGCGCAGTTTATGGATGGAACAATTGGAGTTACTGAACTTAATAATGCCCAGAACGAGAAGGATAACGCCTCTAACCGGTATATTAATGATTTGGGCAATTTCTGGCAATACTATTTTAACATTCGTAAAATGAGCCTGTTTGACTATCTAACAAGAGAGGATTTGTCTGCTGAATTTGATAAAATGGTGGGTAATTAATTATTTTTTATACTTTTGCCCTTGATGAAACAAATCAGAAACATATCCCTTATAACTTTAATATTGCTGTATATATCAGCAGGTCTTGGTTATGGTCTGCATATATGCAGTGAGGAGGGTAGTGTTACACCTGTTTTGATGATTCAGGATGCCACTTGCGAGAATGTGCACGACCATTCCCACCACCAGGGCTGTGTTGGTGAATGCACATCAAAAGATAATCACAGTGACGGTTGTTGTCATACTGAAGTATATCAACTTGAGGACAAATATGAAACAACAACCTCTGTGCAGATTGAGCAGCCCACAGAGCTTCTTTTATCAGTTGCACTTCTCTCAAACACCGGGCGAATTGCTCTAAACAATCTCTCTGAAGAGTTCCGGCCAATACCGGAATATTCTCCTCCGGAGCTGGTCCCTTCAAATTTTTACTCACTTATATCAGTGTGGAGATTGTAATTTCTCGTTCGGCTAAATAGTTGAATGATAAATTATTACATCTTAACACATATATGATCAAAAAAATTTTCCTATATATATTATTGATTGTTGCATTTGGAACAATTAATGCACAGACAACAAGCGGAGTTGTTAAAGTCCGCAAAGCGGGCGGTGAGGTTGAACCACTTGCCTACGCCTCTGTTTACTGGCTTGAGGGTAAAGTCTCAGCAGAGACAAACGAGAGGGGTGAATTTACTTTAAATACAAAAGGATCTGCAGAGATATCCATTGTAGCTGCTTTTGTCGGTCACACCAAAGATACGGTAAGGGCAAGCTCAGGTTCGAGAAATATTGAACTCATTCTTAGAGAAGATGCAGAGCTTGAGGCAGCCAGACTTGTTGAAAGACAAGAGGGCAACTATCTTTCAAAAATGACACCTGTCAAGACCGAGGTTATAACTGCCGCCGGTCTGTGCAAAATGGCCTGTTGCAATCTGGCTGAGAGTTTTGAAAATTCAGCAAGTGTAACAGTTGGTTATTCGGACGCCATTACCGGGGCCAGACAGATTAGACTCCTTGGCTTATCGGGAACATACACACAGATGCTTGACGAAAACCGACCCGCGATGAGAGGGGTAGCAGCTCCTTTCGGCCTCTCATATGTTCCCGGACAGTGGCTTGAGAGCATTCAGATAGCAAAAGGGCCATCGTCTGTTGTAAACGGGCTTGAGGCAATAACCGGCCAGATAAATCTTGAACATCGCAAACCAACTGCGGAACAGCCTCTGTTCCTCAACCTTTTTCTTGGCAGCACTTTGAGAACTGAGGCAAATATTGCATCATCTCTTCAACTTAATCCAAAGTGGAGTACTGTTATACTTGGACACTTCTCTACCGATCCGATGGGCCACGACGGAAACCATGATGGTTTCAAGGACGAGCCTGTTTCAATGCAGTTTAATCTCTCCAACAGATGGCTCTATGTTGCCGACAACGGAGCACAGGTGAGATTTGGATTCAGAGCTTTGTCTGATGACAGGGTTGCTGGGATGAATGAGTACAAAAAGGGTATGGAGATTACCAATACACTCTGGGGCTCAGAAATAAAAAATAAGGGGCTTAACGGATATCTGAAGGTGGGTATTCCTCTTAATGAGGATAACAGTAAAAATATCGCAACTGTGGCAGATTATACATGGCACAGAATGAACTCGTTTTTTGGAAAGAACAGATTTGACGCAATTCAGAATTCAGCCTTTCTGAACATAATGTTTCAGAATCAGATAGATGAATACCATAAATATGTTCTGGGTTTAAGTGGTCAGTATGACAATTTTGATGAAGTGTTAACGGCTCCTTTTTTTGGGATATGGAGCGCTGACAGGAATACCGGAAGAGAGGAGAGTTCTGCCGGTGCGTATGGTGAGTATACTTATACAAACGGAGAGAAGGTCTCTGTAGTTGCCGGGCTAAGGCTTGACAGGAACAACATTCACGGATGGCTCTTTGCACCAAGGTTAAATGTTAAATATGCATTTACAGACAAGCTTATTTTCAGGGCATCAGGAGGTCGCGGCTTCAGATCCCCAAATCAGATCTCTGATAATCTTGGTATTCTCTCAACAGGCAGGCAAATTGTGCTGGAGGAGAAACCGGATATTGAAGATGCCTGGACCTACGGAGCAAATTTTACGGTTTATCTTCCGTTTGGATTCAACGAAAACAGTTATCTGAGTTTTGACTACTTCCGTACAGATTTCAACAAACAACTTTTGATTGATCAGGAGAGAGATATCTCGAGGATATGGCTTTACAATCTTGAAGGGAGATCTTTTACAAATACTTATCAGGCAGACTTCTCCACAGAGCCTTTTGAGAGATTTACTGTTCTTGCAACATTCAGATATACAGATTCAAAAGCAACCTATCACGGACAGGGACTTATTGAGAGAGCCCTGACCGGAAGATATAAAGGGGTGTTAAATATTCAGTATGCTACCAGAATGAACAAATGGACATTTGATTTCACAGCTCAGATAAATGGACCTTCAAGATTGCCACATTTTATGGGTGGGGGACTCTCCCCAGTCTATCCAATGTTCTTTGCTCAGATAACTAAAAAATTCAGGGATCTTGATATATATGTGGGTGGTGAAAACCTCGGGAACTACAAACAGCCTCATCCTATAATGGGGGCAGATAATCCATATTCACCAGAATTCAATTCTACCCTTATATGGGGCCCTCTTATGGGAAGGAAAGTTTACGCAGGTTTGAGATTTACTCTCTGGAAATAAAAAACGAATAATTATATTAACTAAATCAAATAATATTATGAAAAGATTCGCTATTATCGTTATGGCTTTTGCAGCCATGTTGTTTGTTACCACTAATTTTGCAGAGGCGCAAAATAAGAAGAGTGCAAAAAAAGAGGTTCAGGTTACCTTCTCAATACCCGATGTTGATTGCCAGCATTGTGTTAATAAAATTGAATCAAAAATGCCTTACGAGAAAGGTGTTAAAGATATGAAGGTTAGTCTTGATAATAAAACCATCTGGATTAGCTACGAGGATTCTAAAACAAACAAGGAGAACCTTGCCAAGGCCCTTGAAAAGCTGGGATATCCGGCAAAAGAGGTAGAACAAAAATAATTAATGAGACTACTACTCTCATTCTTATTAACCATATCCGCATTCGGAGGGCTCTTTTCACAGAGACCCTCCGGCGGATCTCTTTTTTATGAGCAGATTCGTTTACTGGATCTTAAGGAACGGGAGGAAGCTATTGTAAACGAGATAATATCAGGTAATATTCCGGATTTCTTAAAAGAGTGGAGAGAGATTGAGTTTTCAGGAAGAGACACTTCAGGCAATTTACACTTTGTTACTATTTATGTTAAGGCCGATTATTTAGCTGCCGGTTCGGCTGATGATTACTTTACCCTCCCTATGACGCCTCAGTCTGCACAAAAGATAGCGGACCATTTTAATGCATCATTGCCAACATCAAGGGTAGTAGATTTGATTTACGAAAAATCAGAACTTAAACTGGAGCCATTTAACTTTATTCCCCGGGGAAACAGAAATGAGACTCCTGATTTAATTTATGACCACTCAAAAATAGTACAGGCTCAGATAAAAGCATCGGGAAGAACTCCAGGTGTTTTTGTCGCCGGAACCAAGAAAGATATTGTACTATCCTCAAAATTGTCAGATACAAAAAGAGCACATCATGTGACTATTTACGGCTGGCACAGATTGACCGGCGTTCCTATACAGCCGGTAACAAATATTCATATAGATACATATGTTGATTACAGCCACGGCGTAAGGCTTGTATCAAACAAAATCTTAATTGACGGAAAGGAGTATGATTACAGACTAATACTCAAGGATTCCATGCTACACTCTCTGCTAAATTCAGAAAAGTACCCCCTCTCTGTTACTTCCTATAACTACTGAGATAACTCTGAAAAGAGATAAAAAAGTATTACTTTTGCTATTAATGTATCATTAATACCCCCAAAGTAATATGAGATTTCTAAAAATTTCTGTTTTCCTTTCGCTGATTCTTTTCAGTGTTTCAAATCAACTTGCGGCTAACTCCTGGATACGAGTAAATCAGGCAGGATATCTGCCGGCAGATATTAAAGTTGCAGTATTCATTTCACTTAACGAAAAGAGCACTCCTGTGTTCGAGGTAAGAGATGCCTTGACAGATAAAATTGTATTTCAGGGTGCCGGTAAAAAGAGCGATGCCATCTCCTGGGGTATGAAAAGCGCTTACAGATTTGATTTTTCCAAAATTGAAAAGGAGGGTGGTTACTATATTGTCTCTAACGGAGCTAAATCGCCAAACTTTAGAATTGCTGCAGACTCATATGAAGGGCTTTCGGATTTTCTTCTTGAGTATATGAGGCAGCAAAGATGTGGAGACAATCCGTATACCGGGGAGCTATGCCACCAGGATGATGGGTACATAGTTGGACACCCTTCCAGAAATGGAGAAAAGATTGATGTGAGAGGGGGCTGGCACGACGCAACAGATTATCTGCAGTATACAACAACTTCCGCAACTACTCTTTATCATTTGATGTTTTCGTGGGAGCAGCAAAAGGATAAAAGCGTGTTCAAAGATAATTTTGATGCCAGAGGAAGAAAAGGTGCAAACGGAACTCCTGATATACTGGATGAAATTCGCTGGGGCCTTGATTGGCTGGACAGAATGAATCCGGAGGATAAGGTTATGTTTAATCAGATAGCCGATGACCGTGACCACGCCGGTTTCCGTCTCCCTAACAAAGATAAGGTGGATTACGGATGGGGCCCGGGAACAGGCAGACCTGTATATTTTGTATCGGGACAGCCTCAGTCTCTGGGCAAACATTTTAACAGAACAACGGGAGTAGCATCAACAGCAGGTAAGTTTGCTTCAAGCTTTGCACTGGCATCTGAAATTCTTAAGGAGAGTGATCCTGAGTATGCAGCAAAACTGAGAGATAAGGCGGTAAAAGCTTTTGCATTTGCTGAGGAGTTTCCCGGAAATACCCAGACTGCGTGTGTAGTATCACCGTATTTCTACGAGGAGGATACCTGGGTTGATGATGTAGAGCTCGCAGCAGCAACATTCTACAAATTCACTGGAGATGCAAACTGGAGAAAGAGGGCAGACTACTGGGGTCAGCTTGAGCCTGTAACTCCATGGATGGAGCTTGGAAGGGGCAGACACTATCAGTTCTATCCGTTTATTAACCTTGGACACTATTATCTTGCTTCTTCATCAGACAAGGCAACAAAGGACAAATATATCCAGTACATGAAAGATGGTCTGGAGCATCTTCGCAAAAGAGCAGCTGACGACCCGTTTATTTACGGAATTCCATTCCTGTGGTGTTCAAATAACCTTGTATCTGCCGCAATAACTCAGGCAAGACTCTATCGGGAAGTGAGCGGAGATGAAACATATCTTGAGATGGAGATGGCTCTCAGGGATTGGCTGTTTGGAACAAATCCATGGGGAACTTCAATGTTGGTAGGCTTTCCAAAAGGTGGAGATTATCCTGATTCTCCACACTCTTCATATACAGTGCATAACGGTGACCTTACTTATGGCGGACTGGTTGACGGTCCTATAGAGAGATTGCTCTTTTTAGAGAGAGCAGGTAAATCACTTACTAAACCTGATATGTATGCGCCATTCAATAATGGAAAAGCTGTATATCATGATGATATAGGAGACTATGCATCAAACGAACCTACAATGGACGGAACAGCAGGTCTTTCATTCTACTTTGCTAAGATGGAGAGTGACGGAAAAGAGCAGGCAAAGGCAATATCGGAAAAATCGGCACTTACATTAAAAGACAGCCAGGGGGCAGTAGTAAGGGTAAATCCTGATAAAAAGGTTATATACCTTGCATTTACAGCTGACTCAATGTTCCAGGGTGGCGGGAAAATTCTCAAAACATTAGCTTCAAACAAAATTAAGGGGTCATTCTTCCTTACAGGGAATTTCCTGAGAATCCCTGAGCAAAAGGGGACAATTGAAAAGATTGTTTCACAGGGACACTATGTGGGAGGGCACTCAGACAAGCATCTTCTTTATGCTCCGTGGGATAAAAGAGAGAAATCTCTGGTTTCAGGAGATAGCCTCAGAAATGATATTATCAATAATCTGGTCGAACTGCAGAAGTTTGGAGTTTCTCAAAAAGATGCAGTATGGTTTATGCCACCTTACGAGTGGTACAACAAGGAGTCTGTCTATACTGCTTCAACCCTTGGGCTAAAGACAATAAACTACACACCGGGAACTGCAACACCTGCGGATTATACATATCCCGGAATGAGCAGTTATAAAACATCAGATGAGCTTATAGCGAAACTTTTTGCTTTTGAAAAGAGCAATAATCTTAACGGTGCTATAATTTTGATCCACCCCGGCGTAGACGACAGGAGAGCAGATAAACTTTACGACAGGCTTGACTCAATAATCAAAAGGCTTAAAAAACTGGGCTATTCATTTGACAGACTTTAACTTAAACAGATGTATAAAATTGTAAAAAAGAGGGATCTTACTCCCCTAATATCCCTTATGGAGGTGTATGCTCCAAGGATGGCGTCATCGGCAAAGCCGGGACAGTTTCTAATAGTAAGAGCTCATGATAGGGGTGAGAGAATACCCCTCACTATTTGTGATTTTGATAAAGATGCCGGTACGGTTACAATTGTCACCCAGGTAGTGGGAGCCTCGAGCAGACAAATTTGCCATCTGGAGGAGGGCGATTTTTTTACAGATTTTGCCGGTCCGCTGGGGGAGCCATCTGAGTTTATTCATAAAAGCGCCGATGAACTATCGGCAATGAAATTTCTGTTTATTGCCGGAGGATTGGGGACAGCCCCTGTTTATCCACAGGTGAAGTTTTTGCATTCAATGGGTGCATCTGTAGATGTTATTATTGGTGCTAAAAACAGAGATATGCTCATTTTTGAGAAAGATATGAAAAGCGTTTGCAGAAACTTGTATATCTGTACTGACGACGGATCGTATGGTGAAAAGGGTCTTGTTACTGATTTAATGAAAAAAGTACTGGACAGCGGAGAGAAATATGACCATATGGTTGCAATTGGGCCAATGATAATGATGAAGTTTGTTACAATTGCTGCAAAACCTTATAATATTCCGCTTACTGTAAGCTTAAATACTCTGATGGTTGATGGAACTGGTATGTGCGGAGCCTGCAGAGTAACTGTGGCCGGCAAAACAAGATTTGCCTGTGTTGAGGGACCTGAGTTTAATGCGTACGAGGTAGATTTTGAGGAGGCGATGAGAAGACAGGGGATGTATAAATCAATAGAATCAGAACTTGATCATAAATGTAAAATCGGGTTACACCACAATAATACTAACGAATAATGAGAAACAAGATACCAAGGGTTCCTGTCAGAGAACAGAATCCACTTGTAAGAGCCACTAATTACGAAGAGGTTAGTTATGGTTATAACTCAGAAGAGGCAGTGCTTGAGGCATCAAGATGTCTTGATTGCAAGAGCCCCAAATGTGTTACTGCATGTCCCGTAAGCATAAATATTCCAGCATTTATAAGACAAATTGAAAATGGAGATTTTCACAAGGCAGCAGAGATAATTGCTGCAGACAGTTCCCTGCCTTCTGTTTGCGGGAGAGTCTGCCCGCAGGAGAGCCAGTGTGAAGGCTCTTGCATACTCGGCGTAAAAGGGGAGGCTGTAGCAATAGGAAAACTTGAGAGATTTGCAGGCGATTGGGGTCGTGAGAATGGTGTGAGGTTCTCTGAAAGAGAGCCTCTTAATGGTAAAAAAGTGGCTGTAATTGGAAGCGGACCTGCAGGTCTGGCCTGTGCAACAGACCTTGCAAAACTAGGCTATGAGATAACAATTTTTGAAGCGCTCCATGAACCTGGAGGTGTTTTACAATATGGTATTCCGGAGTTCAGGCTTCCTAAAGAGAGGGTTGTAAAGAGTGAGATTGATAATGTAAGGGCACTTGGTGTTAATATAGAGACAAATGTAGTGGTTGGAAGAACTGTTACAATTGATAACCTTATGGACAATGAAGGTTATTCTGCCGTTTTTGTGGGTTCCGGAGCCGGATTGCCAAAATTTATGAATATCCCCGGAGAGAATCTCAACGGAGTGGTCTCTGCAAATGAGTTTCTAACAAGGAACAATTTAATGAGAGCATACGATCCTCAGTACGATACGCCAATATATGTAGGAAAAAGTGTAGCTGTGGTTGGCGGCGGGAATGTCGCTATGGATGCTGCCCGCTCGGCATTGAGACTTGGAGCAAAGGTAACTGTGGTTTACAGAAGGACCGAGAAGGAGTTGCCTGCAAGGGTAGAGGAGGTACATCACGCTAAAGAGGAGGGAATTGAGTTCCGGATGCTAACTAATCCGGTAGAGGTGCTTGGAGATGAGAGAGGATGGGTAAGAGGTCTAAGATGTATAAAAATGGAGCTGGGTGAGCCCGATGATAGCGGCAGGAGATCGCCTGTTCCATTAAAGGATTCTGAGTTTGATATTGAAACAGATGTTGTAATTATGTCGCTCGGTACATCTCCAAATCCGCTGTTGTCATCAACAACTCCGGGTCTGGAGGTAAACAGATGGAATTGCATTGTTGCTGACGATAATGGCAAAACAAAACGCAAAGGTGTTTTTGCCGGCGGCGATGCTGTTACCGGTGCAGCTACTGTTATACTTGCTATGGGGGCAGGCAGAAAGGCTGCTGCTGCCATAGATTTATACCTTAGGGAAAATTAGTATCTTTGCGCCCCGTAAAACTAAATAAATGGCACAGAAACCATCAATCCCCAAAGGGACAAGAGATTTTTCACCGCTTGAAATGGCCGGGAGAGATTATATTTTTAATACTGTAAGAACTGTATTCAAAAAGTATGGATACTCTCCAATTGAGACTCCTGCAATGGAGAATCTTTCAACCCTTCTTGGAAAATATGGAGAGGAGGGGGATAAACTACTTTTCAAGGTTCTTAATTCTGGTGACGCATTTGCCGGGATTTCTCCGGAAATGCTCCAAAACAGCAACTCTTTATCTGTTAAGGTATGTGAAAAGGGCCTCAGATATGACCTGACAGTACCTTTCGCAAGATTTGTGGTGCAACATCAAAATGAACTTGTCTTCCCATTCAAGAGATATCAGATCCAGCCTGTCTGGAGAGCAGACAGACCACAGAAAGGAAGATACAGAGAGTTCTATCAGTGTGATGTGGATGTTGTGGGAAGCGATTCTTTAATCAACGAGCTTGAGTTGGTTCAGATTGTTGATGAGGTATTTAGCCATCTTGGTCTCTCTGTTTCCGTGAAGATAAACAACAGGAAAGTTCTCTCAGGAATTGCCGAAGTTACCGGCCATGCAGATAAGCTCATTGATATCACTGTAGCCATTGATAAAATAGACAAAATAGGGATTGATGCAGTCAAGGATGAGTTAAGGTCAAAAGGGATAGATGATAAGGCAATTGCCATAATTGAACCGATACTTTCATTATCAGGAACCACTAAAGAGAAGCTATCTGAGATAAGGGTAATTTTATCAAAATCGGAGACCGGCAATAAAGGGGTAGACGAACTGGAAGAGCTCTTCAACCTCATCGAGAGTGCCGGGGTAACATGTAACACAGAGCTGGATCTTTCACTCGCTAGAGGGCTCAATTATTATACAGGAGCCATATTTGAGGTTAAATCACTTGAGACGGCAATGGGTAGTATTTGCGGAGGCGGAAGATATGACGACCTCACAGGAATATTCGGCCTTAAAGGTGTTTCAGGAGTGGGTATCTCATTTGGTGCAGACAGGATATATGATGTAATATCGGCACTTGACCGATTCCCAAAAGATGCAGTTGAGGGGACAAAGGTGCTCTTTACAAACATGGGCAAAAGAGAGCTTCTATACACAATTCCCATAGTTAAACAACTTAGGGAGGCGGGTGTCCCGGCAGAAATTTACACAGACGAAGTAAAACTGAAAAAACAGTTTGACTACGCAGAGAAAAAAGGGATTCCATTTCTCGCCATTATTGGTGAGGATGAGGTTACAAACTCTAAGATATCGCTTAAAAATCTCTCTACCGGAGAACAGAAAGTAGTTGATAAACAAGATGTTGTTAGATGTTTCAAAAATTAATTTGGAATTAGAATCATTTTACCATATCTTTGCAGTCCAATATCGCGGAGTGGAGCAGTTGGTAGCTCGTCGGGCTCATAACCCGAAGGTCACAGGTTCGAGTCCTGTCTCCGCTACTACCAAAAGTAAGCAGGTCAGTTGACCTGCTTTTTTTTTGTAGCGGAGACTAAGTGTATACCGCACTTCGTGCGGAAGGAGGCACGCCCTCCAGCCTTAAAGCTCTCTTCGGGAGTCCGCCTTCCGGGCGAAAATTATTTCATAGTGTCAATAATGTTTTATACCTTTATCTCAGGTTTTTAATGGTCTGTTATGGGGACGCTTTCCAATCGTATCCATCATTGTCAGAAAGAGAGTAATGATGACGAACTTAAGTTTTACAAGGGTATTTATACAAGTTCCGGGGAGGGTATTTTCTTACCCGTCCCAATGGTGATATTCTTTCTGCAAATCCAGCTGCTTGCAGGTTGCTTGAGAGATCTGAAGATGATATTATATCTGTAGGCAGAAATGGCGTAATTAATACTGAAGATCCAAGGTTGCCCGGGATGCTTAAAGAGAGGGCTGAAAATGGATTTGTTAAAGGGGAACTTACTTTCAAAGAGAGAGATGGTTCTTTATTTCCCGTAGATTTTACTTCCAATGTTTTTGAATTTG
>JAGPLK010000006.1:30396-45523 GCA_018053445.1 Bacteroidales bacterium | reverse complement strand
TTTTTTGTGGAGATGGGCGGACTCGAACCGCCGTCCAAACAAACCATCCAAAAGCTTTCTACACGCTTATCCTCTCTTTAATTGTGGGTAATGAGCTGCCGGGAGGCAGGCTACTCAAAACTTATCCTCTGTTTCTTAAGACGCCTTAGAGGAGTAAACGCCGGCATCCTGTTTGTTTGATACCCCATATACAGAACATAACAGGAATAAAGTTCTGCGGGATACTCGTCACGGCCGGACCTAGCCGGCGGCGATAAAGCGATTAAGCATGGCTTAATTACGCAGCGAGTGCATAGTTGTTGTTGCCAGTTAAGGCTTGAGTTCCGGGATTTACGAGCCGGCTTCACGACGCTCGACGTGCTTACAATCCGATTGAGTATGCTGTCAAAACCAAAACATCCCCAATTAATAAGTTCGCAAACTTACATATAATTAATCTAATTCAAAAATGGAGCCAAAAATCTCCATACTCCTTCAAAAAAAGAGATCAGACCAATTACAATAATGATAATGCCTGAGATCCGGTTTATCATCAGAAGCTGACGAAGTCTGAATTTCTTTCTGAATATGTTAATACCTGTACTTAGTGCATACCACCAGGTTGCTGCCCCTACAAATACACCGCCAAGAGCGGCAGTAATCATCCTGTTAGCAGCCTGGGAGTCAACATCCAAACCAACAAAGGCAAACATTCCCAGAATCAGGAAAATAGCTCCGGGGTTGGTAATTGTCATTAATATAGCAGAGAAGAGATCTTCCATATGTCTGTTGTTACCCTGGGCTTTCTGTCTGATCTGTTTTACAGGGTTTGTCAGGTAAATCTTAAGGCCAATCAGTCCAACCACTACGCCACCAAAGAGAAGTACACCTCTTTCGTAATCTTCAATGAAACTTTGGATATAGGCCAGCCCCAATATGGCAAGAGCAGCGAATATTGTATCAGTAATTGCTGCTCCTAAACCGGTAATGAATCCTGAATTTCTTCCTTTGCTAAGTGTTTTTTGCACACACATAACCCCCATTGGTCCAAGAGGTATGGAAGCACCCAATCCAACGAGAAAACCCTTAACAAAGTCAATAAGCATCTATTCTAAAATTTAATTTTTAATCCAGCTCCTACATTAAAGGGAACACCAGCCTGGGCAAAACCTTTTCCTGTTGTCTCAAAGTAGAATGTGTTATACTCACTGTCTGTGAAATTTCTCATCCAGACAGATATTTCAAAAATAGATATTTTTACTGAACTCTCAATATCAACTGTAGAGTAAAATTTCTGTGCAACATCATTCTGTTCAGTCCAGTATATCTTTCCGGCTCCATTATATCTGATAGCTGCATTAAATTGCCTGAAGTTGCCTCTGTTTATTTTTACAGAGTATAATATGCCGGCATTCAGTGTGTTACGCGGAACAAAAGGAACAAATTTTCCTGAATAGTCATTCTGATTGTCTGTATATTGAGTAAATTTTGAGTAGGTGTAACCCCAGTTTAAGAAGGCTTCCAGCTCTTTGGAAATTTTGTAACTGGATGATATTTCTCCCCCTGTACTATATGATTTACCAGCATTTTTTGCGACTCTTCCAAATCCTGTTGCTCCTGCAAACTGAACCACCTGTTGGTCTCTGCTGTCAATATAAAAGAGAGATGCATTAAAGTTGAATTTTTCCGGAATTATCCATCCACTAAAGCCAATCTCATGATTCCAGTTATATTCAGGTTTATATGAAATTTTATCAGATATATCTCCTTCGGTCTGAGCACCACCCGGCATTCCTCCCATAATTTTTGACTGTACTATGTCAGAAAACATTTGAATGTTGTATCCTCCTGCTTTGTAGCCCCTTGCAGAGGTGTAAAAGAGTTTCAGATTATTGTTTTTGCTGTATTGAACAGAAAATTTTGGCAAAAACTGACCGAATGACTGATTTTCGTTTCCGGTTACTTCAGCCGGTATTTCCATAGAAATTGGTCTGGGTACCCCGGGCCTTACAAAAGACAAAGAGAGATTCATTGCACTGTTGTAATCCAGTCTCTGTTTCTCATATTCGTATCTTAAACCAAGGGTTAGAGAGAGCCCTTCAGTAAATACTTTCCTCAATGTTACCTGATGAAATGCTGCAGCTCCCCATGATCTCTGATCATATTCACCACTTACAGGAATTGTGTTGTTTCCAACCTTCATATGAAATGGCATTACTCCGGTTGTGTAGAGCCTGTCAAAATTATCCTGGAAGAATCTCTTGACACCATCTTCTCCAAATAGCACAGGTGCATCTGTATAGTTATTCTGAATGAATGCAGATATTCCGGAAACAAACTGATAATTTTTATCATTTTCTGATTTGAAGACCACCTCCTGAGTAAAGTTGCCAAACTTCTGAGATTGACTCATAGTATAAACAGATTGTGGTGTGAAATCCTGATCAAGTCTCATTGTATCTTTCAGATACTGGTATGCCGATATTAGATTCATCCTCCATCCGGGTGCGTTATGAGTAACAACAAGACTAGTTGTGTTCAGAACACGCTTGTATGAAGAGGTGTCGTTGAATGACGGTGCAGCACTCTTTCCGGTCCCTTTATTGTACAAACCATATGGGTAAGCGCTGTGGTCGCTGAATTCAAATTGATTTGCAGCCTCTATCTTCCATCTTCTTGCAATATTATAAGCAACTCTTAACCTGCCTCCGGCTGAGTATCCATTGCCAATTCTCTTTCCGGTAGATTCGTTTTTAAAGAATCCTCCGTCACTGTTTAGAAATCCGCCAAGTGAAAATGCCAGTCTGTCATTTATCCTGTTTCTGGTAGTAAAACTTCCCCTGTACTGGCTAAATGTTCCTGCTTTTAGAGAAATTTCTGTGCCGGGATCAGAAAATGGTGATTTTGTTCTGATATGTACAATTCCTCCAAGAGCGTTTCTTCCATAAAGAGTACCCTGTGGTCCTCTTAAAATCTCTACTCTTTCAACATCAAGGAATTCAAAATCGAATGCACTTTTATCAATAAATGGAACATTATCTTCATATAGTCCGATAGATGGCGATGGAGAGAATCTGGATCCAATTCCCCTTATATATATTGCAGATGTTATTTTAGACCCGTAATCAGGAATAAAAAGATTTGGAACAGATGAGGAGAGTCCTTTTATTGAGTTTTTCCCTCCCGATTCCACCTCTGCACCACCAATAATACTTGTTGATGCCGGAAGCTGGTTGAGAAAATAAGTCTCCTTGGGAGTTGTGATTATTGTCACACCTTCAAGCTGAATATTTTTAATTGTAGTATCTTTGTCAGATACTTGACCATAAAGGTTCAAAGCAGAGAGGAGCGAAATAATAAGAGTTGCTCTTTTTGAAATGGTACTCATGTGTAATAATTGTTACAAAATTGATCGGCGAAATTATGCATTTTAGTGTAAATAAAAAAACAAAAAGTGTTGTCAGACTTATTTTAGCATCGGTTTTACTGCTTTCGCTGCCATTTCTTGTAAAGGGAGCTGGGATTTTGATACTATTTGCCCTTACTCCTCTGCTAATGCTCGAAAATTATATTGAGAACAATAAAATTCCCTTCAGCTGGCTGATTATTTTTGTGGTGTTTTTTATCTGGACAGCAGCTACAACATACTGGGTTGCTTATGCAAATTTTAAAGGTGCAATAGCTTCTATGTTGATGTACTCTTTTGCCTTAACAGTGATTACAAAATTATACGGGTGGTTTAAAAGTAGACAGGGAAGGGTAGTAGGGTATGCCTTTTTCATAACTGCCTGGCTATCCTGGGAGCATATAATGGCAGACGGGGAGATTAACTTACTCTGGCTTGCACTGGGTAATGGATTTGCTTCTCTGCACAGAGTTGTTCAGTGGTACGAATTTACCGGTGTAGCAGGAGGCTCTCTGTGGGCGTTGCTCTTCTCTGTTTTAGCCTATGATACAATTATTTCCAGAGGTAACTGTGCAGCACCTCAAATGAGAGCCAGAAACATAACACTTGTACTCTTGCTGATTGTCCCGGTATATATATCACATGCTTTGTATATTACATATGAAGAGAGTAGTGAGAATGCATCTTTTCTGATTATCCAGCCAAATATTGATCCATACAACGATAAATTTGGGGGTATGACACAGAGAGAACAGGATGAAATTCTTATTAACCTGCTTAATGAGGGCTATGACAAATCGTTAGACTTTGTTATTGGTCCAGAGACATTTACTGCAGGCATAATTGAAAACAATCCTTACGAAAGTGACTCCTTCACCAGATTTGCAAATGCAGCAAAAGGGCTGGGAGAGGCAAAAATTATAATAGGTGCCTCTACTCACTATCTCTACCCAAAAGAGGGTTACTCCCCTGATATTAAACCATTATCCTCTTCGCGAAAAATTGGTACAGGCTGGTACGACTCCCATAACTCTGCAATTTTACTTGATAGTTCAGGTCGTTACCAGTTTTATTACAAATCAAAATTAGTACCACTTGTTGAGTATATGCCTTTTCAGAAATATATGGATGGCTTAAGAATGTTTGTGATTGAGCTTGGTGGGTACTTTGGCAGTTATGGTGTACAGAAGGAGAGGAGTGTTTTTCATTCTTCTGACAGCGGGATAAGAATAGGAACAGCAATCTGTTACGAATCTGTATATGGTAACTTTTACAGAGAGTTTATACTTAAAGGAGCCAATGTTATGTCTATTATTACAAATGACGGCTGGTGGCTTAACTCTCCCGGATATAAGCAGCATTTATGGTTTGATAAACTAAGGGCAATAGAGACAAGACGGTCAATTGCAAGGTGTGGTAACACCGGTGTAAGTGCATTAATTAATCAGAAAGGAGATATTGTCTCACAGACAAAATGGTGGAGCAGGGGGTGGCTTAAGGGAACTCTCTCTCTAAATGAAAAAATCACCATATTCGTTAAATATGGTGATTATATTGGAAGGGCTGCATACTACTCTATGCTGATTTTTATTGCTCTTGCAATTTTTGTCCTGACAAATATTTCAGCGAGGGTGAGGCGATAAAAGGGCCTATACCCAGTTTCTCCCATTTTTTGTCAACAATCTCAATTGTCTCAGGAGAGGAGAGGGCTTTCTCAGGCCACTCTCTTTTGAACCCATTTTTCCCTTTATATTTTCGTCTGCTATCAGCAACAAGACGCCCGTCTGAAAAATCAGTGTCTCTTACCGGATCCCAGTTGCTTCCCCATAACCATAAACCGGAGTAAGAGTCATCTGTATCTTCCCATCTATCAAGTATAATATTGATGATTCCATTTAAATCTTTTCCTGAGTGTGTAAAATGGATTGCTTTGTTAGACAGTGGAGTGTGAGCGCCTCCCTCCTCAGGTAGTTTTTTTGTAGCATCAATAAGAATTTTTCCGCCATATCCGCAAACCGGTGATGTGTGGTCAAGAACATCCATAGGTCCCCGGCTAAAATGAGTATCTCTTTCCGGATGATAGTTTCTGATTATTACCTCTTCTACTTGATGAATGTCTCTGATGTCAATATCTTCGTCAGTGATTATGATCGTTTTGCAAAACATCATCTGACCGGCACCCCATAGTGCGTGTCCAACTTTAATCCCCTGTCCCGGGTAACTCTTTTCAATTTTTACTATTGCGAGATTATGACCAATTCCCTCTTCCGGGAGGTAAAGATCCTTTAATTCAGGTACCATAGTAAACTGTATAGGTGTCAGGAATATACTCTCTGTTGCCATTGCAATATATTTGTCCTCCTGAGGTGGAATTCCAACTATTGTTGCCGGATATATTGCATCTTTTTTATGCGAGATGCAGGTAATATGCATTTTTGGATAAAGATCTTCAAGAGAGTAAAATCCGGTGTGATCTCCAAATGGTCCCTCGACTACCGGTGCCTCTTTTGTATCTATGTATCCCTCTATAACAAAATCACAATCGGCAGGAACCTGCAGAGGCTGTGTCAGACAATCTGTCAATGAGACCGGTTTGTTACGGAGAAATCCTGCAAGCATATATTCGTCAATACCCTCAGGCAGAGGAGCAGTAGCAGCGTATGTGTAGACAGGATCTCCTCCCAGTGCAACAGCAACCGGAAACTTTCCCTCTTTGCATCTTGAAAATTGTCTGGCCCCTGTTTTATGTCTGTGCCAGTGCATGCCGGTTGTGTTCTCACTGAATACCTGCATCCTGTACATCCCGACATTTCTGGCTCCGGTTACAGGGTCTTTTGTGTGTACAAGCGGAAGGGTAATAAAAGCACCTCCATCCTGAGGCCAGCACTTCAGTACAGGCAGTCTGCCAATATCGGGCTGATGTAATATTACCTCCTGACAGGGGGCAACACCTTTATGAGCCTTTGGCATCCAGGAGGCAGCCCGGCCTAAAAGAGGGATTGCTTTAAGCTTCTCCTGAATAGTCCCTCTCTGCCTGGTGACCTCTTTTATCAAATCCCTCATAGATTCCGATATCTCATCAAACGAGGTTGCTCCCAATGCATAGAGAATTCTGTTTTTTGAGCCCAGCATATTGGTCAGAACAGGATATGCTGTTCCTGTATTTTCAAAAAGGAGTGCTTTGCCTCCTCCGGGCTGTTTACTTACTCTGTCTGTTATTTCGGTGATCTCTAATAAAGGGTCTGTAAACTCTTTAATACGAATGAGCTCTCCCTTTGATTCCAGAAATTCAATAAAATCTTTTAAACTTTTGTACATCTTATTCTCTGGTTGCCTCCTCAAGAAGGTAAAAAATTGATTTGTATGATATACCGCTATGTTTTGAGAGTCCTATTTCGCAGGTTCTTGATGTAGCGTATCCTTCTGAGCAACCTGCGCTCTGCTCCTTTATATTCCTCAATCCGTGCTTGTTAAGTTCAGGAAGCAAAAAACCTCTGTCCCCTGCAAATCCACAACAATTGCTGTCTATAACAACAACCTCCTCTGCACAAAGTTCTGCCAGCTTCTTCAGATGTTCTTCAACCTCCATCTTCTTAGCACTGCAGACAGCAAAAAGAGAGATCTTCCGGTTGAGTTTACGGATTTTCAATTTATCCACGAGGAATTGAGTTGCGAATTCAGCTGGTTCATATAGCTTAATTCTCTCTCCAAAGTTACTCTTCATTGTGTAAAGACAAGGGCTCATGTCGCACAGAACAGGGTGTTTACCATTTTCAGAGGCTATTCTAAGTGCCTCTTCAAGTTTGTCAGAGGCTAGTTTACCTGCTTCAACAAAGCCTTTGGAAGAGAAGGCCATACCGCAGCATAAAGAATCAAGATCATTTGGATAAATCACCTCCATGCCTGCTCTTTTTATCAGCATATCAGTTACTTTAGTAACTTCCATTGCATCTGCATACTCCTTTGATACCCCCATACTTCTTGTTATACAAGATGGAAAATAGACAACTTTCTGAATATCTGAAGATACATTAGGTTGAGTCGGTTTGATTTTTGTTGCACCCTTTGGAAAGTATTCATTCCAGAGCGGGACTAAACCGCCGGTGGCTTTGTGCATACCGGTTGCTACGGCTCCAAAGAGTTTTTTTCCGGTAATAAGCCTCAGATAGTAAAGAGAGCTAAGCCCTATTCTCATTCCAGAAGTGACTCCACCCATACTTGCAGCAATTGATTTTGCAATCTTTTCTGCCCTCTGAGAGTGCCCTTCGTGTCTTAGTTCTTTGACAAGTTTTCCTGTGTCAATTTTTACAGGGCATTTCAGAGCACACAGCCCATCTGTTGCACAGGTGTCCAGCCCGGCATAGCTGTACAGTTTAGAGAGTTCTGCGGCAATATGTGGCTGTTCTCCACTCTTCTCAAGTCTGGATATCTCTCTGTATACTGTGATTCTCTGTCTCGGTGACAGGGTAAATCCTTCAGATACACAGCCACCTTCACAAAATCCGCACTCCATACATTTGTCAACAATCTCTTTTGATTCCGGAAGAGGCTTGAAATTTTTAAGGTGAATCTCAGAATCATCATTAAGTATAACACCGGGGTTGAGAATACCTTTAGGGTCAAAAATTTGTTTTATCTCCTTCATAATGGAGTAAGCCGCTGATCCCCACTCCATCTCAACATACGGTGCCATATTTCTGCCTGTTCCGTGCTCAGCCTTGAGGGAGCCGTCATAGTCGTTAACAACCATCTTTGCAATATCGTCCATAAAGGCTCCATATTTGTCTATATCCTCTTGTTTTGAAAAATCAGGATTAAACATAAAATGAAGATTTCCCTCCAGAGAGTGGCCAAAAATTACAGCTTCAGGATAATTATATTTTTCAAAGAGAGATTGAAGCTGAAGTGTACCTTCGGCAAGTCTTTCAATTGGAAAACAAATATCTTCAATAATTGGGGTTGTGCCACTCTCTCTCATAGCGGCTACTGTAGGAAGAGTCTCTTTTCTTATCTTCCAGAGTGACGCCTGAAGCTTTGGATCTGTCGTAAAAGTCAGGGGAAGCTCTGTTGTTATTAAGGAGATGCTATCAGTGATTATTGATACATTCTGTCTGAGAAGTTCTTCGTTTTCTGCTCTGGTCTCAACAAGGAGGGCAGCAGCCTTTTCTGAAATAGTCTTAATATAATCCGGTACCCCTTTAGTTGACTGCACAGACCTGACAGCAGCCCTGTCCATTATCTCTGCGGCATTAACCGGTTGCTTTTTAAGAATCTGTACTGCTTTACATGCACTCTCAATATCCGGATAAATAATTAAAGCAAGAGCTTTGTATTTATGGTCAACAACAGTGTTATATGTGATATCTGAGATAAATCCAAGTGTCCCCTCAGATCCTATCATGAGGTGCTTAATAATATCAATGCCATCAGAATAGTCTGTAAGTGCATTAAGACTATATCCTGTTGTGTTTTTTATTTTGAATTTCTTTATAATCCGGTCGCTTAGCTCTTTATCTGCTTTTACTCTGGCCGATAGCTTCTCAATTCCACCGAGAAGCTCTTTGTGTGTTTTTCTGAAACTGTCACAACTTGATTTATCAGAGGTATCGAGTATTGTTCCATCGTGAAGAACTATTCTAATGTCTGCAATAGTTTTATATGAGTTTTCTGCTGTTCCGCAGCACATTCCAGATGCATTGTTTGCAGCTATTCCTCCTATCATAGCAGCATCTATTGAAGCTGGATCGGGACCAATTTTTCTTCCGTATTTTACAAGTCTGTTATTAGCCTGTTGACCGCGAATACCACTCTGAAGCCTGATTTTTGTACCAGAATCAAGTACTGACCAATCTCTCCATCCGTGGGTGGCAACAACCAGTACAGAGTCAGTTATAGCCTGTCCGGACAAAGAGGTTCCCGCAGCCCGGAATGTTAACGGGATATTCATTTCTGAGGCAATTTTTATTGTGGCTGTTACCTCTTCTTCATTATATACTTTAACTATCAGCTTTGGAATAAGTCTGTAAAAGGAGGCATCAGTTCCAAAGGCAAGGGTGCTCAGCGAGTCGTGGAGTAGCCTCTCTGCGGGTATCGCTTTAGAAAGGAGATTATAAAACTCCTGATATTTACCGGTAATCATTTGATTATATTTTTTAGGGTTGCAAAATCAAAATTCTTTGCCACTATCCGTCCTTTTCTGTCCAGAAGAAGAGTGTAGGGGACACTCTCTGTTTCATACAGCTGAAAGATTGAGCCGTTGTCGTTTTCTAAAGGAGATAGTATCTGCCATTTAATCTTTTCAGCAATCCTGTACTTATCAGAGGAGGCAGGTGTCCCCATTGTATTAACTGCAATAATTTTTACCCCTTTTTTTCTGAGGTGTTTATACTCTCGCTTTAATATTTCTGTATATGTTTTACATGTGGCGCAGTGTTGGTCTGTGAAATAAATGAGTGTAAATTTTGAGCATTTTTTGCCAAGTGTTATTCTCTTTCCCGATGTATTTAACATTTTAAGTTCAGGAAAGAGGGAGCCAACCTGGTTCATTTTAGTCCGTTTTACCATTGATGGTACCCATATTGCCGGATACTCTTTATTAATCCAGAAATCAGGATAGGGAATTATGAAATCCTCAGCAACAATAACAGAGGCCTCTCTCCGTTTCTCATTCTGAGAGTAGAGGAGCTCCTCATAAATATATGAAAATACACTACGGTAAAGCTCTTTGTCACTCGCTGAAGATAAATTTGAAAATAGTGATGAGATTGAAGTTTTCACAGATACTGAATCTTCAAAGTCTATTGCTTCAATATATGCAGCGGCAAATCTGGATGCCTGTTCACTGAATTCCTTATCATTTTCATACAGCTTAGAAAGAAGCTCATCTAATGAAGATGAACTGAGATTTCTGCCTCTTATTTTCCCGGAGTTGTCTATAAGAAAAATCTGAGGTGTTTTAACAACATTATAAAGCCTGGGAAAATCTGTAGAGTAAGCCGGATCTGATACAAATGTCCAGTTTATTATGTCATTAACAGGCAATCCTGCTATAAAATTTCTAAGTCTGGATGTATCGGGATGTGTAAAAACTGCAAAAACAGATAAACCCTCATAATCTGTGAATTTTGAAATCTTTAGCAGCTCCGGAAGCTCTGTTTTGCAAATTGTGCACTGATCATCAAAAAACAGCAATACTGTATATTTGGAACCGAGACTCTCTTTTAAGGATTTGTGAATACCTGAGGGGGTTGTCATAACAAGATCAGGGGCATCCATCCCTATCAGTGAATGCTTGTTGAATTCAACGAATAGTAAAATCTCGGATTTATTTAAACCATCAGGAGGGGTAAGAGTGTCGCTAAGAAAATATTTCTGTGCTATATATACCGATACACTCTCAAGACCCATTATCCCGGAATCTTTGAAAATCATAAATAGTCTTCCGGCTATATATGAGGAAAGATTATTGCTTTCGCCAGCAGCTATCAGCCTGTCTGATGCGGCACTGAGAGAATCGGGATGAATCGGAATAGTGGACAGAAAGCTTGATATATGGCTGTCAACCTTTTGTCTTAAGGAATCGGCACCACTAATCTGCCTGGTTTGTGAAAAAAGACCAAGTGATATTGTAAGAAGTAAAAATAAGAGGGTTGCTTTAATGTTCATTCTTCTCTTCTCTCCTTAATCTGCCGGTTAGATCCACTCCGGGAGCCAGGAATATCCGGGCATCTCCGCCATTTAAGAGAAGGTCTCTTACAACAGTAGAGGTAATAAATGAGCACTCGGCAGAGGATGGGATAAAAACGGTCTGAATATTTGGAGATAATTTGTAGTTAGCTTGTGCAATAACCTGTTCAAAATCAAAGTCAGTAGTTGATCTGATTCCCCTTACAATAAAATCTGCTCCACAGGAGTTGCAAAAGTTTATAGTTAGTCCTGTGTAAGATTCTACCTCAACATTATTAAGATTTTTAACCGACTCTTTTATTATTTCTATTCTCTCTTCAATTGTAAAGAGTCCGCTTTTATTAATGTTGTATCCAACAGCAACAACAACTTTGTCAAATACTCTGAGAGATGACTGAAGGACATCAAGATGTCCTTTTGTGAAGGGGTCAAAAGATCCCGGAAAAACAGCTTTTCTCATCATATTCAGCACTCAATTACGCAACTGAAAACATAAGTTGCAGGGCCGGTTAGTTTAATGTCTGTATAGTTATCCTCTCCAGTATATGTGAATTCTACAGTTAGCTCTCCTCCTTTGGTCTCAATAATATTCTTTACGGTTTGAGGGATCTTAATATCTACTTTACTGTATGAAAACTTATTTCTGGTAAGCAGTTTATGATGAGCAATAGCCGATGCCGTTACTCCGGTTCCGCAGGAGAGGGTCTCGTCCTCAACACCTCTTTCGTATGTTCTTACTGATATTCTCTGCTCCTGCTCCTCATCAAATTTTGGTATATTGAATCTGCCCCAGCTTCCCTGAACAAAGTTAACATTAGTGCCTCCCGGAAAATGGGGGTGGTGTCTCCAAAGTTTCCCCTGCTCTCTTACATCATAATCACTTACATTCTCAACAAAAATCACCAAATGTGGTGATCCTGTATTTAACATATAGCTTTTTGGGGAGTAGTCCTTAACACTTGTTACATCAGATATGCCAAGTTTAACTATGCAGGTTGAAGGTGAGTATTTAATAATTTCTGCCTCGTGAATACCATCAACAGCCTCAAAAGTAAAATCTTTAATTCCCTTATGTGCTGCAAAAGCCACTAATGAGCGTCCTCCGTTTCCGCACATAGTCCCCTCTCTTCCGTCTGCGTTGTAATAGACCATTGAAAATGAGTATTTTTTACTTCTATTGAGCAACATCAATCCATCTGCTCCAACTCCAAATCTGCGGTCACAAAGATGTTTAATCTGACTTTCGGTCAGTTCTAGCTGGCCCTCTCTGTTATCCAGGATAACAAAATCATTACCTGTTGCCTGGTATTTATATGCTGTTATTCTCATCATTTTTTCTCCTCTTCTTGAAAGAGGTTATTATCTGTTGTTAAATATGCTTTTTCCAATTCCAGTAAATAGCTCTTTTTATCTATTCCAATTGCAAAACCAGTAAGTTTATTATTTGCACCAACAACCCTGTGACAAGGGATTACAATTAAAAGGGGATTCATTTTACATGCTAATCCTACAGCTCTGCTGGCATCTCTGGATTCAACTATAGAGGCGATCTCTCCATATGTTTTTACCTCTCCGTATGGTATATTACTTAGCTCATGCCATACCCTTTTTTGGAATTCTGTCCCGTTTAATTTTACAGGGAGTTCAAAATTCTCTCTTTTCTCCTGAAAGTATTCGTCAAGTTGTCTTGCTGTCTCAGACAATATGGGGTGAGAGCGATTTGTCTCCTCAGAGAGGTTTTGTTCATCTTCACCAACATATTCTACTCCGATTAGATTTGAATCGTCACAGATTAGCTTTAGCCTTCCCATAGGGGTTTCGTGAATAGCCGAGAAAAGATTGTCCTCTTTATGAGATTTTATCTCTTTTAGCATAGATTTAGCCACTTTTTCAGAGGCTCCCTCACCACCAAGTAATTTTCTTACTCTTTTATATCCCGATAGAATCCTCTTTCTGTCTCTTCCAATAAGGATTTTTCCAATTTCTGCCGATATGTTTTCAGGAGTGCAATCCCATTGAAGGAGCTCCTTTACAAGCTCTTTGTCAAGAATTAAATTGACCAGGCTTGCGTATTTTACTTTGATAATTAATTTACCAAGCCATGCCGTTACAGGATTCATTCCGTAACAAACAACCTGAGGAGTGTCAATGATTGCGCACTCAAGGCTGGCAGTACCTGAAGATACTGCTGCTGCATCAGAGTGTTTGAGAATAGAGTATGTCTCTCCAAAAAAGAGTTTGATTCTGCTGCCACTTAGATATTGCTGGTAGTATGATGGCTCTATCGAGGGGGCTCCGGCAAGTAAAAACTGATAATCGGGGTAATCATCCTCCAGCCTTCTTAACTTGGGGAGAAGGTATGAAATTTCGTGTTTCCTGCTCCCGGCCAGCAAAGCAATAGTGGGTTTATTATCAATATGAAGACGAGAGGTAAATTCCTCTTTGGATTCTGAAAGTGCTTTGTCTGATATTATGCTGTCATATAATGGATTCCCAAAATATTTAACATCCATATTATGGCCTTTAAAGAACTCTTGTTCAAAGGGAAATATTATATATGTTTTATCAGTGTACCTTTTTAGTTTTTCAATTCTCGATTCCCCTCTGGCCCAGACTTTGGGCGGGATATAGTAAAATACTCTAAAACCTCTCTCTTTTCCAAATTTTGCAATACGCAGGTTAAAACCGGGATAGTCAATTAAGATAATAACATCAGGCTTCCAGTCCAGAATATCTTTTTTACAATGTGAAAGATTTTCTCTTATTTTTCCAAGTTTTGAAAGAACTTCAACTATACCCATTACGGCAGTATCGCTATAGTGTTTAACAAGACCATCATAAACAGATCTCATCAAATCACCGCCCCAGAATCTGAATTCAGCAGAAGGGTCTTCTTTAAGAAGACTTTTCATCAGATTGGAGCCGTGCAGGTCCCCGGACGCCTCCCCCGCAATGAGGTAATAACGCATATTGGTTTATTTAGAAGTTCATTACATTTCCCAGAGCCCGGATAATCTCTCCACCTCTGAGTAATCTGTTGTGTCAATTTTGTGAGGAACAATGCTAATGTATCCATCCTCAACCAAATTATGATCAGATTCCCTGTTATCAGGCTCCAGATTAAAAAACTCTCCAGTCATCCAGTAATAGTGGAACCCATAGGGATCTGTTCTCTCTTCAAACTCTTTTATCCACTGACCTTTTCCCTGATGACAGAATTTAATCCCCTTTATGGAATTCAATGGTTTGTCCGGGAAATTTACATTTAAGAAAATCTCAGGTTTTGGAGGATTTTTCAAATATTGGTCAATTATAATTTTCCCGTAATGAATTGAAGCGGAGAAATCTGCATCTCTGTGATGAGATGAGAGAGAAAAGCCGACAGAGGGAATTCCGTAGACTGTCCCTTCAGCAGCGGCACCAAGTGTCCCTGAATAGAGAGAGGCAACTGAAGCATTTGATCCATGGTTAATTCCTGAAACAAGAAGATGTGGAGGATTTGATGAGAACAACTGATTCATAGCCATTTTTACACAATCTGCAGGAGTTCCGCTGCATGCAAAAATCTTCAACCCCTCTTCTGACTTCAGCTCTGTAAGCCTTAAAGGTTTGCCTATCGTAAGTGCTGCTGACATACCTGACATTGCCTCAAATGGTGCTACGACTGTAATATCACCATATGGTCTCATCATATCAATAAGAGCAGAAATCCCTTTTGATTTTACTCCATCATCATTAGTTATCAGTATATTAAGCTTTTCTCCTGTAGTCTCCATAAAAAGATGAGTATATATTTGTCCTTACAATCTACAAAGTTAATAAATTTGGCACGATTTTGCATAAGTTCTATTTTTTGTAACTTTGTGCCGAAATTCTTTTGAAGTTTTATCAAACCAAAAATATTTTAAACAAAATGAGTAAAATTAAAGTAGGGATCAACGGTTTTGGCCGTATCGGAAGACTTGTCTTTCGTGCTGCCCAGGAGAGGAATGATATCCAGGTTGTTGCTATCAACGACCTTATAGATGTTGACTACATGGCATACATGCTTAAATA
>JAGPLK010000006.1:0-30296 GCA_018053445.1 Bacteroidales bacterium | reverse complement strand
GCAGCCATGAAGAAGGCTTCAGAGGGTGAACTTAAAGGTATCCTCGGTTACACTGAAGATGCTGTTGTTTCAACTGATTTTATAACAGACCCTCGCACATCAATTTTTGATGCCGAGGCTGGTATTTCCTTAAACCCTCATTTTGTGAAGGTGGTTTCATGGTATGATAACGAGTGGGGTTATTCAAACAAGGTACTGGATATGCTGGCACATATGGCCACTGTCAAGTAGTTTTTAGATTTCAAAATTTAATGAGGGTGGCTTTCGTATAGCCGCCCTTGTTTTTTTCATATATTTGTTTTCAAAACTTAAACTATGGGAATAAGAAAGAAAATCTCTCTTGGTTTCGTTGTCATTGGAGCCATTCTATTTCTTTCAAGCTTGATTGCCATCTTTGAATTTAACAGAATGCGACATTCAGTTGCCGCACTTATGACAGACAACATAAACAGTATCAACACATCAAGGCTTCTTCTTGAGCTGACAGATGAGTATAACTTTATGTTACTAAGCAGTGTGATTCTGGATTCTACAATGAATTCTGAAAATATTCTGTACGATAACAGATTTGAGGATTATATATCTAACATAAAGAAGAAATTTGTCTCTCCAGCTGAAGTCTCTGTTGCCGATTCTCTCTCTTCTGCTTACTCTGCCTATCTGGAGGTTATTGGAAGAGCCTCTGATATTATGACTCTTAATAAAGCCGGTAGAGAAAAGTGGTACTCAAGTGAACTTGTCCCTGCGTATTCAAATTTAAGAAAGTACAAAGGTGAACTTGGTCTCTTAACACAGGGGGCGCTTGCTGAAAATACAGATCAACTTCAGGAGGGATTCTACAGGAGTATTATGCCGGGTGTGATTGCTGTTGCAGCGGGAATACTACTTGTTCTTCTTTTTAATTATTTTATCAATTTGTATTTTATTTCGCCACTACTATTAATCTCAAGAGGATTAAAAAGTTACAAAGAGTTTAATAAAAGTTACAATGTTAACTTTGATAACGACGATGAACTTCAGGATTTAAATGGTGAAATAAAAACATTGATTGACGAACATAAAAACATGAAAAAGTCCAGAGAATGAATCTCAAATTAGTCAGTAGAAATATAGGCCTGGCTCTTTTGCTGAATGCAATATTTATGTTTATTTCAGCCGCTGTTTCCATTCTCTATGGAGTTGATGATTCATTCTCCCCTCTGATTTTAAGTGGAATTGTTACCTCTGTGGTAGCATCATTTCCACTTATCTTTGTCCATAAATCAGGCGAAATCAACGCTAAGGAGGGACTTGTAATTGTAGTCTTCTCATGGATCCTCTCCTGCCTTTTTGGTATGCTGCCTTATATATTATACGGTGGAGAATTTTCAATTATTAACTCCTGGTATGAGAGTGTATCGGGATACACTACCACAGGTGCAACAATTCTGGTTAATGTAGAGGCACTTCCTAAAGGGCTCTTATTCTGGAGAGCCTCCACACACTGGCTTGGAGGTATGGGCGTAGTTCTCTTTATGTTATTGATTCTTCCATCAATTTCTTCTTCAAGAATGTTGAGCAAATTTGAAATTTCATCTTTATCAAAGGATAATTTCAGGTTTAGGGCACAGCAGACAGTAAGGGTCATTTCTACAGTATATTTGGGATTGACAGTGGTTGAAACTATCCTTCTTAACCTTGCCGGAATGTCTCTTTTTGATGCTGTATGTCATTCATTTTCAACTATTGCGACAGGAGGCTTCAGTACTAAAAATTTATCTCTTGCTTATTATGATTCAGTTACTATTGATATTATAGTGATGGTTTTTATGCTATTTGCAGGGATGCATTTTGGACTTCTTTATACTGCCTTTACAGGAAAAGTGCAATCATTATGGAGGTCACCTGTTGTCAGGTTTTATCTCTCTTCTATCATAATTGTATCATTAGTAGTATCTTTAAATATTAAATTTGCCGGTATTGAAACCGACTGGATTCATGCGTTAAGACACGCATTCTTTCAGGTTATCTCTGTGGGTACAACGACAGGATTTGCAAGTGCAGACACCAGTATCTGGCCCTCCTTTTCAATTCTTCTACTAATATATTTTACTTTACAATGTGCCTGCTCCGGATCCACATCGGGTGGTATAAAAGTTGACAGAGTATTGATTTTCTACAAGGCTTTCAAAGCTCAAATTAAAAAACAGATTCACCCGAATGCAATTGTCTCTGTTAAATTGGGAGGGCATACTCTTGATAAAGAGATGGTAACCTCTACAGCACTTTTTATTGTTCTCTATCTATTTATTGTCTTTATTGTAACTGTAATTCTAACATTCCTAGGAGTAGAACTCTTTGATGCTTTTACCGCATCTGCTGCTAATATGGGAAATGTTGGCCCGGGGTTTGGGAGTGTTGGGTCTCTTGGTAATTATTCACAAATACCTGCACTGGGGAAGTTTGTCCTTTCTGTCCAGATGCTTTTGGGTCGTGTTGAAATTTATTCAATGTTATTAATTGTTCTTGTCTTCAGAAAAAGATAAACATATGTCACTTGCTGATTTTCTGGAGAACAAAATGATTGAAGGGCTCGGCTTTGAACCCACATCTTGCCAGTCTGATCTTATAAAAACTCTCTCAGATTTCATTCTCTCTCCCGGTGCTGTCTCTCTGCCTTCCTCAAGAGAGATTATGGTTGTTAATGGTTATGCCGGCACGGGTAAAACATCGGTTTTGTCATCCCTTGTTAAGGTATTAGAGTCATTTGAAAGAAAGTATGTACTTCTGGCACCAACAGGAAGGGCCGCAAAAGTATTATCCGGATACACATCCAGAATAGCATATACCATCCATAAACACATTTACAGACAAAAGTCAATGAGTGACGGGATAGGCCTCTTTACACTCAATGTAAATCTTAGCAGTGAAACTGTTTATATTGTAGATGAGGCCTCTTTGATCTCAAATTATAGTGATACATCTTCATTTGGATCAGGTCATCTTTTAGACGACCTGATTCAGTTTGTATACAGCGGTGAGGGAAATAAGCTTATTCTTGCAGGAGACTCTGCTCAGTTACCGCCTGTTGGACTCAACCATTCTGAGGCACTCGATGTTGATTCAATGAAAAGATACGGTCATATAATATTTTCCCGGTTAAGGAGTGTTGTGAGGCAGGCTGAGAGTTCCGGAATTTTGTATAATGCAACCTTAATAAGGGAGTTGATTGAAAGAGACAATCCCTCTATACCTCAATTTGAACTCGATGGATTTAATGATATAGTAAGAGTCTCGGGAGGTGATCTTCTTGAGGAGCTGGAGAGTTCTTACAGTAAATGGGGAGCAGACGAAACACTTGTTTTGTGCAGATCAAACAAAAGAGCAAACAGATATAATAAAGGAATAAGATCCACTGTTCTCTTCAGAGAGGAGCGCTTAAGCAAGGGGGATAAACTCATGATTGTTAAAAACTGCTATCAGTTTTTAGAGGATGCTCAGGGCATTGGCTTTATAGCTAACGGAGATGTGGCTGAATTGGTGAAGATTTCTAATTATGAAGAGAGGTACGGATTAACTTTTGCTGATGCTGTTCTTTCATTTCCGGATTATAATAATTTGGAGATAAAAGCAAAGGTGATTCTTAATACTCTGGAGAGTGAGACTGCCTCTCTGGGATCAGATCAGCAGAGGGAGCTCTTCACACAGATTATGGAGGACTATAATCATATTAAAACTAAAAGAAAAAGAGTTGCGGCTGTAAGAGAGGATAAATATTTTAATGCATTGC
The DNA here is from genome assembly GCA_018053445.1 of Bacteroidales bacterium. Lineage (GTDB taxonomy): Bacteria > Bacteroidota > Bacteroidia > Bacteroidales > UBA932 > Bact-08. Next base: position 26,527 of record JAGPLK010000006.1, on the reverse strand, counting down.
AGATTAAATTTGCTTCGGCAATTACTTGTCATAAATCTCAGGGTGGACAATGGTCTTCCGTATTTGTGGATAATCCGTTCTGGAGTGATGAACTAACCATAGATGATTTAAAATGGCTATATACTGCTATGACCAGAGCTACAGAGAAAATCTATTTTGTTAACTTTAAAGACTCATTTTTTAGAAAAACTTAACATTCAATTATGAAGAATTTTATCAGAAAGAGTATCGTAACATTGTTGGCAATTATCTTTATTGTGCATGTTAATGCGCAGGATATTAAGCAACTATCTATGGTTTTGTCGTGGAAAGATAATTCCACTCTTTTAATGGCAGGCTTTGATAAAGATAAGCGTATTTACAAAGAGTATAATATTATTACAGGAGTTTCTGCTGAAGTGGAGAAACCATCAGAGGTAAAGAGAGCTACAGTTTTTATTAAAGATGGTGATATAGTATATTCAGATGAAAACGGAGCTGAAAGCATAATTACAAAAACATCTTGTGAAGAGAGGAATCCGGAACTTTCACCAGATGGAAAAAGGATTGCTTTTACCAGAGAGAATGATCTTTATTCTATTGCTATTGATGGAGCAGGGGAGATGCGTTACACTTTTGATGGCACTGAACTTATAATGAATGGCTGGGCCTCTTGGGTCTATTACGAAGAGATTCTTGGCAGACCATCCAGATATAAAGCTTTTTGGTGGTCTCCGGATAGTAAGTCAATTGCATTTATGAGATTCGATGATACCAATGTTCCGATGTTCCCAATTTACGAGGCATCAGGCAAACATGGAAAAATAGTTCAAACAAGATACCCTAAAGCAGGTGATGAAAATCCTCGTGTGAAGATCGGTTTTGCAGATGTTGATGCAGGAGGTGTAATATGGGGAGATTTTAATGAAAATGAGGATCAATATTTTGGGACTCCATACTGGAATAGTAATTCCAACGAACTTCTGGTTCAGTGGATGGACAGAGATCAGAGTAATTTTGTCCTTTACTCTGTGAAAAAGGTTAGTGGAGAAAAGAGAGTAGTTTATAAAGAGCACCAGAATAGCTGGATTGACTGGCTTGAGGAGGTTAGATTCGGGAATGAGGGTTTCTATTTTGTAAGAGACTTTGAACTTTGGGAGCAAATATACTTCCAAAGTTATGACGGAAAAAAACTTATAAAACTCACAGATGGGAAAAACTGGGGTATTAGGTTTACTGATTTTAATGAACAAGAGAGAGTTTTATACTTTACTTCAAGAAGAGAGACATCAGAGAGAGGTGACTTTTATCAACTAAGCTGGAATAAGGGTATGAATAAAAGAGAGATTAAAAGACTCTCTAAAGGGAGCTGGAATTTTACATCTGTAATTCTATCTCCAGATAAAAAGCATTATGTTGCCAATGTGTCATCAGTTTCTGATCCAACATCAACTTTAGTTGTGTCTCTTTCAAAAAAAGGAGTTGTAAAGGAGGGAGAGCACATTGTAATTCAGGATGCTGCTGAAGGGGCAGATTTGTCAAAAATTCCAATAGCTGAAATGCTATTTATAACAACTGAAGATGGTTACAGATTACCGGCTTCCGTTATTTGGCCTGAAAATATGGATAAAAACAGGAGATATCCGGTTATTGTCAATATGTATGGCGGACCAAATTCCGGAACAGTAATGGATACATGGAGGAACCCGTCTGATGAGACAAAATTCTGGTATAAAAAGGGTGTGATTCAAATCAGTATTGATCACAGAGCTTCCGGTCATTGTGGAAAAGAGGGACTAAATTTTATTCACAGAAATCTGGGTAAGCAGGAGATTGAAGATTATATACTATGGGCTAAGTATTTGCATTCGCTTCCATTTGTTAATAAGGAAAAAATCGGCATAACCGGCTTCTCTTACGGAGGAACAATGACTCTTCTTGCATTAACAGAAGGAGCTGAATATTTTAGATTTGGAGTTGCAGGAGGTGGTGTTTATGACTGGCATCTTTACGATTCTCATTATACAGAAAGATATATGGATACTCCTCAAGCCAATCCGGAGGGTTATAAAAACACATCTGTACTGGGAAAGGTTTCCAAGTACAGAAGTGAGTCTGGTTCAAGGTTGTATATTACTCACGGAACTTCAGATGATAATGTTCATTTTCAGAATACTCTCCAGTTAATTGATGCACTTCAGAGATCCGGCAAACAATTTGAACTTATGATTTATCCGGGAGGAATGCATGGTTACAGAGGGGCTCAGTCAATTCACGACAGAGAGGCTACAAGATCATTTTGGTTAAAGAATCTTTTTGATTAAAGCATTGCAAGAAGCATCATTTCGTCGTAAAGCTCCCATATCAGAGACTCTTCCCCGTTGATTTTTTTATCTGCAAGAATCTCAGATGCTTTAATTAGTTCTCCATGAGGGGTGGTTGTTAAAGGGTTATAACTTGTAACAACCAGCCCTGATGTGATACAAAAGTTATTGTTTGTGCCTGTCTTATTATTTCTTACTTGCATGGATACATCTGATCTTGAAAAGTCATAGTACCATTTACCATTATACTCTTTGTATCCAACTACATATTTGGCATTGGTAATTTTTACCTTAATATGAGATGGTTTGTTTTTAATAAATGAGAGGTATCCATCTCCTCTATCTTCAATATTCATATTGAACTCTACTTTTGAGATAGCGCGGGATTCAGATTCAATGTAAATTTTCCCTCTGTAAAGTATTTCATCACAAGCTACTTTCTGATCAAACTTTACAACATACATTATCTTTCCATCTTGTTCAACAGGAGTGTCGTATTCAAATGTATATAGATCTTCAATTTTCTTATTATCGCATCCCGGGAGTGAGTGTTTTACAACATCAAGTTTTGCTATATGGACAGGGCCCCCCTGAAGTTTAAATTTCAAAGGCTCCGGCATATTTGTTTCATTCTTTCTTATTTTCTTTACAAGAATCTTGTCATTTTTATCATTGAGGTATGAAGCCTTTTCGATATCAAGTAAAGCTTCGTTTAAAGAGATTGTTTGATTGTTCTTTGAAACATTCTCTTTGTAATAGGCTGAGACAAGTGATTCGTCATTAGAATAGTTCCTTGATATTTTGCTAAAGGCTTCTTTAACAAGTATATCAGCACTATATTTAGGGTTTTGAACATAAGGTGCATCAGTTGCTGCATATGCAGTCAGAGATGCTGAGGCCATCAAAATGGCTAGTGAAAAATTTGAAATTGTTGTTTTCATTGTAATGGGTTATTAATTGCATTTTTTTTCTGCAATATAGACGACCCCTTACTTGAAAAAGTTGCAAAAAACTATATGATATTTTATAATATGTTAAGAGTCTGCTCTTTAATCTTTTCGAGTTCCTCTTTCATCTCAACAACCAGCCTTTGAATTTCTGCATGATTTGCTTTAGATCCAAGAGTGTTAATCTCCCGGCCGATCTCCTGAGCTATAAAACCAAGTTTTTTTCCTGGCATTGATTCAGTCTTAATTGTTTGAATAAAGTACTCGCAGTGTTGTTTAAGTCTAACCTTTTCTTCAGTTATATCAAGTTTTTCAAGGTAGTAAATAATCTCTTGTTCAAATCTGTTCTGGTCTGCCATGAGTCCGGACTCTTCAAATCTGCTTAATAATTTGTTTCTGACAGATTCATTTCTTGAAGAATCCAGCTTCTCAGTCAACGACAGTGATGACAGAATATTATTTATTCTCTCTCTTATCTCTATCTCCAGTTTAGCTCCCTCAGAAGATCTGAATTCATCCATTGCCAGTGCTGCTCTTTTTATGCAATCTGACAAATTTGACCAGAACGAGTCTGTTTCAAGAGGTTTTCTTGGTTCAGTTACATCCGGCATCTTCAGTACAATAGGAAGAAGATCTTCTTTGCTGACAGGAATATTCATATCAGATGCCAGTTGTTCAATTTGAGACCAGTAAGTTTTGAAAATCTCTCCATTTATATGCTTTCCGGTATTTTCAACTGAATTTTCAAGCGATATATATAAATCTATGCTCCCTCTGCTTAGCATTGCTGAAAGTAGTTGCTTTGTTTCAATCTCCTTCTCTCTTGGAATAAATTGAGTCTTGAGATTAATGTCTGCGTTTTTTCCATTGACTGAACGAATCTCAACTGTGAACTTTCCCACTGAAGTAATTGTATCGGCTTTACCGAAACCTGTCATTGATTTAAGCATTGTATCTACTTTTATCTTGAGTTAACCTTTCGCAAAGTTACACAAGAAATCTTATATTTGCGGTTCAAAATCTAAATAGTATGGAAGAGACAAAGGCAGCTGCGGCAGAGGAGAGACAACTTAATTTTATTGAGGAGATTGTTGAGAGGGATTTGCAAGAGGGAAAACATAAATCAATATTAACCCGCTTCCCTCCTGAACCCAATGGATATCTGCATATTGGACATGCAAAAAGTATTTGTCTCAATTTTGGACTTGCAAAAAAATATGGCGGAAAGACAAATCTTAGATTCGATGATACTAATCCCACTAAGGAGGATGTAGAGTATGTTGATTCAATAAAAGAGGATGTTAAATGGCTCGGCTTTGATTGGGCAGGTGAGTTTTATGCTTCCGATTATTTTGAGCAGCTTTATGAATGGGCTGTTCTTATGATTAAGAAGGGTATTGCATATGTAGATGATCAGACTCAGGAGCAGATAAGAATTAACAGGGGTACCGTAACTCGTCCCGGAATACCCAGTCCGTGGAGAGATAGGGCTGTAGAAGAGAACCTTGATCTTTTCCGCAGAATGAGAGAGGGAGAGTTTGGTGATGGAGAGAGGGTTCTCAGAGCAAAAATTGATATGTCTCACAGCAATATGCTAATGAGGGATCCAATATTATACAGAATTATTCACACTCATCACCACAGAACAGGTGACTCCTGGTGCATATATCCAATGTATGACTACGCACATGGACAGAGTGACTCAATAGAGAAGATCACACACTCAATATGCACACTAGAATTTGATGTTCATCGCCCGCTTTATGACTGGTTTATTGAAAAGCTGGAGATTTTTCCGTCAAGACAGTATGAGTTTGCCAGGCTCAATCTTACATATACAGTTATGTCTAAAAGGAAGCTTCTTGAATTGGTGAAAAATGGTTATGTAACAAGCTGGGACGATCCAAGAATGCCTACTATATGTGGTTTGAGAAGAAGGGGGTATACTCCTGAAAGCATTAGGCTCTTTGCCGATAAGGTTGGCGTAGCCAAAAGGGACAATATTATTGACCTTTCACTGCTTGAGTGGTGTGTCAGAGAGGATCTTAACAAACGAGCCAACAGATATATGGCTGTAATCGATCCTGTTAAGCTAACCATTTCAAATTATCCTGAGGGAGAGACTGAGATTTTTAAAGCTCCGGTAAATCAGGAAAATAGCGAAGCAGGTTTCAGGGATGTTCCTTTCTCTAGGGAGCTGTTTATTGAAAGAGAGGATTTTATGGAGATCCCTTCAAAAAAATATTTTAGACTAAAGCCGGGAGGAGAGGTGAGACTTAAGTACTCTTATATAATTAAATGCGAAGAGATTGTTAAAGACTCAGAGGGCAATATTGTTGAAATTATTTGTACTTACGATCCTCAAAGCAGACCCGGAACCGGAGAGTGGAGATCTGTTAAAGGTACAATTCATTGGCTATCCGCTTCTCACGCAATTGAGGCTGAGGTGAGACTTTTTGACAGATTGTTCACTGAAGCTGAGATGGATTCAATTCCTGAAGATAAGAGCTACATAGATTTTTTGAATCCTGAATCCCTTGTGGTAAAGAGAGGATATGCCGAGCCTTCGCTTAAGGAGGATATCTCTGAAATTGCCGTCCAGTTTGAAAGAAATGGCTATTTTGTTAAAGATTCAGATTCAACACCTGATAAGCTGGTTTATAATAAAACTGTGGGTCTTAAATCAACCTGGGCTCAATAACAATTTCTAACTCATTGCTGTCTTTACCCTGTGCTTTTTCCAAAGGCCTGAATTATAGTAAAGTATTGCTCCAATACATCCGATTGTCCAACCGGCCGGGATTGACCACCAAATCCCTTTTGCCCCAAAATAGTCTGACAGAATGTAGGCAAGAGGGATTCTTATAATCCATAATGATAATGTTGTTATAAGCATAGGAACAAATGTGGCGCCTGCTCCTCTGGTTACTCCATTTACCACAAACATTGTTGTAAAGAGGATGTAGAATGATGTTACTATTATCAAATACTCTTTACCGGTCTTTATTATCTCATCATAGTAAGGTGACCCTGAATCAACGAAGAGATGCATTATGTTTTCTCCAAAGAAGACAACAATAAGAGTAAGAAAAATACATATTACTGTCGAATATTTAAGGGTTGCCCATAATCCGTTTCTTATCCTGTCAAATCTTTCTGCACCAAGATTTTGACCAACGAATGATGAGAGAGCAGCTGCCAGATTCATTGCAGGCATTGATACGAACATATCTACCCTTCCCGCCGCTGTATAGGCCGCCAGAGTAGCTACTCCAAAGGGAGATACTATGCCGAGAAGTGCCATATTTCCCAGCCCGACTAAGGTTTGCTGAACTCCGGACGGAAGACCGATTTTTAAAGAGAGCCTGAAGTTATCCCAGTCAAATTCCCATTTTTTCCAGTTAAGATTAAATTTTATTATGTTTTCCTCTCTTTTATTCAGGTGATACCATAGAGCCAGCCAAGCCAAAACAGATGATATTCCCGTTGCCCAAGCTACTCCCTCAATTCCCCAATTGAACACAAGCACAAAGAGAAGGTCAAGTATCATATTGAGTATAATTGAACCAATGGTAAAATATATTGGGGTAAGAGAGTTTCCAACACCTCTTAGTATGGCTGAAATCCCAAAAAGCATAAAGGAGGGGAGCGTGGTTGTTACTATTACAATATCAAAATATCTTACTGCGTCAGGTAATACCTCATCAGGAATTGATAAAAATTGAAAAATGGGCTTACTGAATATGAAAAAAATAATTGTAAGTATAATAGAGCTTATAAGCAGAAATATCTGCAGAGTATCTGAAGTTATTTTAACTTTTTTTAAATTTTTTGCCCCAAAATATTGTGAAACAAGTACAGATCCTCCAATTGTAATTCCTGCTACAAGTGCAGAAAGTGTGAACAGGATGGGGAAACTGGCACCAACCGCAGCAAGAGCAACTGACCCCACAAATTTCCCAACGACAATACTATCTACAATATTGTATAGTTGCTGAAAAATATTACCAATAAACATGGGGATGGCAAAGAGTAAAATTTGTTTTCCCTCTTTCCCCTGTGTAAGATCCTTCATTTGCGAAAATTTGTGCGCAAATATAAGAATTTATAACGAACAGGCTAGAACCTTTTTGTATAGGTATGACAGTATGGCTGTGTCCCCTTTCTCAAATAGTAGTCCTGATGATACTTTTCTGCCGGATAGAATTTCTCTGCTTTAGTAATTTGTGTTGCAACTCTGTACCCTTTTGCCTTAAGTTTCTCTACAAGAGATTTTGCAACCTCTTTCTGTTGTTCGGAAGTGTAGAAAATTTCCGATCTGTATTGTGTCCCTATATCCGGTCCCTGACGGTTTACCTGGGTAGGGTCGTGAATTTCGAAGAATTGCATAGTAAGTTTTTCATAACTTATCAGAGAGGCATCATAAATAACCTCAACAGCCTCTGCATGACCACTTGTGCCACTGCTAACCTCTTCATATGTTGGATTTGAGAGACTCCCTCCTGTATATCCGCTCTCTACTGAGATTACTCCCGGAAGGCTCCTCAGAAGATGCTCTACACCCCAGAAACATCCTCCTGCAAAAATTGCTCTCTCTCTCTTCATTGGAAGAAACTCCATTGATATAGAGTTTACACAGTGGCGTATGTTTTTAGAAGTGAATCTTTCACCCAAAAAAACATGACCAAGATGCCCTCCACAATTTGAACATACAATTTCTGTCCGTATTCCGTCTGCATCTCGTTTTCTGGTTACTGCACCCGGGATCTCTTCATCAAAGCTTGGCCAGCCGCATCCAGCATCAAATTTTGATGTTGAATTGTAAAGTGGATTTCCACATTGCCTGCAGATATAGGTTCCCTTCTCCTCATGTTTGTAAAATTTCCCCGTAAAGGGAGCTTCAGTCCCTTTATGGATAATAATTTTTTTCTCCTGTTCTGTAAGCGGTTTCATATTCTGTGAGTCCATAGTGCTTGAGAAAATTATAAAAATCAATAATAGAGATAATATTTTCATGGCTTTAGTCATTTATATAATGCTCCAGCTTTTGAGCTGAGCAATCTCTTCTGGCCACATCTCCTCGTCTGGGGTTTCAAGTATCAGCGGGATATTGTCAAATCTTGGATCTTTCATTAATAGTTTGAATGTCTCTTCGCCCAGCTGGCCTTTACCAAGTGAGTCATGTCTGTCAACCCTGGAGTTGAGACCTTTTTTTGCATCGTTTAGATGCATCCCCCTGAGATATTTAAATCCAATAATTTTATCAAAATGTTCAAAGGCCTCTTTAAATCCTCTTTCGTTTGAGAGGTCATATCCTGCAGCAAATGAGTGACATGTGTCAATACATACACCAACTCTTGATTTATCTTCAACCTGATCAATTATCTCGGCAATCTGTTCAAAAGTATGACCAAGATTGCTCCCCTGACCGGCTGTATTCTCAATCACAGCTGTAACTCCTCTGGTCTTGTCAAGTGTAATGTTAATAGATTCAGCAATTCTGGAGAGACATTCACTAATTGATATTTTCCCAAGGTGGCTGCCAGGGTGAAAATTTAGTCTGTCAAGACCAAGTTGTTCACATCTCTGCATCTCATCCAGAAAAGCAGCTCTTGATTTATCAAGCCCCTCCTGTTCAGGATGTCCCAGATTAATTAGATAACTGTCATGAGGAAGAATCTGGAATGGTTTATATCCTAATTCAAGACATTTACTCTTAAAATTTTCAATGCTTTTTTGTGACAGAGGTGCCGAAACCCACTGCCTCTGATTTTTTGTAAATAGTGCAAAAGCAGTTGCTCCAATTTTATTTGCATTTACCGGAGAGTTTTCCACTCCCCCTGATGAGCTTACATGTGCGCCAATGTATTTCATTTTTTGTATGTTGTCAAAATTTTTAACTAATTCTGGAGAAATCCTCCTGTGCACCTCTGAGTTTAGATAACTTATCGCGAAGCATCTGATTTGCCGGTCTCTCAATAAAAGGATCAGAGTCCAGGAGAGAGAGAGCAGTTCTTCTTGCCTCCTCCAGTATCTGTGAATCTTTTGCAAGATCTGCCAGCTTAAGATCTATAGGAAGTCCACTCTGCTGAGTCCCTTCAATATCACCCGGGCCCCTCATTCTCATATCGGCCTCAGCCAGCTCAAATCCATCCTGAGTGGAGCACATAAGGTCAATCCTTTGTTTTGACTCCTTTGTTAGTTTATGTCCTGTCATCAGGATACAATATGAGCTTTCTGCTCCTCTTCCCACTCTTCCCCTAAGCTGATGAAGCTGAGAGAGACCAAACCTCTCGGCACTCTCTATCATCATAACTGAGGCGTTAGGCACATCAACTCCAACCTCTATAACAGATGTTGATACCAGAATGTTTGCTTTACCTGAAGCAAAAAGTTCCATATCGTATGCTTTGTCTTCATTTTTTTGCTTGCCGTGAACAACAGCTGTTACATATTCAGGTGCAGGAAACTCGCGTATAATGTTTTCGTATCCCTCTTGAAGGTTTTTATAATCAAGCGTCTCGCTCTCATTGATAAGAGGATATACAATAAAGATTTGCCTCCCTTTTGAAATCTCCTCTTTCATGAATTCGTAAATCTTTTTCCTGTATGACTCGGTTGAGTGTATTGTCCTTATACTTTTTCTTCCCGGAGGTAGTTCATCAATTACTGAAACATCTAGGTCTCCGTAAAGAGTCATTGCAAGTGTGCGCGGTATAGGGGTGGCTGTCATCACAAGGACATGGGGAAGAGTATCGCTGTTTTTACTCCATAGCTTTGCTCTTTGTTCAACACCAAATCTGTGCTGTTCATCAATTACGGCAAAGCCTAAATTTCTGAACTGGACACTCTCTTCAATCAGTGCATGAGTGCCAAAGAGTAAATGTATTGTGCCATTGGTTAGCCCTTCAGCTATCTCTCGTCTCTCTTTTGCTTTAGTGCTACCAGTCAGGAGTGCTGTCTTTATTCCGGTATTTTCTAAAAGTTTAGCAGAGTTGTTATAATGCTGATTAGCAAGGACTTCAGTTGGAGCCATTATACAAGACTGATATCCGCTGTCAGCAGATAGAAGTGAACACAGTAATGCAACCATTGTTTTACCGCTACCAACATCTCCTTGTAGCAATCTATTCATTTGTCTTCCTGACTTGAAATCTTCACGAACTTCACGAATAACTCTTTTTTGTGCATTAGTGAGTTCAAAGGGGATATTGTTATAGCATTTATTAAAGAAGTCTCCAACTTTGTGCATGATTATACCCCTTGCATTTCGCTCTCTTATACTTTTTTGCCTTAGTAATGAGAGTTGGAGATAGAACAACTCTTCAAACTTGAATCTGAATTGAGCAGATGCAAGTTTTTTCATGTCAGAAGGAAAATGAATCATCTGAAGAGCCTCTTTTACCGGCATTAATTTTTTTTCGGCTGAAATATTCTCTGGAAGAGTCTCCTGTATTCCCTCAATACATTGCTTGAGAAGAGTGGCTTGCATTCTTGCAATAACCTTGTTCCCCAGTCCGCTGCTTCTGAGTCTCTCTGTCGAGGAGTAGACTCCTATCATATTCCCTATATAAAACGGGTTCTCTTCGTTAACGGAGTCAATCTCTGGATGGACAATGTTAAGACTTTGATTAAAAATTGTAGGTTTCCCAAATATTATATATTCATGATTTGTTTTAAGCCTCTCTTTTGTCCATTTAATTCCTTGAAAGAAGACAAGATCTATGGCACCAGTAGGGTCTGTCAGTGTTGCAACTAGTCTTTTTGCAGGCCCTTTTTCACCAAGCAGAGTAATTCTGGAAATTTTCCCCCTCAGTTGAATATAGCTCATAGAGGGTTCAATTTCGCTGATTGTATAGATTCTGCTGCGATCAATATATCTGAAAGGGAAAAAATAGAGCATGTCACCAAATGTTTTGATATTTAGCTCCTTCTCCAAAAGGGTGGCTCTTCTTGGACCAACACCACTGAGGAATTTTATGTCACTTTCAAGAATACCAGGCATATCACAAAGTTAATAATCTTGACAGATTTTTGTATCTTGCGTCAAATTTGTTGAGATACATATTATGAGCAATAAAATCGTAGTTGGAATAACCCAGGGAGACAGTAACAGTATATCATACGAGGTAATTATCAAAGCACTTACAGATGCCAGAATACTGGAACTTTGCACTCCTGTAATTTACGGTTCCTCTAAACTATTTGGTTATTATAAAAAACAGATAAATGATGCAGATGGTATTGTCCCAAATGTTATCTCAGCCCCATCTGAAATTCATCATAAAAGGGTAAACATAATCAATTGTGTTCCTGAAAGTGTTACCGCAGAGCCAGGAAGATCAACCACAGAGAGTTCAAGAGGCGCTTTTCTATCTCTTGAGAAAGCGATTAACCATATAAAAAACGGAGAGATTGATGTTCTGGTTACAGGACCATTTAATAAAGCATCTATGAAAAGTGATGGCTTTATTTTTCCGGGACATACTGAGTATCTTACTAAAGAGTTCCAAAAAGAGGACTCTTTGATGTTTATGATATCTTCATCACTAAAAGTGGGCGTTGTTACAAATCATATACCTGTAAGCGAGGTTCCTCAAAATATTACAAAGGAGAAGATTGCAAAAAAGGCCAGACTGATGATAGATTCTCTAAAACGGGACTTTGGTATTGAGTATCCAAAGATTGCGGTTTTATCTCTCAATCCTCATGCAGGGGAGGAGGGTATGCTTGGCAGTGAGGAGATTGAAATAATCAGGCCATCAATAGCAGAGTTAAAAGAGGAGGGGCATCTTGTATTTGGTCCATTTGCTCCGGATGGTTTTTTTGCATCCCCTTCAATAAATAAATTTGATGCTGTGCTTGCAATGTATCACGATCAGGGTTTAATCCCTTTTAAGGCTCTCTCTCCTGATGATGGTATAAACTATACAGCGGGATTACCAATTGTCAGAACCTCTCCTGATCATGGAACGGCTTACGATATTGCCGGAAAAAACATTGCAAATCATACCTCTATGTTAAACGCAATATATAGTGCAGTTGACATTTTCAGAAAGAGAATTGAGTATGAGGAGTTAAGAAAGAATCCGCTTAAAGTAGAAATACCTGCTTCAAGAGGCAATGATTGAGCTTTACACAGATGGTGCATCCAGGGGTAATCCCGGTCCGGGAGGATATGGAGTAGTCCTTAAGAGTGGACATCACAGAAAAGAGCTCTCCGGAGGTTTTGAATTGACTACCAATAACAGAATGGAGCTTCTTGCTGTAATTACAGGCCTTGAGACTCTTCGCAAAGCTGGTTCTGAGGTGACTGTTTATTCAGATTCATCATATGTTTGTGATGCTGTTAATAAAGGTTGGCTTTTTGGTTGGGAGTCAAAAAATTTTTCAGGGAAAAAAAACAGCGATTTGTGGCTAAGATTCTTGAAAATTTACAGAAAACACAAAGTGAAATTCGTTTGGATTAAAGGTCATGCAGGGCATCCGGAAAATGAAAGATGCGATACTCTGGCTGTAGAGGCCTCCAAGGAGCCCTTACTCAAAAAAGATGAAGGTTATATTGTTGAAGTTGTTAATACCCTGGGGTTATAATCCTGATCTCGCAGCCAAGGCTCAAAGCCAGCTTCTTTTATTGTATTAACCATTTCAGCCGAATCCAGTTTATGCTCGGCTCCTGCAGAAGAGACTACATTTTCTTCAATCATGATTGATCCCATATCATCTGCTCCCGAATGAAGCGCAAGCATTCCCGTCTCTCTTCCTGTTGTCAGCCAGGATGCCTGGATATGAGCAATATTATTAAGCACTATCCTGCTTATGGCTACCATCTTAAGATGTTCTACAATTGAAATCTCGCGGGTTTCATATCTTTCGACAAGCTTTGTGCCTTCTGTCTGCATTGGCCAGCATATAAATGCTCTGAAGCCGGGTGATTCTTTTGGACGCTTTGACTGGAGATCTCTGATTTTAATTAAGTGGTCAACTCTCTCTTCAATAGTCTCAATATGTCCGTATACCATTGTAGCAGTTGTTCCAAGTCCCATTTTATGAGCAATCTCCATAACTTCTAACCATTGTGAAGTGGTTGGTTTTCCAGGAGATAGCTGTTTTCTTACCCGATCTGTCAGGATTTCGGCGCCGGCACCCGGAAGAGTGTTTAAACCAGCATCTATAAGTCTTGTGAGGGTCTCTTCTATTGTAAGAGAACTTAATCTGGCAATATGCGAAATTTCAGGAGGGCCAAAGGCATTAAGTTTAATCGAAGGGTCAATGGATTTTATTGTTTTTAAAAGTTTTTCGTAATATGATATGTCATAGTGCGGATGAAGCCCTCCCTGAAGAAGTATCTGGTCGCCTCCCAGTTGCCGGAGATGTTTTATCTTCTCTTCTAACTCTTGAGAATTAATTGTGTATGACCTCTCTTTATCTGAAAGTTTACAGTGAAAATTGCAAAAGAGGCACCCGGATATACAGACATTTGTGTAGTTTATATTACGGTCAATTTGCCAGCTTACTCTCTTTTCCGGTATTTTTGCAAATCTGATTTTCTGAGCCAGTGAAAAAAGTTGAGAAGGGGGAGCTTCGTTAAAAAGCCTTACACCTTCATCTATTGTGAGATTAGTGAGAGAGAGGGCTTTTGTATATAATGTATTTAAAGTCATATTGTTAATTCTCTTATTGAATATTGCAAAAGTAAAAGAATTATTTAATAAGTGTCGCAAAATAGGTATATTTGTATAATGATTTGTTGCAAATTAATTCACATTCAATAATAAATGGAAAATATTTTGGAGAGAGAGGGGCTGCGCTTTGCTCTTATAGGAGGTGGAAGCTGGGCCACGGCGCTTGCAAAGCTGCTGCTCAATCATCAGGAGAAGATTTCATGGTATATCAGAGACGAGGAGTCAATTGATATTCTAAAGAGTACAGGTCACAATCCGTTTTACTTGCAGGCGGTGCAATTTGATCCTAAAAGACTTGAACTCTCAACAGATATAAACGAGGTTATCTGTAATGCTGATGTACTGTTATTCGCAATTCCTTCTGCCTATTTTATGGATATGGCTGTCAATATCAAATGTAATCTTGATAATAAATTCATTATTACAGCCATTAAGGGTATGGTTCCGGTTGATAATATTTCTATTGCGGAGTATTTTCATATAAATCACAAAATTCCTTTCAGCAGAATTGGGGTTGTAAGTGGTCCTTGCCATGCAGAGGAGGTTGCTATGGAGAGACTCTCATATTTAACTCTTTCAAGCAAGCATATTGAGGTTGCTCGTAATCTGTGTGATATTTTTGCCTGTAGTTATATAAAAACTATACCGGGAACAGATATTTACGGAGTAGAGTACGCTGCAGTACTTAAGAATATCTATGCTGTAGCTGCAGGTGTATGTCACGCACTTGGTTATGGTGATAATTTTATGGCTGTATTAATCACTAACTCTTTTCATGAGATGAGAGATTTTCTGCATGCCAGTCATCCTGATAAAAACAGGCATACATCTACATCGGCATATCTTGGCGACCTCCTTGTAACATGCTATTCACAATTCAGCAGAAACAGAACTTTTGGTTCTATGATTGGTAAGGGATACTCAGTTCAATCTGCACAGCACGAAATGAATATGGTTGCAGAGGGTTATTATGGTACTAAATGTATTTATGAAATAAACCAGAAATATAAAATACATATGCCCATTGCAGAGGCTATGTACAAGATTTTGTATGAACATAAATATTCGGCATATATAATTAAGCAATTAACAGAACAACTGCAGTAAATATGAATAATATAATTAATATTGAATATCCCTCAGTTACTACTTTTCTTGGTGAGAAAAGTTTGTCAGACTCTTTGGACAGAGCTTTATCGGCTTTGAAAAAGCTGAATGGCAGGATGGGAGAGGGGAGTGAATTTCTTGGATGGATGGACCTGCCATCTTCTCTTGAAGAAGATGTAATTATTAATATTGAAAATATTGCAAAAGAGTGGAGAGAGAAGTGTGAAGTGGTAGTCGTAATAGGAATAGGAGGATCCTACCTTGGTGCAAAATCTGCATTGGAGGCGCTTTCTAATCCATTCAGGAACTTCATGGATAGGGGTTTGTCTCCTCAAATTCTTTTTGCCGGTCAGAATATGTCTGAAGATTATTTGTCTGAACTCCTGGAGCTATTGGATAATAAAAACTATGGAATAGTGGTTATATCAAAATCGGGAACCACTACAGAGCCGGCTGTTGCATTCAGGATTTTAAAAACCCATATTGAGAAAAAGTACGGCAAATCAGAAAGCTCTTCCAGGATCATTGCAATTACAGATAAGTCTAAAGGAGCTTTAAGAAGGCTTTCAGAGATTGAGGGGTACAGATCATTTGTTATTCCGGATGATGTGGGAGGCAGATTTTCTGTCCTCACTCCTGTGGGATTATTACCTATTGCTATTGCCGGTTTTAATATAAGAGAGTTGCTAAACGGAGCAAATAACGCTAATAGCTACACATCTTCAAGTGATAGAAATAATCCAGCCTTACAATATGCAGCAGTTAGAAATGCGTTATACCAAAAGGGGAAAAAAATTGAGATAGTTGTTAACTATAATCCAAAATTACAATATTTTGCTGAGTGGTGGAAACAACTGTACGGCGAGAGTGAAGGAAAAGACGGAAAGGGTATATTTCCGGCCTCTGTTAATTTTACAACTGATTTACACTCTATGGGTCAATATATTCAAGATGGTGAAAGGACACTTTTTGAAACAGTTATAAGTGTGGATAATTCAGATAGATTACTCACCATTGATAATGATCCCCAAAATTTGGACGGGCTCAATTTCCTTTCAGGGAAAAGGGTAGAAGAGTGTAATAAAATGGCTGAATTGGGGACGAGAATTGCCCATGTTGACGGGGGAGTCCCAAATATCAGAATATCAATAGAGAAAATTGATGAATACAATCTGGGATCGCTATATATGTTTTTTGAAAAAGCTTGTGGTATAAGTGCTTATATGCTGGGTGTAAATCCTTTTGATCAACCTGGAGTAGAGGATTATAAGGTCAATATGTTTGCACTCCTTGGTAAACCTGGTTTTGAAGAGAAGGCAAATGAGTTAAGATCAAGGAATATCTGATGAAATTTCTTGGAAACATAGCTAAAGCTTTCTACGAGAGAGAGAGAGAAGAGATTTCAAAAATCTGTTTTGTATTTCCGGGCAGGAGGGCTTCACTGTTTTTCCAAAGAGAGTTAAGTGCTTTAATTGATAAACCCCTTTTTTCTCCATCACTAATTACAATCAGTGATCTTTTTTCTGAACTGTCAGGGCTTAGAAATGCAGATAAACTTGATTGTGTATACAGATTGTATAGGTTATATTGTGATATCAATGAGAACCCTGAACCCTTTGATGATTTTGTTTACTGGGGAGAGACTCTTTTATCCGATTTTGACGACACAGATAAATTTCTGGCAGATCCTTGCAGGCTTTTTGCAAATATTAAGGAGTTAAAAGAGCTTGATACAGACTACTCCTTTTTGTCTGAAAGGCAACTTAATTCAATTAAGAGCTTTTGGGCAAGTTTTCACAACGGAGAAGAGAGTGACAAGAAGTCAAAATTTAAGTCTCTTTGGTCATTGATGCTTCCGTTATACACAAACCTAAGGGTGAGTCTTGAGTCAGATGGGGCCGGTTATGAGGGGATGATATACAGGAAAATCGCAGAACAAATCAGTAACGGGGATACAGTAAATGTTGATTCACTTCTATCTAAATACAGTTATGTTGTATTTATAGGTTTTAATGCATTAAATAAGTGCGAGAAAACTTTACTCAACTACATCAAGCTGTCAGGGAAAGCTGATTTTTATTGGGATTATTGCGGAACTATGGTTAATGACCCAGATAATAAATCATCTTTTTTTATTAACGAAAACTTATCATCATATCCATCATCCATGGATATTGACTTCAATGAGGAGAGAATTGCTGAAATTGAGCTTATTGGCGTTCCCTCCGCTGTTGGTCAGGCTAAAATAGCAGGAGATATATTAAGTTCTTTGCCTACAGGCATAAATAGTGCTGTGATTCTGCCTGATGAATCACTTCTCACATCTGTAATAAGATCTTTAGATTATAATAAAGGAGAGATTAACATTACAATGGGCTATCCTTTAAGAGAGGCTTCGGTTGTCTCTTTTGCAGAGAGTTTGGTTGAGCTGCAGGGAGGCCCCTTCTATTTCAGACGAGTTCTTCCGGTTTTAAGACATAATTATGTAAAAGGTATTACAGGTGAACTCTCTGTTAGTCTTGAGAATAAGATAGTAACAGCAAACATGTTGTATGTAAGTCAGGATCTTTTTACGGGTAATCATTTGTTAGAAATGATTTTTAGGAGAGTTATCAAAGATGATGATTCAAATGTTGATAAAATCTCCAAAATTTCAACATATATTCTTGATGTACTTGATTACATAGTTAAGAATAAACAGGTTAATAAGTTTGAAAAGGAGCTGATTTACTATTTCTATACTCTTGTTGTAAGGATTAAGGATTTACAGATTCCAATGTCCGTAAAGACATATTTAAGGTTGTTAAAACAACTTGTAAATTCAACTTCCGTCCCTTTTAAAGGAGAACCACTCGCGGGTCTTCAGGTTATGGGGGTTCTTGAGGCTAGATGCCTTGATTTTGATAATATTGTAATATGTTCAATGAATGAAGGTGTTTTTCCCTCACGAAATCTCACCACCTCATTTATCCCTTTAAATTTAAGGAAAGGCTTCTCTCTTCCTGAAAATGAGTATGCCGATGCAGTTTCAGCATATAGCTTCTATAGAACAATTTACAGGGCAAAGAGGGTCTGGATGCTTTATGATACCAGAAGCGAAGGCTTGTCTAGTGGAGAACAGAGCAGATTTATTTTACAGTTAAGATATCACTACAAGATTCCACTAAGAGATATGGTCTCATCCGGAGTTGTAACCAGAAACCAGAAATCTCCTATAATAATTGAGAAAAAAGGGGTGGTAGCTCAAGAACTGGAGAAGTTTAGAAGCGGTACGAAATTCTTTTCAGCATCTCTGTTATCAACCTATATCCTCTGTCCGTTGAAATTTTATTTTATGCATATTGAAGGTGTAAAGGATGAGGAGATAGTAAGCGAATCGGTGGAATCAAGAACTTTTGGTACCATATTGCATAACTCAATGGCAATTCTCTACAGGAGATTTGAGGGAAAAGATGTCTGTAAAAAAGATCTTTTGGCCATTCTGAATAATCAAAGTCTTATTGATGATATAATTTACAAAGAGTTCAAAAAGGAGAAGGGAGTTGAAGATGTTAAGGGGTATAATTATATAATATGCAATCTTATACAAAGATATATAATCAAAATTATCAAATATGATTTGGGCTTTAATTCATTTAGATATATCCAGTCAGAGAAGGATATAAGGAGCTCTTTAAAGCTTAGGGATGGTACGGAGGTTAAATTAAAAGCATATATTGACAGGATTGACAGAGTTAACGGTAAATTAAGGATTATTGATTATAAGACAGGTAGAAAACCTGATACAATGAAGAGTTTAAACCAACTATTTGAACAAAACTCTTCAAAGAATCTATCTGTGTTTTTTCAGCTATATCTATATGGTTTGATGCTCTCTCCTGAGGGGGAGTCGCTTCTCCTTCCGTATTTTCTCAGAGAGTTGGATCAAAAATATCAGATAAACTGTACCGTTGAGGATTTAAATTCCTTCAGAGAGCTTCTCTCTTCAAAAATATCAGAGATACTTAATGTAGAGATGCCTTTTATACAGACTGCCAGTCAAAAGAGTTGCGAATACTGTATTTTTAAACAAATCTGCAGATAACTATGGGAGAGGTTAAGATATTCAGAGCCTCTGCCGGCTCAGGAAAAACTCACAGGTTAACACTTGAGTATTTAAATCTTTTGTCCAGGGATGAAAGAGCATACAGGAGAATTCTTGCTGTAACTTTTACAAATAAGGCTACAGAGGAGATGAAGAGAAGAGTAATTGAGCATCTTCACAAAAAGTCATCTCAAGGTGATGAGAGAGCTTCTAAATTATTAAAAAATATTCTTCACGATTACTCCTCTTTTAATATCAGTACTATTGACCGATTCTTTCAGCAAACTCTTAGAGCATTTGCAAGGGAAATAGGCAAAAGTACTTCATACGGAGTTGAGTTAAACGAGGAGATGGTCAGGGCTCTGGCTATTGACAAAATCCTGTTTAACCTGGATACTTCAGATGATAATCGCCTCCTGGACTGGATAATGGAACTCTCTGTGCAGAGAATCGATTCCGGTAAAAGCTGGGATATCAGGTCTTCAATAAATAGTACCTCTTCTCAATTATTTAAAGAGGCATACAGGACAGCAATAATGGGAGAGGATTTAAACTTACTCAGCAAAGAGAGTATTGAAGAGTACTCTGGAATTATTGCAAACATTATCTCTGAATATGAGAAAAAGATGGTTGAGTTTGGAGAGAGAGGGGTTGAGATACTAGCTAAATCTGAATTGTCTCCATTTGATTTTTCTAATAAAAAGAGCTCTTTTGCTCAAAGATTCAGAAAACTTGTTGATGGAGATTTTTCGCTGTCAAATGTGACTTTCATTGATGCCGGAAAGGGAACGGAGAGATGGTTTTCTAAAAGTGCGTTAAAGGAGTCTCCTGACTTATTAGTAAAAGGTGCTAAGGCCGATTCTCTCTCTTTACGCTCCCTAATAAAGGAAATTGTAGATTATGAAGAGTCTTGTTCAAGAGACTACATTACTGCTGTTACTATATCAAAAAACTTGTATGCTCTCGGATTAATGTCAGACATACAGAAAAGTATACAGGATGTTTGTGCAGAAAACGGAGTAGTGCTTCTAGCGGAGACTACAGAATTGCTAAACGGAATTATTGATGGAAGTGATACTCCTTTTATTTTTGAAAAAATTGGAGCCAGAACTGATCACTTTATGCTTGATGAGTTCCAGGACACATCTCTTTTGCAATGGGAAAATTTTCGCCCCCTGATAAAAAACAGCCTCGCCTCAGGTTGTTCAAATCTGATTGTAGGAGATGAAAAGCAAAGCATATACAGATGGAGAGGTTCAGACTGGATGTTGTTAAACAAGAGGGTTTTTAATGAATTTAATGAGGAGGAGATAAACTCATCGGCTTTACTGGAAAATTGGAGATCCGGAAAAGAGGTTGTTCAATTTATAAATGATTTCTTCCCAAGGGCAGCTGAAGCCTGTGATAATCTGTTAGAGAATAATGCAGTTTTTGAAACAAGCGTGGCTTCAATATATTCTTCAGTTATTCAGATAATTCCAAAGCTCAATGAGGGTAAAAGTGGCTATGTTGAATTAAAATTCGGCACTAAGTCAGAAGAAAATAGTGATGAGAGTGAAGATATTCAAGACAACGAATCCTGTGAAGAGTCGGTTTTAAATTTTGTCAGGGAGAAAATTGAATTACTTGTTACAAATGGTTCAAATTTATCAGATATTGCTGTTCTTGTGAGAAAAAACAAAGAGGGGGCAATAATTGCAAATCATCTAATTAAGTCAGGAATTAAGGTAATATCTGGAGATTCATTGTTTATTAAATCCTCCTCCTCTGTCTCTTCAATAATATCTCAACTCAGATATTTAAGTAACCCCCTGGATAGTGTTAATAATATACTAGCCCGGTTTTCCTGTATAGAGCATATTATTAATAATAAAATATCTGCACTTTCACTTTACGAGTTATGTGAATCTCTGATTGAGACTGTTCCGGAGGAGACAAAGAGAGCAGAATCTGCTTATATTCTTGCTTTCATGGATAATGTCAAAGAGTTTGTTAAGCAAAACAGATCAGATCTTTACGCCTTCTTAGAGTGGTGGGATGATTATTCAGAAAAATTAACTATCCCTGCTCCTGATGGAGAAGAGGCTGTAAGAGTAATGACTATTCATAAATCAAAAGGGCTTGGTTTTTCTTCAGTTATAATACCATTTTCTGATTTTGAATTTAAAGGTAAGCAGGATATTTTATGGTGTAAACCTGAAACAGCACCTTTTAACATTATGCCGGTTGTTCCGGTTAATTTATCAGAAAAATTGTCAAATACTCATTTTTCTCGTGATTATGAAAAAGAGCGTTTTCTGGCAGTGGTTGATAATTTGAATTTGGCTTATGTTGCTTTTACAAGGGCAAAAGATAATCTCTTTATTTATGTAACTGAGCCTTTAAAATCAAGCAAAAAGGCCAAGGGAGTAGGCGATATTCTCTCGTATGTTTACTCTGATAAAGCTATTGACAAAAGCCTCGTTTTTGGAGATTGTGTTGTTACCCCAAAACGAGATACTTCAATTTTATTAGAGAGAGAGATGCCTCTTATAAGGTCATACGATAATTCAGATAATCTAAGACTTACATTAAGATCTGAAGAGTTCTTCAATGAGAATGATAATTCCCGCACAAGAGGTGTGGTCATACACTCAATTATGTCAAAAATAATGAGACCTGATGATGTCTATGCCGCAGTCAATGATGCAGTAGCATCAGGAGAAATTGAACAGAGAGACAGGGAGAGCACAACGCAATTTATTCTCCGGTTAGTTAACGCTGTTGAAAAATATGGTTGGTTTTCGAATAATGTCACAGTGATGAATGAGATAGGAATTATTCTGCCCGGGGGAGAAATTTACAGGCCTGACAGAATTGTAAAAGGAGAAGAGTACGCAGTTATTGATTTCAAGACAGGAAAACAGAGGAGCAGTTCCCACATTAAACAGATAGAGAGATATACATCATCAGTAAGGGAGATGGGGTTTGAAAATGTACACGGGTACCTTTGGTACCTGGATGAAAATATTATAGAGAAAGTTAATTGATTTTTTCAATAATTTTCTCTGCGGTCGCTATATCTCCATCTTTAAGTAATACTCTTTTCTCTTTATCAAGCAGATAAACAGATGGAGATGCTCGTCTGTCGTAAAGTCTCTCTCTGGTAATCATGCTGTTGAGATCGCTCCCTACCCTCCATTTTTTACTAAAAAGAGCCCCTCCTCTTTCTAAATAATATGAATCATTACCGGTATATATTGCCAGTGAAATATATCTCTCTTGAAATTTTTTAATAATTGCGGAGTTTTCTGCAAAGGATATGCTCTCTTTACATGCGTTGCAATCGGGCTCAAAAAAAAGTATCATTATAAAATCAGACTTAATATTATGTAGATTTGAAGAGGAACCATCTGAAAATAATATTGTGAAATCTTCTGAGATTTCTCCGATACGGTTTTTTAGAAGAATCTCTCTCTCTTCAATAAGTCTTTTTCTCTCTTCGCTATCTGCAGGAAAATATTGAATGTATGCATCGACAACATTAAGATAAAGAGCATCGTGTCTCATTGGAGAATTTGGATGGTTAAGGCTCTCTTCAAAAAGGATCAGAAAAGCGGATGAAATTGACGGTGTCGATTGTGAACTTTTTGATGCTAAATCATTTAGTAGTTTTCCAGCTTTTGAAACACCTAAGTCATTAATCAACTCCAAATATTCATAATAGGGTATCCGCAGATGCTTCTCTGTAATGTTCACCGTTGAGTCATCCCAGGGTAAATTATCCCAAAAATGAAGAGATAAATATTCTCTCTGCTCAGATTTTTCCTGAATAACTGATGGAATATGAGGATATTCAAATCTGTATTGCTTTACATTCTCTTTACAACCTGTTAAAAGGAGAAGCAACAATGGGATTGTAATTAAAACTTTTTTCATTGTTTTATGTCTATATTTATACAAAAGTAAAGAAATTAAAATGGAAAAATCTGATATAGGATTAATCGGTCTTGCCGTGATGGGAGAAAATCTTGTGCTTAACATGGAGAGTAAAGGATTTAAGGTTTCAGTATATAATCGAACTTTCGAAACAACAGATAAGTTTATTAAAGGAAGAGCATCCGGTAAAAAAATAGAGGGCTTTCAGTCAATGGAGAGTCTGGTATTATCACTTAAATTACCTCGCAAAATTATGCTTATGGTGAGAGCGGGCTCAGCTGTTGACTCTGTGATAGAGCAACTGATTCCTCTCTTATCTCCCGGAGACATATTAATTGACGGTGGAAACTCTAATTTTAAGGATAGTGAGAGGAGAGAGAGTTACCTGGCTCACAAAGGACTTCTCTTTGTTGGTTCAGGAGTATCAGGAGGAGAGGAGGGGGCATTAAAAGGTCCATCTGTTATGCCTGGAGGAGCTGAGGAGGCGTGGAGCCATATTAAGCCGATTTTTACATCTATAGCAGCTGTAGCAGAGGATGGAGAACCTTGTTGTGCCTGGACAGGTTCCGGAGGAGCGGGCCATTTTGTGAAGATGGTCCATAATGGGATTGAATATGGTGATATGCAGCTTATTTCAGAGGCTTATTCTGTTATGAAGAGTATGATGGGTATGTCTAACGAGGAGATTTCCAAAGTATTTGATGAATGGAACAGAGGAAAATTGCAGAGTTATCTTATAGAAATAACAGCTAATATTTTAAAACATAAAGATAGCGACGGGGGGTTTCTTTTGGATTACATTCTGGATGCTGCAGGGCAAAAAGGGACGGGAAAATGGAGTGTCGAGAGTGCTATGGATTATGGTGTCCCTCTTAATCTTATTGCAACCTCTGTTTTCGAAAGATCTCTATCGTCCTCAAAAGATTTAAGAATAGAGGCATCAAATCATTACTCAATTGACAAAATTTCAGATTCAGCCCTTGTTCCCTCACTTGATGAAATCAGGGATGCACTCTTTGCCTCTAAATTGGTTTCATATGCACAGGGTTTTGATTTGATGAAGAAAGTATCAGATGAGAAGAGCTGGAACCTGGACCTCTCTTCAATTGCAAAAATATGGAGAAATGGCTGTATCATCAGATCAACATTCCTAAATGATATAGCAAAATCATATTATGCCGGCCAAGAGCATAAATCTCTTCTTCTGTCGAATTTTTTCACAACAGAGTTGAAACTTGCTCTCAAAGGATGGAAATCACTGGTTTCAAAGGCATCTCTTTATGGAACCTCGTTACCGGCTTTCAGCAGCGCACTAAACTATTTCTATTCATTTACTTCTGAAAATTTACCTGCAAATCTTATACAGGCTCAAAGAGATTATTTTGGAGCACACACTTTTGAAAGAAGAGATTCTCCAAGAGGGGTTTTCTTTCATGAAAACTGGACAGGTGAAGGAGGGGAGACAAAATCAGGAGTTTATAATGCTTAATCCTTCTTACTATGAAGAGTAATGTAATGGTGATTTTTGGAGGTTCAGGAGATTTGGCAAAAAGAAAGCTAATCCCGGCTCTGTATATGCTTCATAAACGCTCCCTCCTCGAGAATGATTTTAAGATTATCGCAACAGGAAGGAGTATATTGACATCTGACCAGTTTAGGGAGAGAGCAGAAGAGTCTCTGAGTAAATATATAAACAAAAGTGATTTTGAAAGTGGCTGGGTTGAATCATTTCTTCCAAGACTCTCATATTTTGTTTCA
Organism: Bacteroidales bacterium; assembly: GCA_018053445.1. GTDB lineage: Bacteria > Bacteroidota > Bacteroidia > Bacteroidales > UBA932 > Bact-08. The sequence goes on along the minus strand of JAGPLK010000006.1, from coordinate 1,725 downwards.
GACCCGGAAAGTATTAATGATGTAATGTCTCTTGGAGAGAATATCAAGGAGCTGGCTGGTAATGACTATAGAGTGCTATTTTACCTTGCTACCCCTCCATCATTGTACGAAATCATACCTGGTAATCTGAAAGAGGCAGGCTTGGTATCATCATCAACACGAATTATTGTTGAGAAACCATTTGGATATGATCTGGCTTCGGCAAAGAGAATGAATGATATTCTCAGATCTGTCTTCACAGAGAAGCAAATTTTCAGAATAGACCATTTTCTTGGTAAAGAGACAGTCCAGAATATACTGGCTCTTCGTTTTGCTAACGGAATTTTTGAACCACTCTGGAACAGAAATTTTATAGAAAGAGTTGAAATTACAGCCGTCGAAAATATGGGCATTGAAACCCGTGGGGGATTCTATGACAATACCGGTGCTCTCAGAGATATGGTTCAAAATCATCTCATTCAGCTACTTGCACTTGTTGCTATGGAGCCACCCATTGCATTTAATGAAAAGGAGTTCAGGAATGAGGTTGTTAAAGTGTACAGATCCTTGAAGCCACTCTCTGAAGAAGAGATTGAAAGAGATGTAATCAGGGGACAATACATTGAATCACACTTAAAAGGAGGGAGGAGAGTTCTCCCTTACAGAGAGGAGAAAAATGTAAATTCTCAATCTATGACTGAGACTTTCCTCGCAATGAAGGTAAATATTTTAAACTGGAGATGGGAGGGTGTGCCATTTTACATAAGAACTGGTAAACAGATGCCAACAAAGGTGACTGAAATTGTAATTCATTTTAAGCCAACCCCGCACAGATTATTCAGTAGCAGAGATGAGTGTCCTGAACAAAATCAATTGATTATCAGATTACAACCCAACGAGGGAGCAGTTTTAAAATTTGATGTAAAACTTCCGGGATCTGGCTTTCAAGTAAAACAGGTACCAATGGAGTTTACTTATGATAAACTTGGAGGTGTCCAGTCAGGAGACGCATATTCGCGACTAATAGAGGATTGCCTTAACGGAGAGTCGGTTTTATTTACAAGAAGCGATGCTGTTGAAGCCAGCTGGAACTATTTTGATCCAATATTAAAGCATTGGAGGGAGAATCCAGTAACTCCATTATACGGGTATCCTGCCGGAACATGGGGACCTGATATAAGCGACAGAATTATTGACGGAGGAAAAAAATGGAGCAATCCTTGTAAAAATCTTACAGATACTGATAAGTATTGTGAATTATGAAAACTCCTTCAGAATTACTTAGTGACAGGATAGTATCCTTGCTTGCATTAGAAGAGTTTCTCAATAGAAACCTCAATATTGCAATATCCGGAGGAACTTCGCCGGATAGACTTTTTGCACTTTGGGCTGGTCCCTACGCTAATACCATTGACTGGCGAAGAATCAATATTTTCTGGGTTGATGAAAGGTGTGTGCCGCCGGATCATCCTGACAGTAATTATGGCAGGGCATATCAAAAATTTCTAAAAGAGAGCCCCCTTAATGAAAATAACATATTCAGAATAAAAGGTGAGATCAATCCAACAGAAGCAGCCTCCTCTTATGAAAAGATTGTTAAATCAGTATTGGGAGAATCTGGAGGATTTGACCTGGTCATCCTCGGTATAGGTGATGATGGACATACATCCTCTGTTTTTCCTGGACAGAGTGATCTATATTTTGCTCAAGAGCTATACAAAAACTCCGTAAACCCATATACCGGTC
>JAGPLK010000114.1 GCA_018053445.1 Bacteroidales bacterium | reverse complement strand
ACTCAGGATATTGATGCTTCTTTTAAACAGTGCGTAAATCTCTCTAATTCAGGAGCTCAGTTAATTCGCCTTACAACACAAGGGATGAAAGAGGTGGAGGCTTTATCGGAAGTTAGAAGAAGACTCAGAGATTCAGGAATCACTACACCACTATCTGCCGATGTCCATTTTACTGCCGATGTAGCTATTGCCGTTGCCGAATTTGCTGACAAGGTGAGAATTAATCCTGGCAATTTTGCCCGTGATATAAATGTAGCTAAAGAGAAATTCGCCAAACTCATTGAAATATGCAAAAAAAGAGGAGTTGCAATTAGAATTGGTGTTAATCACGGATCTCTGGGACCAAGAATAATTGAAAAGTTTGGAGATTCACCTCTCGGCATGAAGGAATCTGCAATGGAGTGGATAAAAATGGCTGAAGAGAATGATTTTGATCAGATTATTGTCTCACTTAAGGCGAGTAATACTTTGATTATGACACAAGCATATCGCCTGCTCTTTTCCGAGTTTAAGGATAGAGGAGTCTCCTATCCTTTACATCTTGGAGTAACAGAGGCTGGTAACGGAGAATCCGGAAGAGTGAAATCTGCTGTAGGATTAGCTGCCCTTTTATCTGAAGGAATTGGTGATACTATAAGAGTATCACTTACAGAAGATCCTGTCAGAGAGATTCCTGTCGCTGATTATATTGCAAAATATTTTTCAACCAGAAAAACAAATTACAGATATCATCCATCAAATTTTTCAGGCGAGAGCTTACCTGTTATTATTAGTGAGAATTATAGTGAAAGATCTTGGGATGAATTCATTATTAAAGCATCCTGCGAATTAGGACCCCTTCTTCTTGACAAACTGATTGATGATGTAAAATTGTCAGTAAATGTAGGCGGAAAAGAGGTATCAAGAGAGAGAGTGTCAAGTTTTCGTGATGAACTTCTTCAGGCTGCGCGGAGGGTGTTCACAAAACCAGAATATATAGCCTGCCCGGGTTGCGGAAGAACTCTTTTTAATTTAGAATCTGTTTTTGAGGAGGTAAAACGCAGAACAGCACATCTTAAAGGTTATAATATTGCCGTAATGGGATGTGTCGTTAACGGACCTGGTGAAATGGCTGATGCTGACTACGGTTATGTTGGTGAGGGTAAGAACAAAGTGAGTATCTACAGGGGAAAAGAACCTGTTTACAGATCAGTTCCACAAGAGGAGGCAATTAACAAATTGCTTGAGCTTATTGAGGAAGACGCTCGCAATAAACTCTTCCGCCCTCGAATTTAGTTACCACAAGTTCTTCACCTTTATCTGCCATCCCAAACTCAATTGTAGCGTCATACCATTTCCCCTCTATTTCAATCTTCCCGGCGGGACGAAGGCTGCTTGCAGCTATTCCAACCTTTCCAATTAAGTTGTTATTAATATCTTCAACGCCTATATAGCCTTTACTGGAATCTAATTTTGTCCTTAGTGCAAGATGGGAAAAACTTTTTCCGGGAAAAACTCTTCCTGCAAGCCATATTGAGACAACTAATGAAGATAGTGCAGAAACCATTACTATCGAGAGTGGCTTAACAATGACTATAAAATTCAAATTTCCTTTGAAGTAAAAAAGGTTATTGTCAATCATTGCAAAGACAAGTGCTAATATTGTTAAGGTTATTCCAGATATTCCTGCAATTCCAAACCCGGGGATTATAAAGATCTCTGCAATAATCAGCAGGATCCCTGCTGCAAAGAGAAGAATTTCCCAATTTTCAGCTAAACCCTCAAGATATAGTGGCGCAAAATATAGCAGAGCAGCAATAACTGCAGCTGCAGATGGAAAACCAATTCCGGGACTTTGAAGCTCAAAATAGAGCCCTCCTATTATAACCATAAGTAACAATCCCTGAATAACCGGTGAGAGCAGAAATGAAATAACTTCATCAGTAAATGAAATTTCCATCTCCTCTAAAATATAATTATCACCATTTGTGAGAAGGGTGGCTACATCCTGAATCTTTTCAGCAAATCCTTCACAGTAATTATTTTCAATAGCTTCTTCCATTGTAAAACTAAGTACTTTAAGGCTATCATCTCCAGTGCTTGATGCAACAATTGTGGGGTCAACCATTGCCTCTGCAATCTTTGGGTCCCTCCCGTTTGCCTGTGCTGTGGACCTCATCATTGCCCGCATAAATGACTGATATTTATCAGGCATTGGCTCTCCGTTCTGATTCACGACTGTAGCAGCACCAATTGTGCTCCCTGTTGTCATATAAATGGAATCACACGCTATACTAATTAAAGCTCCGGCCGATACAGCCTGATTATCAATGAAAGCAGCTACAGGAACAGGGAATCTGAGGAGAGCACTTCTCATACTATCTGCTGAAGCCACTGCACCACCGTATGTGTTTAATTGTACTATTACAAAGTCATAACCCTTTTCATCAGCTTGTTGAAGACCTTTAGATAAGGTACGCTCTGTTGCCTTAGAAATCTCTCCTTTTACAGGTATAACAAATATCCTCTTCTCCTGACTACTCGAGATGAAAGGAAGAAATATAAGAATTACTGAGAGAAGAACTTTAAACATAATATAGGTATTGGATTTGGTAAAGATAATGCTATTTTTGCATAAACAACAAACCTGAATTTCTATGAATTTTAAGAGACTATCCCTAATGTTGTTTGTAGTTCTGTTGAGCGGAATTACAACTGCACAGACACAATGGATCCCGGTTAATCCGGATGATGAGAATTTTGCAGAGAGTTGCACATCTATTATGGTTGGCAAAAAAGCGAGCACAGATGGATCTGTTATGACTGCCCACACTTGTGACTCTAACTATCGGACTTGGGTGGAGATGACAGCCAGAAAAAAGTTTAAACCGGGAGAGACAGAGCCTGTATATTGGGGGGTACTTCATAATGAAGAGCCGTGGGATACCAGAAATGTTACAGAGAAGGGCAGAATCCCAGCTGTTGAAGAGACTTTTGCTTTTTTAAATACAGCGTACCCTTGCCTGAACGAGAAACAGCTTGCAATGGGTGAGACAACAATAACAGGCAGAGATGTTCTGGTAAACAAGAACGGTCTGTTTCTTATAGAGGAACTGGAAAGAGTAGCCCTTCAAAGATGCAGTACGGCAAGAGATGCTATTAAACTAATCGGAAAACTTGCTGAAACATATGGATATGGTGATTCAGGTGAGTGCCTTACTATTGCTGATAAAAAAGAGGTTTGGCAACTGGAAATTTTTGGTTCCGGAGCCGGGAAACCATCTGCTATTTGGGTAGCACAAAGAATTCCCGATGACCATGTTGGAATATCGGCCAATATTCCACGAATCTCGAATGTTAATTTTAATGATTCCGAGAACTTCATGTATAGTTCAGATATCAAAGAGAGATGTATCAAACTCGGACTATGGGATGGAAAAGAGGAGTTTAAATTTTGGAAAATTAATAATGGCAGAAAGCCATTTTCTATAAGAGAATTTTTTGTACTAAGCTCTGTTGCTCCGTCATTGAGTCTTAAATATGATTCAGAAGAGCTCCCGTTCTCAGTAAAACCTGATAAAAAAATATCCGTAAGAGATGTTATGGCATTTTACAGACATACTTATGAAGGTACTGAGTGGGATCAGACAAAGAATCTGGTAGCAGAAGTTACAAGAAGAGATGCTAAAGGGAACGAGTACAAAGAACAGATCAGGCCTGTTTCAAATTTTATGAGTAATGAAATGAGAGCTCTCCTCAATACTATAAAACCTGGAGTTACTGAAAGAGTTAGAGGGATTGCCGTTATACAGTGCTCTTACTCTCATATAATACAATTGAGAGATTGGCTTCCAGATGAAATTGGTGGTGTTGCCTATTTCTCATTTGATAATCCAGCGCAAAGTCCTAGAATCCCAATTTATTCGGGAACAATTTCTCTTCCAAAGTCATTTCATATATGCGGACAACACAGGTATCGTGAAGACGCTGCTATATGGGCGTTTAGAGAGACAAACAGAATTGCAACAATAAACTGGGATAAGACTAGAGGAATTCTTGAACCAGAGATTGCCAGATTTGAAGAGGAGATGTTCAATAGTGCTCCATCGGTAGAGAAGCAAGCTGAGGAGCTTATAAAAGAGGGTAAAGTGGACAAGGCAAAAGAGATCCTTACAAACCACACAAATAGTTTTGCTCTCTCGACAATGAAGAGATGGCAGGATATGAAAGCCCAACTATGGTCGGTATTTGCCAGGGCAATGTAATTGATTAATGTTTTTTTGAATTTTATACATAACTTTGCACACATATAATTAAAGAAATTTAAGAAAAAGAGATGCACAAATACAAATCCGCAACACTCGTTCTTGAGGATGGAACAGAGTTTTCCGGCTACTCATTTGGAAACGACCAAGCCATTGATGGTGAGGTCGTTTTTTCTACAGCTATGGTTGGCTATCC
>JAGPLK010000113.1 GCA_018053445.1 Bacteroidales bacterium | reverse complement strand
AAAGATTCTCTGATTGTTGTAAAAGACTCACTTCTGGTTTTAAACGATAGCATTGCAATATCCTCACCACCTCAAAAAGACACTACCACTATCAGGTTTACGCTCGCATACAATAATGTAAAAATTTTCAGAGGTGTGATGCAGGCAAAATCCGACTCTCTTACTTTCAATTCAATTGACTCTATTGCCAGATTATACACACTGCCTGTTATGTGGAATGAGGGTAGTCAGTTTACTGCAGACAGCATACAGTTTGTTCTCTCGGGGAACAAATTATCTAAAGCAGAGCTTATGTCCAATGCTTACTATATATCCAGGGAGGATTCGCTGTACTACAATCAGATAAAGAGTACAGATATGATAGGTTTTTTCAGGGATAATAAACTTACACGCTTTGACGCGCTTGGAGGCGCCTCTTTGCTCTTTTTCCTGGCTGAAGATAGTGTTACTACAATGATGAACGAAAAAGAGTGCAAATTTCTTAGCGCAACAATAGATAGTGCAAAACTCTCAAAAGTCAAATATTTTGATGGTATTAAAAGTGATATTTTTCCGATAGTATCAATTGAACAGGGTAAAGACAGACTAAAGGGATTTACATGGAGAGAGAGTGAAAAGCCTCTCACCAGATTTGATGTTTGTAACAGGAAATTAAGGCCTTCTGAAGGAGAAGCTGCCCTTTCTGTTGAGAAGCCACTTTTTCCCAATACCCGGAGATTCTTTCCTAAAGCAAAACAGGCCGGAAAAACCGACCTGTCTAAGAATAAATCATCTGAGGATAAAAAGGTCCTACCAGATATTCAAAGGTAGACCATGCATCTTCTTTCTTGCCTGCTCTTTAACCTCATCAATAACCTGTGTGTTTTCGTGGTTTGACAGAACTTTATCAACCAGCTCAACAATAAAAGGCATATCTTTTTCTACCAGACCCCTTGATGTAATTGCAGGAGTTCCTACTCTTATCCCTGAAGTCTGGAATGGAGAGCGACTGTCAAATGGAACCATATTCTTATTAACAGTAATATCTGCAGTTACCAGAACCTTCTCTGCAACCTTACCTGTCAGATCAGGGAATTTGCTTCTAAGGTCAATTAACATAAGATGGTTGTCGGTTCCTCCGGAGACTACTTTATACCCTTTATCAATAAAGGCGGCTGCCATCGCAGCAGCATTTTTCTTTACCTGAAGCTGATAGTTTTTGAATTCCGGCTGCAGGGCTTCAAAGAAAGAGACAGCCTTTGCAGCTATACAATGCTCAAGCGGACCTCCCTGAATGCCAGGGAATACACTTGAATTCAGTACAGCTGACATCATTTTTGTCTCCCCTTTAGGAGTCTTTATCCCAAACGGGTTCTCAAAATCTTTGCCAATCAGAATAATTCCACCTCTTGGACCTCTTAGAGTCTTATGAGTTGTAGATGTAACTATATGAGCATATTTTACCGGATTTTCAAGCAGACCTGCTGCTATAAGACCTGCAGGATGAGCCATATCTACCATAAATATTGCACCAATCTTGTCAGCAATTGCTCTCATTCTGGCCCAGTCCCACTCTCTTGAATAGGCAGAGGCACCACCCACAATTAGTTTTGGCTTAAACTCCAGGGCCTTCCTCTCCATATCATCGTAGTCAACCATTCCTGTCTCTTCGCTTAGCTGATAGGCAATGGCGTTATACCACATTCCTGACATATTCACGGGAGATCCGTGAGTAAGGTGACCTCCGTGAGCAAGATCCAATCCCATAAATGTGTCACCCGGCTTCAGACATGCCATAAAAACAGCCATATTCGCCTGGGCACCTGAGTGCGGCTGCACATTAGCGTACTCAGCACCAAAGAGTTGACACAATCTATCAATTGCAAGTTGTTCAACTTGGTCAACAACCTCACATCCACCATAATATCTAGCACCGGGATAACCCTCCGCATATTTATTTGTAAGAACAGAGCCCAAAGCAGAAAGAACTTGTGGAGTTACAAAATTCTCAGAAGCAATCAGCTCAATACCGTGCAACTGACGATTCTCCTCTTTCTTTATCAATTCGGAAATTTGAAGATCTTGTTTCATTTTGTTATAATTTGCTTATAAAATGCCATTGAAATAGTCTTCAAAGTTACAAAAAAAATCCTCTTAAATACTTTTTATTTACTTTTTTAGGGTAATTACAACTACTCCATTCTTACCCTTTTCGCCATAAATCCTGGTAGCAGCATCTCCTTTCAATACATTAACTGACGAGATAGTTTTAGGATCTACTTTATCAAGTTTATCTTTTTCCATGGCAATTCCATCTACCACATACAATGGCATTGAATCTGAATCAGACATTTTAACAACAACCTTCTCAACAATTTTCACATCCTCTTCTCCCCTCTTTTCTGAGTATTTAGTTGTAATTACAATAACTCCATCTTTATCCTTGGCTTTATCTCCATACTCCTCCAAAGCCTTCTCTCCCTTATAAACTCTCACCTCTTTCAAATCTTTATGGTCTATCTCCTTAATAACTTTGTCATCTTTTTCAATTCCGTCAACAAACACAATAACATTTTCTTTGTTTGAGACAGAATCTCTGTTGTAAACAAATACTTTTATATTTTTCTTCCCTTTCAATGTATCAACCTCGTCAATATTAACTTTCTCATTTACCTTATTGACAACAATGGTTGTAGTTTTGGTTCTTGCTGTATCTTTTTGAATAAAATCAGTAACTTTGAGTTCATATACAGGAGCAAGAACATCAGATACCTCTTCAGTTGCAAATGCAACCACAGCAAACATAGACAATGGCAGCAGGAACAAAGCCTTCAGAGCTGCACTCTTTTGAGATTTTTTCTTTGAAATCATGGTAATTCTGTTTTTAAGTTTACTTTGATTGAAGCTGTTGGCCATAGTGTAGAGCCTGTCGCCAACAGCTTTTTTAATTAATAATAATTGATATTTTTTTGCATCGATGCCATTATTAATGACCGCTTCGTCGGCCTGATACTCGTGAATATTCTGAAGCTCCCTTTTTAGCAAATAAGCCACCGGATTGAACCAGTAGATAATCTTTACAATCTCTGCTACAATAAGATCTATTGAATGACGGTTATAAATATGAGCCTGTTCGTGTAAAATTATCTCATCTCCGCTCTCCGTAAAATCCTTTCTTGAAATCACAATATATTTCATCCAGGAAAAGGGAGCCCTGTTTTTATTATGAATAATTAATGTAACTCCCCCCTCCAGTGATTTCCGCTGAGCCTCTCTCTCTTTGAGCATATTAATCATTTTAATGAGAGATGTCATAGTTCTTGTAAATGCGATAGCTACTCCAAAAATGTAGATTACAAAAATCCAGACTAGAAAAGAGTTTGTGTTTGACTGGAACTCTCCCCCGGATTCAGAATTTGTCATTTCCAGCAGTGCTCCTATATTTAATGCAATTCCTGAATATGGAGTATCCTTTTCAACAGAGATGTTTACCAATGGCAAAAGAAGAGCTAGAAGCAACATCACAACAATTACAACTCTGTTGAATCTGTAAAAAGTCTCTCTGCTAAGGGCAGCAGTAAAAAAAAGGTAGAACAGAGCCAGACAAAGAGAGGATTTAAGTATATAAACAAATATATCTCCCATAAGCTATTTATCTGTTTTGGATTTTTCTACTTTTTCAATAAGCCTCTTAAGCTCTTCCAGGGATACCTCCTCCTCTTCTATAAGAGATGAAACAACTCCAAGGTAAGAGTCTTTAAAATATTTTGTAACAACCCTGCTCAGAGCCCCTCTTTTATACTCTTCTCTTGAAATTGCTGCATAGTATTGATATGTACTTCCAAATGATCTATGAGAGATAAAACCCTTCTCCTCCAATCCTCTAACTATGGTGGAAAGAGTGTTAAAATGTGGCTTAGGCTCTGTATACAACTCAAGAAGCTCCCTGACAAACAACTCTCCCCGCTCCCAAAAATGGTTCATTATCTCCTCCTCTTTTGCAGTTAGTCTTTCTGCAATCATTTTACCTTTTGCTGTTTTCATAATACTCTCCATTTAAAAACCACACAAATATAACTATACTTTTTAGTTATACAACTATTTTTGCTAGTTATACAACTAGTATTTGCAGTTATTTGTAAAAATTAGTATTGAACTGATGTTATGATGATCATTGGACTATTATAAAATTAAACGCTATCCTATTAATTATCTGACGTTTTCCACATATGAATTATGATTTAATTCTAAGAATTAACGATCGAATTCACCAGAAAAGCTAAAATCCGGAGCGCTATAACGCTCGGATTATCTAAGTACAAGCACTAAACCTGACGTTTGAAGTATAAGATCAAAGTGGAAGTCCGGGTTATTTCCCGCTCATTTCTCAAGCTCTTTACGGGCTTGTGGCGCACGGGAATATCCCGGGCAGCAAGAAGAACTTGTGCCGAATGGCTAAAACTGCGAAGCACCTTATAACCCTGGCTGAAGGCAATGAATTGCCAGAAGGCGGGCGAGGGTTTGAC
>JAGPLK010000042.1 GCA_018053445.1 Bacteroidales bacterium | reverse complement strand
TCAGGTCTGCCATTTACGGAGCCTATATGAATGTAAGAATAAACTCTGTAGACCTGAAAGATCGTACCGTTGCAGACAAACTGGTTGCAGAGGCACAAGAGATTTACGACATGACCGCCGGCCGCGAAAAACGAATCATTGATGCTGTGCTGGCCACACTCTCCTCAAAGTAAAATCTTAACATGAAATATTAACAAAGGTGCTCCCAAAAGGAGCACCTGTGTTTGATTAGTATCGAAGTTTTACTTCTAGAAGTGTTCAGCCATCCTCTTGTAAGAGTTGTAACGCTTCTTGGCATACTCTTCAGTAAGCTTGAACAGAGTCTCAGCCTCCTCAGGGAATGTTGCTCTAAGTGAAGTGTAGCGAACCTCTCCGTTAAGGAACTCCTGGAATTTAGTCCAGTCAGGCTCCTTGCTATCAAGTGTAAATGGATTTTTGCCCTCTTCCTCAAGCATAGGGTTGAAACGGTAAAGCTGCCAGTATCCGCAGTCAACAGCCATCTTCTCCTCGCGCTGTGATGCACCCATCCCGTTCTTCAGACCGTGGCTGATACATGGTGCATAAGCGATGATTAGTGATGGTCCGTTGTAAGCCTCGGCCTCTTTAAGGACATTCATTAGCTGGTTGTGGCTGGCACCCATTGCTACCTGAGCAACATATACATAACCGTAACTCATAGCCATCATGCCGAGGTCTTTCTTGCGAATCTTCTTCCCTGAAGTTGCGAATTTTGCAACTGCTCCCACAGGTGTGGATTTTGAAGATTGACCACCGGTATTTGAGTAAACCTCAGTATCAAGAACCAATACATTAACATTCTCTCCGGAGGCAAGTACATGGTCAAGTCCACCATATCCAATATCGTAAGCCCATCCATCTCCTCCAAAGATCCACTGAGATCTTGTAATGAAGTAATCTTTAAGTATTGTGAGCTCTTTGCAAATTGCACATCCACATTCGCTAATCATAGGGATAAGCTTGTCAGCTATCTCTCTTGTAGCAGCGGCATCGTCGCGTTTTGTAATCCATTCGCCAAAGAGTACTTTCATCTCTGCAGAGCAATCTTTGCACTCTAGTCCATCAGCCATAAGTTTTGCAACTCTGTCGCGTACTCTCTCAGAGCCCAGACGCATACCCATTCCATACTCGGCGTTATCTTCAAACAGTGAGTTAGCCCATGAAGGACCATGTCCGGAACTATTGGTTGTGTATGGCGAAGCAGGGAATGAACCACCAAAGATTGATGAGCATCCTGTTGCATTTGCAATCATCATTCTGTCTCCGTAAAGTTGAGTGATAGCCTTGATGTAAGGGGTCTCACCGCAACCTGCGCAAGCGCCTGAGAACTCAAACAGTGGTTGAGCAAACTGCAGATTCTTAACATTCTGAGTTTTTGACTGGATTGTGTCTTTGTAACCAACAACTCCGTGCATATAATCAAAGTTGTGCTGCTCGTGCTCCTGAGTCTCAAATGGCTTCATTATAAGAGCCTTGCTCTTGGCAGGGCAGACATCGGCACAGTTGCCGCAACCGGTACAGTCATAAGGGGTAACCTGAATAGTAAAGCTGTACTCTTTGAAAGGACCATTGCCTTTTACCTTTTTAACACCTGCCGGAGCGTGGCTCTGCTCCTCCTCGCTCATAAGGAATGGGCGGATTGCAGCGTGAGGGCAAACATAGGCACACTGGTTACACTGAATACAGTTTTCAGGCTGCCATTCAGGAACATGGGTTGCAATTCCCCTCTTTTCGTATGCCGCTGTTCCTGCCGGGATAGTTCCATCCTCAAGGTGCAGGAATGCACTTACAGGAAGATCGTTGCCGCCTTGTGCGTTTACAACATCAGCAACATTTCTTACCCAATCCGGTGCAAGTCTGTCAAAACTTGATGGGCGGAATTTGGTTGTAAGGTTTTTCCATTCTGTAGGAATTTCAACTTTAACATACTCAGCTCCTCTGTCGATTGCTGCATAGTTCATTTGAAGAATTTTATCTCCTTTTCTTCCATATGACTTTTCTGCAGCGTGTTTCATCTCGGCAACAGCCTGTTCAAATGGAATAATGTCTGCTATTTTGAAGAATGCACTTTGGAGAATAGTATTGGTTCTGTTGCCCAGTCCAATATCTTCAGCAATTTGGGTAGCATTTATAATATAGAGATTCAGCTGTTTTTTAGCAATAGTTGCTTTTATGTGATCAGGAAGCTTTTCAACAGTCTCCTCTACTGACCAAAGGGTATTCAGAAGGAATGTTCCTCCTTTTTTTATACCTCTCAATACATCATATTTATTCAGATAAGATGTTACATGGCAGGCTACAAAGTCAGGAGTAGAAACCAGGTAAGGAGAGTTTATAGGGGTATCTCCAAAACGAAGGTGTGAGCAAGTATATCCTCCTGATTTTTTTGAGTCGTAGTCAAAATATGCCTGAACATATTTAGGTGTAGTCTCTCCAATAATTTTAATTGTGTTCTTGTTTGCCCCGACTGTTCCGTCTGATCCCAAACCGTAGAATTTACACTCTTTTACACCTTTTTTAGATACGCTTATCTCCTCTTTTAAAGGGAGTGACTTAAAGCTTACATCGTCAACAATACCAATTGTAAAGCCGTTCTTAGGCTCTTTCATGTTGAGATTTTCAAAAACTGAAAGTATTTGTGCAGGACTGGTGTCTTTAGACGAAAGGCCATATCTTCCACCAACGATAAGAGGCATTTTGCCACCCTTTTCTGCTATGGCAGATTTGATATCAACATATAATGGTTCGCCAACTGCACCCGGCTCTTTTGTCCTGTCTAAAACAGCTATTCTTTTTACACTCTTTGGAAGAACACGGAAGAAATATTTTGCAGAGAATGGTCTGTAAAGTCTTACTGTAAGAACACCTACTTTCTCACCCTTCTCCATCTGCATATCAACAACCTCTCTGATTGTTTCGCAAACAGAGCCCATTGCTATAATAATATTTTCTGCCTGAGGATCTCCGTAATAGTCAAATGGCAGATAGTGACGGCCTGTGAGCTCGCTAATCTCTCCCATATACCTTGCTACGATATCAGGAACTGCATCGTAAAAAGGATTGCTGGCCTCTCTTGCCTGGAAAAATACATCAGGATTCTGAGCTGTACCTCTTGTAACAGGTTTAACAGGATTAAGTGCCTTTTGTCTGAATGCCTTAAGAGATTTATCGCTGATCATCTTTTTTACAGCATCCTGGTCAAGATCTTCAATTTTCTGAATCTCATGAGAGGTACGGAAGCCGTCGAAGAAGTGTACAAATGGCACTCTGGATTTAAGAGTTGCGAGGTGTGCAACTGCACCAAGGTCAAGAGCCTCCTGAACACTTGAGGAGGCCAGAAGGGCAAATCCTGTCTGCCTGGCTGCCATTACATCCGAATGGTCTCCAAATATTGAAAGGGCCTGTGCTGCAAGAGTTCTTGCAGAAACATGAAATACTGTTGGGAGTAATTCGCCGGCGATTTTGTACATATTTGGTATCATAAGCAGGAGACCCTGCGAAGCTGTAAAAGTTGTGGCGAGAACACCTGCCTGAAGTGCACCATGCAGTGCTCCGGCTGCACCCCCCTCACTTTGCATCTCAACAACCCTCAACTGCTCTCCAAAGAGGTTCTTTTTTCCGAAAGAAGACCACTCGTCAACATACTCTGCCATTGTTGAAGATGGTGTGATAGGGTATATGGCTGCAAGCTCGCTGAACATGTATGCAACATGTGCAGCTGCGTAATTACCATCGCAGGTAATAAATTTTTTTTCTTTTGCCATAACTGGTTTTTTAGTTATTAGTATTTATGTTTATTAATTTAATTCTCTCTGAGTTGAAAACAAAAATGGCCTGCAAATCCATTCAAGACTGCAGACCCGCTTTACCGGCCTCATAAATGATGAGGTCACTTTTACCACTCACCGGACAGAGTCCGGCTGACAACTCTGTCTCTGTATCCAATTCAAATTTTATCTGGTGTGACATGGGCATACTACATCAACTTCACTCCAAAAATAATCAATTATTTTATAAATAAAAAGTAAAATGACCACTTCCTTTTAAGGAGGTGCCATTTAATTTTCTCAAAGTTTTATAATACTGAATATTATTGATATCCACCGGTAATACTCTCCGGTGCAATCTTTTTAATAAGACCCTGAAGAACGCTCCCCGGCCCCAGCTCAACAAACTCTCTGGCTCCATCTTCCCACATCTTTTCTACACTTTGTCTCCACTTAACCGGAGCTGTAAGCTGTTTGATAAGGTTTGCCTTAATTTCTGCCGGATTTGTGTGAGGCAATGCATCGGTATTCTGGTAAATGGGACAGAGAGGCATGCTGAATGTAGTGTTTTCAATAGCTGCCGCCAGCTCCTCCCTTGCAGGTTCCATAAGAGGGGAGTGAAAAGCTCCTCCTACCTGCAGCACCAGGGCTCTTTTGGCTCCTGCCTCTTTTAATTTTTCACAACTCCATTTTACAGATTCAATCTCGCCTGAAATTACAAGCTGTCCTGTGCAGTTATAATTTGCCGGAACTACAGTGCCGGGTGCTTCAGCACAGATTCTTTCAACTGTACTGTCATCTGTCCCTATTACCGCAGCCATTGTTGACGGGGCTATTTCACAGGCCTTCTGCATTGCCATTGCCCTGGCAGAAACCAGTTTAAGGCCGTCTTCAAAACTCATAGCTCCTGCAGCCACAAGTGCAGAGAACTCACCGAGAGAGTGTCCTGCAACCATTTGAGGATTGAAGTTATCGATGCATTTAGATAAAATAACCGAATGGATGAATATGGCGGGTTGTGTGACCTTAGTCTCTTTAAGTTGCTCATCGGAGCCGCTGAACATGATATCAGTAATTCTAAAACCAAGAATTGCGTTAGCTCTTTCAAACAACTCCCTTGCAACAGGATTGTTGTCGTAAAGATCTTTTCCCATTCCACTAAATTGTGCTCCCTGACCGGGAAATACAAAAGCTTTCATATATTGCTCTATATATAAATGAACCGCAAAGATACATTTTTCAGAGAATTTTAAAATATGTATCTTTGCGGTCCGTTTAACGGCCTAGTAGTTCAGTTGAATAGAACGTCAGATTCCGGTTCTGAAGGTCGGGGGTTTGAATCCCTCCTAGGTCACTTTTTGTAAGTAAAAGTCTTACTTTGATTTCCGAAATCGTATCCATCCCATTGGATATGTATGTTAGCGCTCTCTCCTGCTCCTATGTCCTGTAGTAAATCTTCAATGTCAAAAGAGACTCTTCCAAATGCCCTGAAATGGTTTGCGTCATTTTTAGCATTATGCTTCATTGTGAAGTATAAGTCTTTGTCTGTACTCCTTACATCATCATATATTACATTTATCATATGTCTGATGCTTGGATTATTCATGTAAAATTCAAAATTCACATTTAAATATTTTGATCCTATCCAGGCATCTCTGACATTAATATAGTCATAACCTATACTGTCTCTCTTCTCTTTTGTATCTATCTGTGAAGCTTCAAGATAGTCTTTGGTCAGGATGTCATACAAATAGTTCAGTATTACCCTGCTCTCTGTTACAGGTGCAAATGTTTGTGCTCCATCCGGAAGCGGATTAAGAGGGGTGTAATCTACCAATACTCTCTGACCATCTGTTACGGCAAATTCAGGTATTTTATTAACATCAATTATCAGAGTAAGTCCATTGTCAAGTTTGATTTTAAAATCCGGTTTATTCCCTACGATTACACCATAATCAAGATAAAACTTTCCTGCATCTGCTGAATCTTTTGTACATGATACGAGTGCAATTCCTGCGAAGAGCACAACAATAAAATTCATTAATCTCCTTTTCATATTCCTGTTATTTAAATTATCGGATTGTATTGATAAGATGCAGTTACTCTTCATCCCGTTGCATTGCAAGTTAAACAAAAAACGAGGAGAAGCTTTCGCCCTCCTCGTTTTGAATTACTTGTAAGAATTATTATTCAACAAAAGCAATAATCTCTCCTTTGGCTATTGTCTCTCCGTGTTTTGCACAGATGGCTACAATTTTTCCGCTGAATGAAGGTTTTACAACCTCCATACCATAGAAAGCCTGAACAAAGCACATCGGCTTATTCGCCTCAACCGGCTCGCCAATATTTGGAGCAGAAGATTTGTCCATCAGGTCGTATTGCCAGATAATCTGACCTTTTACAGGTGATTGTATTGGTTTTGCGTTTGGATATTTTTCAATAATCTTTTCAATATCAATTTTAGGCATCTCCACAACAGGACGGGTAACCACTATAGGTGCGCCTGCTTTTGCTTTGGCAGCCTCTAGCTCTTGATTGAAACGCTGTTTTGCCACGCCGCTCTTGTAGTCTCTGTACTGTCTTTCGTGCATAGCAAACTCAAACAACTCTTCATCATCCTCTCCAAGCTCCCAGTTGTTTTCAACCATTTCCTTACGGAACTTATCAAGCTCATTAGGGAATGCATCCTGTGGATTACCTGTATAGAACTCCATGCCCTTATCTTTAGCAATCTGTACAATTTCAGGAGCCAACTCACCAGGAAGCTTGCCGGTTTTGCCAAGTATCATATTCCAGGTATCCTTGTCAATAGTTGTCCACCTTGGTTCTCCCTTGAGAATGTGCATAAGGTTCATTAATGCAGTATTTTTAACATACTGGCTGAATGGTGTAACCAAAGGAGGGTAACCCAGCTTAGGCCATACATACTCAACCTCCTGGAATAGCATAACTACAAGTTCGTTGAGCTGGAGCTCTTTCTTGCCCTGATTTCTCAAAGATGAATTTATTGCTCCGTGGAATCCTTTAAGGTCTGCCATCATAGATCCCATCATACCACCAGGAAGGCCGCAACCTACCAGCAGAGATGTCATAACTTTATTACCCGGATCAATGAAGTATCCAAGATAGTCATCTATATAGCTTTGGGTAAGTCTTCTTGCCTCCATGTATGCATCCATGTTAATATCCTTAACAAGGAATCCTGCATCTTTAAGCATTGCCTGAATAGTAATAACATCAGGGTGAACCATACCCCATGATAGCGGCTCCATAGCTACATCCAGATAATCTGCACCTGCGCGGGCAACCTCCAGCATTGATGCAACAGAGAAGCCCGGGCCTGTATGACCGTGATATTCTACGACTATATGTGGATATCTATCTTTAATAGCTTTTGTAAGTCTTCCCAGAAAAGCAGGCCTTCCAACACCAGCCATATCCTTAAGACATATCTCATCGGCACCAAATTCAACAACTTTGTCAACAAGTCCCATGTAGTATTCTACAGTGTGAACGGGTGACGAGGTTATACTAAGTGCGATTTGTGAAATCATCCCCCCTTTCTTAGCATATTTTGCAGATAACTCAAGGTTTCTTGGATCATTCAGACCGCAAAATGAGCGAGAGATATTTGTTCCCTGTTTCGCTTTAACTTTGTACATCAGCTCTCTGACATCTGCAGGAACCGGGTTCATTCTCAAAGCATTCAGCCCTCTTTCAAGCATATGGGTTTGGATACCGACTTTGTTGAACGGAGCAGTCCATTCGCGGACAGCCTTGTTTGGATTCTCCCCGAACAGTAGATTAACCTGCTCAAAAGCACCACCATTGGTCTCCACCCTATCAAAGCATCCCATATCAATGATTACAGGTGCGATCTCTGTTAGTTGGTGAACCATAGGGACATACTTCCCTGATGATTGCCACATATCTCTGTAAACCAGAGAAAATTTAATTTCACGAGCCATAATTTCAATATATTTTATTCAATTCTTGTCAAGAGCTTTTCGGCGGCAAAAGTAGGAAAAAAAGCGATAATAACACCTATTAAATTGTAACTATTTGCTTACGATTTTCAATAAGCGCTCTATTTTAAATATTTCTTGTTTGCAATTAAGAAAAATTGTCTATTTTTGCATCCCGATTCAATCGGAAAAATGGTGGTCGTAGCTCAGCTGGTTAGAGCGCTAGTTTGTGGCACTAGAGGTCGTCGGTTCGAACCCGATCTTCCACCCAAAGCCCGGTACTAATGTGCCGGGCTTCTTTATTTCCAATTCACACTTGTTATGATAACAGAGATGAGACAGAATTGGTTTACTCCTCCAGGTGTTTTTTTATTGCTTCTGCCCACCTTAAATATCCGGCTCCCATTAAATGGAGTCCGTCATTTGTAAAGTCCGGATTAAGAAGGTCTGTTCCGGGAGTGGTGAGGCAGTTGTAGATATCTATGAAAGTTATGCTTTCATCGGAGCATAATATTTCAAGCCCCTTGTTTATCTCTTTGACAACATCACCTCTTTCAGTAGCTTTGAGGAACATGTTAAAAGCCGGGTTTACAGGCATTACACTCTGTATATAAAGTTTAGTATCAGGGGATGCTTCTTTTATTTTTAAAGAGATTTTCCTTATAGCATTAACTATTGAATCTGCGGTTAAATTGTGTGAAACATCATTAATACCTATTAGCAGAAATATTTTTAATGGTTTGCCTTTCAGAATAGGGTTGAGCCTGTCATAAACACCCTGAGCTATATCACCGCTAATACCGCGGTTTTTAATATTGGGATTGTTAAAAATTTCGTGCCACTCGCCAAAGTGGGTTATACTGTTACCCAGGAAAATAATATCATTACTGTCAACAGAGAGCTCTTCAAAAAGGGATGCTCTTTGATAGTAAAGTGTGCTGTACTTATTATTCTGAGCGAATGAGCTGATGTTTGTGATTGTTGCAGAAAGAGATATTAAAACAATGGAAATTGATGATTTTATAATATTATTCATGTTATTTAGCGTATATTGTTGATTGCACAAATTTAGCTATTACTGCACGATTTTTGTAAATTTATCAGCTAATAAAAATAAGGACTTTAACTACAAACTCTTTATGTATTTCAGGTATTTTGAAGAGACTAACAGGATAAAGCTTCTGTAAATTTTTATGAGATTAGTAAATAATTAGTCCGGCCGCAGCACCAAGAAGTATAAGCAAAATTGGACTTTTTTTACCCCATTGTACGGCAGCAAATGCAGCTGCAAACAGTATCCAGCTTTTCCAGTCAATAAAATTATCGGGAGTGACCAATGTTATTGCTGCAGACGCGATTAGTCCCGGGATTACCGGCCTTATTCCGGTCAATGCAGCATTAAACCATCTGTTTTTTTTGAATTGTTTGTAGAGTAGTGCTATAAGCAGTATAATAATAAATGATGGCAGGCATACTGCAAATGTTGCCACCAGAGATCCCCAAAAATCCCCTGTAACAGTATAACCTATATATGTGGCACTATTTATTCCAATGGGGCCGGGTGTCATTTGCGAAACAGCTATTATATCTGTAAATGAAGCGGCATCTATCCACCCCCTTGTTACAACAACCTCATTCTGAATAAGGGATATCATTGCATACCCACCTCCAAATGTAAAGAGGCCTATCTTGAAAAAAGTTATAAATAGTTGCAGGTAAATCATCTTTTTGCTCTATAGTAAAAGTAAAAAATACCCAGTAATGCACCTGCCAGAATTATCCATACAGGCGATATGTTCAGAAATACTATAAGGAGAACAGATGCTACAGGAATAAATGAAGTATAAATATTCAGTTTGAGACCCTTTGCTATTGAGATCACAGGTACCGCAATTAAGGCAACCACAACAGGTCTTATTCCCTTAAACATCTTCTCAACAGTCTCGTTCTCTTTGAACCCGGCAAAAAAAGCGGCTATTGCCAGAATAATCAGAAAAGAGGGGAGGGCAATACCTGTTGCCGCAACTATACTCCCTTTTACGCCTTTCAGCTTCTGACCAATGAAAATTGAGATATTCATTGCCAGTATGCCGGGGGCCGATTGCGAAATTGCCAGCATATCGAGGAACTCCTCCTTCTCCAGCCACCCCTTATTATCTACCACCTCCCGCTGAATGAGCGGAATCATTACATAACCTCCGCCAATGGTGAAGGCCCCGATTTTGGAAAAAGTGGTAAATAATTGCAGATAAATATTCATTTAAGTAATACTTTGATTAAGTTAAAATTAAGTTAAAATTAACTTAAAATTAAGGTTCAGTAATAAAAATACAATTATATTTGAAGAAGTTGTAAATAAGCTAATTGTGGGATAGTCTTGCCAACTAAAAAACCGCTTTGCAATTATCTTATTTTACCTACAAGCCTGACAAAGCTGGTGCATATAAATATTAAAACTACAAAACGGCATGCAAATATACGATATTTCCTGAGAACATTAATTTCATTATTGTTGAGTAAGGCGTATCCGATTAAGAAATTCTTAATTGGTTGTGTGAAAAAATATAAGATTTTCTATTAATCATATAAATAATCATGAAAAAATTTCTGTTTAGTGCAATTTGTGCAGGTGCAATGTTTTATACTACTTCCTATCAAGCCAATGCGACTCCTCCTGCTTATGATATTTTTGTTCTGAGTTGTGGTAGTATTCCAGTAAATTTCCATTTTGAACCTACAGTTGATGAAATGTTAGCGTATTATGACCTTTTTGAAGAGATGTTCTGTGGCTAATTGATTCCATGCCTTCTCTTTACTCAAATTGTCGTTTAGAGAAGGCATTTTTATACTTTAAGCTAATAATAAATATAAATGATTGATCATGAGAAAAATTTTTAATCTATTGATTTTAATTTTATTACCATATTCTATTTATTCTCAAAATGGCTCGAAACTTTTTATGAGAGTTCAATATTCGGTAACGGCATTGGAAGATTTTGGCAAAAAACAAACAGATGACTGGATGTATCTAGATCTTGGAAATAACGAATCGGTCTATTACAGCTATTTTAATCATATAAGAGATTCGACTGTACAAAGCCAAAAAAAAATGGGCTACAGTGCTTTTGAAATAATGGAAAATATAAAAGGTACAAAAAGGGGAAGTAAAGATATCTTTCTTCTTTCATCAAATAATAAAACGCTAAACCATTACGCAATCATTATTGCAGATTATTATATGGTGACTGAGCCTGTTGAACAAATTAAATGGATAACAACAAGAGAAACAGCAACAATACTAAATTATAAGTGTTTCAAAGCTACTGCTAATTTCCGGGGAAGAGACTGGACTGCATGGTTTACTCAGGATATTCCTGTCTCAGGTGGGCCATGGAAGCTTAATGGATTGCCGGGATTAGTGTTAAAAGCCGAAGATTCAGAAAAACATTACACATTCGAATGCATGGCAATTGGCAAAATTGACAAGACGCTTCAGATGTCGGACTACTCAAAATATAGTTCTGTCTCTAAAAAGGAGTTTGATATGCTTTTATATAAATTTAAAACTAATCCCTTAGCCGTTTTAGAAAACAAAGGCGTAACAATTGGCGTGGCAAAAGATGCAAATGGAAGAGTAATAGATGTAAACCAAAAAATGAAGACTCAATACAACCCAATCGAGAGATAGTTCCTTGTAATTTGATAAAATTCACTTTATGAAAAGAGTTATCATTTTTTCTTTTATTGTTTTAATAATCTCAACTCAATCCTTTGCTCAGGATGGAGAAAAGCTCTTCCTTAGAGTTAAGTACTCAGTAACAGGTCAAGAGTATTTAGATAAAAACAAAAGATTTAATGATTTGTATAACCTGGACATAGGACAAAACGCTTCAATGTTTTTTAGTCATACTGAATTTTTGCGAGACTCAGTTAAGAAAGATCTTCAGAAAAAAGGATATTATGGTTTAGAAGTCATGGAGTCTTTAAATGAACAAGGCTACAGGCAAGGGCAAAAGGATGTTACAATATCCAATAGGTCCAAAAATCAATATATTAACTATACAATTATTGGAGCCCGTCTCTTTTCGGCAAAAGAACCGATTGAAAAAATTGATTGGAAAATCTTAAAGGATACGGCAATAATTTTTCAGTATAAATGTATCAAGGCGACTACAAATTACAAAGGGAGAGAATGGGTTGTATGGTTTGCGCCGGAGATACATTTAAATATCGGACCGTGGAAATTTCACGGTTTGCCGGGGCTAATTCTAAAAGCTGAAGATTCCGAAAATCACTACATGTTTGAATGTGTAGATATATTAAAAATTGACAGAGACATCAATTTATCACGATGGTCTGAATCTCGTGAAGTTCCAAAAGACGAATTTGTCAAAATGTTGATGAAATTTAAAACCAATCCAATTGATTTCACCACAAATCAGGCCGGGATATCGGGAAAGGTACGAATTTTCAAAAAAGATGGTACACCTGTACCAAATAGCAAATATCAAAATTATAAATACAATCCTATAGAGCTATGAGAAGAGGACTCCATGTATCTGTACTCTTAATATTTGTTTCGGTTGCGCTCTATTCGCAAGGAGTAATATCAGGTGTCGTAACTTCATCTGATGATTCAAAACCTATACCGAATGCCCATATTCTTCTGTTAAATCCTGCGGATAAATCAATAATTGCATACACTTTCAGCGATGAAAACGGGTTGTTTAATCTTGATTCAGGTGTAAACAAAGAGAATGCAGAATTTATAGTCGAGGTCTCTTTTATTGGATTTCAAAAGTATTCGGCCTTATATAAAGCTATTCCACCGGACAAACTAAGGATTATTCTCAGGAGCGAGCCATTTGAAATAAGAAGCGCTGTAATTAAAGCACCAAAAGTTTCAATGAGAGGAGATACTTTAAACTATATGACTTCCGGATTTGTAAAAGAGCAGGACAGGAATATCGGAGAGGTGCTAAAGAGGATTCCTGGTGTAGTTGTAGATGTTTCAGGCCAGATTAAATACAACGACAAACCAATAAATGCTTTTTACATAGATGGCAAAAATATGCTTGAAGGTCAGTATGGTATTGCTACTAACAACATTCGGCCGGATTTGGTTACAATGATACAGGTTTTCGAAAATCATCAGCCGGTAAGAGCACTTAAAGAGCACCAATATTCAGAAAACGCTGCTATTAATCTGACGATTCATCCTGATGCCAGGGCCAGATTTGTTGGAACTGCAGATATTGGTGCGGGAGTCTATCCTGCAATGTGGAATTTCAGGAGCTCCCTGTTCAGATTTTCAAAAACAAGCCAGACAATGACAATCCTCAAAAGTAACAAAGCGGGGATTGATATTGCAACTGATTTGAGACTTCATTCAATGGGGCCTGATTCTCAGCTCCAGCAACCAGATCTTTCTGCTCAAAACATCCTTAATCTGGCCGAAACATCGTCTGCTCCGGTTAAGTCAGACAGAACTCTTTTTAACACATCTCATCTTGCCTCAGTAAACCTGCTGATACCATTGGCAAAAGATGTTCAGGCCACATTGAGAGTTGGATATTTAAATGACAAGAAAACAGCAGATAATCTGCAAACAACCAGATTCATTATTGATGGTGAGAATGATATTGTACTTACTGAAAGAGGAAGCAGTTCCAGACATGAGAATGTTCCCAGTATGGATTTTACAGTTACCTCAAACAAGGAAAAGATTTATGTTCAGAACCGGCTATATGGAAGAGTATCTTTGTCTGATGTCTCCGGAAATCTGACAGGTATCAATAGTATTAATCAGGACTTGTCTCAGAACCAGTATGATTTTGCAGAAATTTTCAATTTGATAAAGCCACTTAAGAATAGTGTGCTTAGATTTAATTCCAGAACTCAATACCGCTCTTTGCCGGAGGAGCTTAACATTGTGTCAGACAGTATCAGGCAAACTGTAGGCCTTACTCAGTTAAAATCGAATAATATTGTATCCACTCAGATTAAGCTCGGATGGTTTCGTCCTGAAATAACGGCGGGCTATAATGTTTCCAGCCAGCACCTCAAGTCAGAATTATCTGATGTCAGAAAGAATGTGATTTTATCAGGAGAAAACGATATGAAGCTTTATAGCTCTGAATTGTTTATTACTCCAACATTCCGTTATGACAGAGATAAGTTTCGGTTAGTGATTCGTTCTCCTCTTAAAATGCTTGGATACAACTTAAAAAATGTTCGGGGGGCATCAGATACCTCTTCACTCTTTTTCCGGATTTCTCCGGCAGTGACGGCAACATTTATTCCTTCGGGTAACTGGGAGGGTAATTTATCATATAGCTTCGGCCAGACTACACAGGGAGAGGTACAAAGCATGAATCCCTCATTTATTATGAATAATTACCGGACACTTTCAGAAGGATATGCAGGTATAATTGAATCAAAAAGTCACTCCTCGGCAGTTAGAATTATTTACAGAAATGCTCTCAAACTGTTTAGTGCAGGATTTTATGTGAGCTACATAAACAGAAGCGGAGGAACAAAGAGTGCAGTTCAGTATACGGACATTTTCAGCATCAGACAATTACTTCCCGATAATGACAATTTTAACAAAATGCTCTCATTCAGAGGGAATATCTCAAAAGTATTTTTTGATTCCCCGTTGAATTTGGGGTTGAGTATTTCTCATTCTGTCAGTTCAGGCAATTATGTACAACAGTCAAAAAATGTCGAGATTTCTTCAAGAACCTGGGTGGCTGAGCCTGCGGTAAGCTATAGTTTTGGCAGTGCAGTCAATACAGAGTTTAATTTAAAAATAGTCCGGACTAACAGAGTCGATAATCAGGGATCTCAATCATCACTATTTAGTTCAGGAGCCTCTCTTTTGAATTTTATAAGACTTTCCGGAAAGATGGATATGATACTGAATATTGAGCACTATTTGAATAAATCCTCCGGCCAAACATTACACAGTAACTTTTTTGCAGACATAAAAGTTAACTACCGGGCAGGAAAAAGCAATTTCGAATTAAGCCTCAGAAACATTTTTAACAACAATCAATTTACCCATTCGGTTTTTTCTGAACTTACCAGAATCGAAAAAGTCTATACCTTAAGGCCTCGCAGCCTGATGGTTACTTATAGTTTTGGTTTTTGAATCAGAGCTCAATTTTCAACGACAACATATTTAAAAACATGTGCTGATAATCAGCAATATATAAACATGTTCAAAAAAAGTTTCGGAATAATTTTGTTGAAAAAAAAAAGAAACATATCTTTGCAGCCCGTTTCAGAAAATGAGACGCTGACAAGAAAGTTCTTTGATAGCATAGGTTTATAAAGAGTAACAAGGTAGAGGTTTATAATAAACTTCGTCAAGACCTAAAATAATTTTTCGGTTTAAACTAGTTAGGACAAGCTAATAATTTAAAAAATTTTTACAATGAAGAGTTTGATCCTGGCTCAGGATGAACGCTAGCGGCAGGCTTAACACATGCAAGTCGAGGGGCAGCACGGGTAGCAATACTTGGTGGCGACCGGCGCAAGGGTGC
>JAGPLK010000041.1:13727-15396 GCA_018053445.1 Bacteroidales bacterium | reverse complement strand
GCCATTACAGCAGCCTCTTTGTTTGGATAGAGAACAATCTGTTTTATCTGGTACTGGGTTGAAATTATTGGAAGTGAGTCTTTTGGAGTTCTGTCATAAAATGCCTGAACATCAGATGGAGTGAGTTCTGGAGCACCTTGTGCCACCTTCCTCTGCATCTCTTGTGTAAGCAACTGCTCATGGATAGCCTCTCTCCACTCTTGTCTGAGTTTGAATAGTGGCTTTTTGAAATACTCTTCCAGGGCTTTTTCACCTCCAAGCTGAGTCAGTACTTGTTGTATTCTGTTGCCAAGCTCTGCTTCAACATTTTCAGGACTTACAATGATACTGTCCAGTCTGGCCTGAGTAAGAAGAAGCTTGTTTTTCAGCAAATCTTCAAGGATTTCGCATCTGATGTTATGGTCAGATGTAATTCCCTGAACCATCATCATTTGTACCTCGGCCTCAATAGTGGATAGCTGTATCATATCGTTGCCGATTATTGCAACTGTCTTGTCAACCAGTCCGTTATTGTATTTTTGTGAATAGCTGTTTGCCGAGATTGCCATGAAAGCAAATATCAGTATAGCATTAATTGCTTTTCTCATTTTCCTTGGTTGTTAAAATTTGTTTTAAGATGATTCTTGTCTATTGCCTCCCTAATAAGATTCTTTTCAAGGTCAGAAACAAGCTGTTGTTTTCTTTTACTCAGGATTATCTCTTTTATTTCAGGAAGGTAGTACTCAAATGGTGCAACCTCTCCCTGGAATATTTTATCGCTGTAATAGATAAGATATGTATATAATGAGTCCTTAATTTCAGTAGAATTACCGGCTTTGATCTCTTTTTCAAGCATTTGAGTGTCATAAGGGACTTCTCTTGCCACCATGGAGAGGTCAATCCACTGGTTGTTAAAGTTGCCATATTTCTCGGCAGAGCTGTAGCAAATCCGCTCGAACTCCTCAATATCCTCTATGGACTGTGCTTTGTAACCCTTTCTAAGATTCTCAAGATTGGGTGAGCTGTTTGAAATTTTAGCAAATCTTGCCTTTACAGCAGGGGTAGTTAAGGTAAAATGGAGAGAGTTTTTTTCGTAATAGTCTCTGCACTCTTGTTCTGTAATAAGTGTATCCAGCCTTTGATCTATAAAATTCTTCTCAAATCTGTACATGAGAAGAGATGATCTGTAGTCCTCAATCTCCTGTTCAACATCAATCTCCTCCTTTGAGAGTTCATCTTCAGCCTTCTTTAACAGGAGGTGTTTAAGAGCCCATCTGTTAACATACTGTTTAAGCATTTCAAGACTGTCTGCCGCGGGAGTTCCTGCAGGGACAAGCGAGCGTACCTCTGATTCATATAGTTTTTTCCCGTTAACCTCTGCAACAACAGTATCTCCTGAATTAAGCTCAAGATATTTGCATGATATTGCCAAAATTGCCGTAAGAATAAAAACTAAAATTCTCCTCATTTTTAAATTTAATTACCTGCTGTAGTTTGGAGACTCTCTTGTGATGGTTACATCGTGAGGGTGATTTTCAATTACACCTGCAGCGGTTACCCTTATGAAGCTTGCCTTAGTAAGTTCCTGGAGATTTCTGGCTCCGCAATAACCCATTCCGGCTCTCAGCCCCCCAAGCATCTGGTAAATAACTTCACTCAGGGTGCCTTTGTAAGGAACCTGAGCAACAAT
>JAGPLK010000041.1:4170-13627 GCA_018053445.1 Bacteroidales bacterium | reverse complement strand
TGAAGCTTGCCTTAGTAAGTTCCTGGAGATTTCTGGCTCCGCAATAACCCATTCCGGCTCTCAGCCCCCCAAGCATCTGGTAAATAACTTCACTCAGGGTGCCTTTGTAAGGAACCTGAGCAACAATACCTTCAGGAACAAGTTTCTTAATATCATCCTCCATATCCTGGAAATATCTGTCTTTTGAACCCTGCTGCATAGCTTCAAGTGATCCCATCCCTCTGTATGCTTTAAACTTCCTTCCGTTTAAAATAATTGTCTCACCCGGAGACTCATCTACTCCTGCAAACAAAGACCCTGCCATAATTGTGGAGGCTCCGGCTGCCAGTGCCTTTACAATATCTCCTGAATACCTGATTCCACCATCTGCAATAATCGGAATGCCTGTGCCCTTTAGTGCCTCTGCAGCCAGCATAATTGCTGTAAGCTGAGGAACACCCACTCCTGCCACAACTCTTGTTGTACAAATTGAACCGGGGCCAATACCAACCTTAACTCCGTCTACACCACACTCTGCGAGTGCTTTGGCTGCCTCTGCCGTAGCAATATTCCCTGCTATTATTTCAAGTCCCGGAAAGGCATCCTTGGCACTTTTAATTGTTTTAAGAACATTTACCGAGTGTCCGTGAGCTGTGTCTATCACAACTGCATCGGTACCCACTGAAACCAGCTTTTCAATTTTAAGCAGTGTGTCTGAACCAACGCCAACAGCTGCAGCCACCAGGAGGCGCCCCTTTTCATCTTTGCTGGCCTGGGGATTATCTTTAATCTTAGTTATATCCTTGTAAGTAAGCAGACCTATTAATTTGCCGTTATTATCAACTACAGGCAATTTCTCTATTTTATATCTTTTCAGAATTGCAGATGCCTGCTGAAGATCTGTCCCTTTTGGTGCTGTAATAAGATTCTCTTTGGTCATTATTTCCTCAATGGGAGTCTTCATGTTATCAATAAACCTCAGGTCTCTGTTAGTAACAATACCTATAAGTTTATGATTTTCATCTACAACAGGAATTCCGCCAATTCCATTCTCCTTCATTATCTGGATTGCTCCCCCAACAGTAGAGTCCTTTAGAATTGTGATGGGGTCATATATCATTCCGTTCTCTGCCCTCTTCACCTTCCTTACATGCTCCATCTGAGCCTCTATGGGCATATTCTTGTGAATAACACCAATTCCCCCCTCACGGGCTATCTCAATTGCAAGAGCCGCCTCTGTAACGGTATCCATTGCAGCAGAGACCACCGGAGTACTGATTTTAATGTTCCTTGAGAACATTGTAGAGAGGTCTACCTCTCTGGGTAAAACTTCACTGCGTGCAGGAATAAGGAGAACGTCGTCAAAGGTAAGCCCTTCAGGGATGAATCTGTTTGATAGTGATTGCATGGCTGATGTTGTTATAATCGGCAAAGATAAATAAAAAATGGTTATATTAGGGGTCAAACTAAACGGTTATGAAAAACAGATTTGCACTATTTATTGCGTTAGTCGCTGCTTTGGCGGCATCATGCACAAACATCAAAGAGAAAAGTGATATTATGGAGAGTTCCAATATTCAACCTGACGTTACTGAGAGCGTTATTACCAGAATCTTAAGTGACAACCCTGCGATATCTGATACAGCTTTACTCAGAGCCGGTGTAACTCAGGTTGCGCAGCAGTGGAGATCAAAGTTTGGGACGCCGGAAGAGTTTGCAGAGTTTTGTGTTTCCGGTTATGCAGCAACACCAGAGAAGCGGAAGGAGTTGTTTAACAAACTTTCTGTAGCATTTGAGGCAATATGGGGAGGTTACAACAAAATGAGCGTTGAGTTAAAAAAGCCAATGCATCTTGACGGTGATACACTAACTACTCCGGATTATATTTTTGGAGCTTACGACCCGTCAAGTCACCTTTCAGAAGATTTGTACAACAATAGAATAGCATTTATAACAATACTTAATTTTCCGTTCTTCACCCTAAACGAGAAAGAGGAGATGGGTGAAAACTGGAGCAGGCTTGAGTGGGCATATGCAAGAATGGGTGATGTCTTCACACCTGACCCGCCTGCTGCTGTTAAACAGATGGTTGCCGATGCTGAGGCTGAGGCCGAGAGTTATATTGCAGGCTATAATATCATGATGGGGCATTTGGTTACTGAAGATGGCAGAAAGCTTTTTCCGGAGGATATGGTCCTGCTCAGCCACTGGAATCTGAGAGACGAGATTAAATCAAATTATGCAAATGTTCCTGATAATCTGGAGAAGCAGAGGATGATACTCAGGGTAATGCTTCATATAGTTGAGCAGACAATTCCCAAAGATGTGATAAACAGTACTCGCTATGACTGGAAGCCATATTCAAACAGTATTATTATTGATGGAAAACAGGCTGATGCAGAGCCTGAGGGAGAGAGAAGATATCAGGTTTTACTTAACCAGTTCCGTGCACAGCAGAAGGTTGATAAATATTCTTTTGCATACCCGGATGCAATAAGCAGAGCTTTTGACGGAGCAATGCAGATTAAAGTTGATGATATTGAACAGATGTTTACTGAATATATAAGCTCTCCTAAAGTATCAAAAGTTGCTGATATGATTAGCAAAAGGCTTGGAAGGCCTCTGGAGCCGTTTGATATTTGGTATGATGGATTTAAATCAAGAAGTTCCATCTCAGAGGAGGCCCTTTCAGCAAAAACCAGAGCACTTTTCCCGGATGCAGAGGCATTTGATAAAGCAATACCTGCCATGCTAAAGAGATTCGGATTCCCTTCAGATAAGGCCGATGAGCTTGGAGGGGCCATTGTTGTTGAGGCAGCCAGAGGCTCGGGACACGCCTGGGGAGCCTCATCAAAAGAGGATATGGCAAGGCTGAGGACAAGGCTTTCCAAAGGGGGTATGGACTATAAAGGGTTCAATATTGCAGTTCACGAGCTGGGGCATAATGTAGAGCAGACAATAAGCCTGAGGGATGTTGATTACTATATGCTTAATGGTGTCCCAAACACTGCCTTTACAGAGGCTAATGCATTTGTATTCCAGAAAAGAGATTTACAGCTTTTGGGCTACTCAAACACAGATCCTGAGCAGGCTAAGATGACCGAACTTGATATCTTCTGGGGATCGTATGAAATAATGGGAGTTGCACTTGTTGACATAAATGTGTGGAAGTGGATGTACGCAAATCCTGATGCAGACGCAAAGATGCTCAAAGATGCTGTAGTAAGAATAGCAAAGGATATTTGGAACAAATACTATAAGCCTGTATTGGGGGGAGAGGATCTGCCGCTTCTAGGAATATACTCTCATATGATAAACACGCCACTCTATCTGGCAAACTATCCGCTTGGTCATATTATAGAGTATCAGCTGGAAAAATTCTACCAGGGAAAAGAGTGGGCGAAAGAGGTTATGAGAATATACTCTATTGGCAGCGTGGCTCCGCAGAGGTGGATGATAGAGGCAACAGGAGAGAAAATCTCCACAAAACCTATGCTTGAGGATTAATATTTTATGGGTTGTAGCGACGGGACTGCCAGGTGTCCCGTTCGCTAAGCCTCTTCTCCATTAATCTGTGAATCTCAGTATACCTGATTGTTCCCCATGGCATATTGTTGACAAATTTGGGCGGAACCTCTCCGGCAAATCTCTCTATGTGAATATCAGGTCTGAGCAGCTCAAGAAAATCTATAAAGAAATCAATATACTCTTCAAGGGAAAATTGGACAAAGTCCTGAGGACTCTCTGCGAATTCTTGCTCCATATAGGTTCCTTTTACAATCTGCAACTGATGAAATTTAACTGAATTTACAGCCATTTTGTTGATTTCGGCAGCCATTGCAATCATCTGCTCCTTAGACTCACCAGGTAGCCCGAATATAAAATGGGCACCCTGGTCAATCCCTCTTTTAGCTGTCTCCTCTATGGCTTGAAGTGTTGTGGCGTAGTCGTGACCCCTGTTTATACGCTTTAGAGTTGTGTCGTAAACTGACTCAACGCCATACTCAACAATAACAACTTTTTCTCTGGCCAGCTCTGCCAGCCAGTCCAGTTTTTCGCTGTCAATGCAGTCCGGTCTGGTTCCCAGCACCACTCCTCTAACTTCAGGATGAGAGAGAGCCTCGTAATATCTCTTTTTCAGTGTCTCTAGAGGTGCATATGTATTAGAGTAGGGCTGAAAATATGCAAGATATCCTGCAGCCCTTCTGTATCTGTTTTTGTGAAAGGCTATACCCTCCTCAATTTGCTGTATTATCGGCTTGTCAGGTGTTGAGTAGGATGGATGGAAGGCATCATTATCACAATATGTGCATCCGCCCATCCCGGCACTTCCGTCCCTGTTTGGGCATGTGAAGCCTGCGTCAACAACAATTTTTTGTAATCTTGTTCCGTACCTCTCCCTGAAATAACCCACAAATGAGTTATATCTTCTCCCCTCACTGAATAGTGGCATCACTTTTTCCACCTACATTCTTATTTTGATGACAGCTTTTTTAAGAAAGCCATTTCCTATGAGCGGTGCATGTGCATCATGAGTAAAAATTACAGCCAGATTACTCTCTCCAAGACTTACAAAATTTTCCGGCTCCTCTTCAAGAAATGCCACATCATTTGTCTGATCATATGGGATGTTGTCTCCCTGGCATCTGCTCCTGTCTCTTGTTCCTATGGTCTCTGTGCCTTTCAGGACTATGTGAATGTCAATATATGTATCGTGAACCTCAAGCTTTGGAATTTCGTTGTCTTTGCACTCTCCCTCCCAAATTTTACAATAGATATCACGCCCCTCTATTTCATATTCACCGGGCTCCATTGAGAGCAGGTCTGTTCTGCCTATATATTTGAATGCCTTGTCAAACAGCGGATGCAGGGAGGTATATCTTTCAAATCCTTTAAGTGAATCTACTATCATTCTTCTTAATATTTTGCACAAATATAATATCTTTGTAAGGATTAACTAACCCCATATAATAATGATATTATTTAAAAAGCAGATTGTCAAATTGTTATCGGTTTTATTATTTGTAACAATTTCAATAATAAACTCTGTTGAAGCAAAGGCTCAACATGAGGGAAAAAGTGAATGGAGAGCAGTGTGGATAGCCACAGTTAATAACATTGACTGGCCATCATCTCCAAACCTCTCTACTGATCAGCAGAAGAGTGAGTTAATTCAAATGCTCGATTTGTATAAGAGATTGAATTTTAATGCTATTGTTCTTCAGATTAGACCAACCGCAGATGCGTTCTATAAATCAGAGCTTGAACCATGGTCTATTTATCTGACAGGTGATCAGAAGAGAGCTCCCAGCCCTTATTACGACCCTCTTGCATTTGCAATTGAAGAGGCTCATAAAAGAGGGATGGAGTTGCACACTTGGTTAAATCCTTACAGAGTGAGCCAGAATGTAAATAATATCAAGGATATGTCTCCTGAACATATTTACAGAAAAAAGCCACACCTCTTTGTAAAGCATGGGAACAAACTATACTTTGACCCAGCCTATCCGGAGACCAGAGAGTTTCTGACAAAAGTTATCAAAGATCTCGTTACAAGATACGACCTTGACGGAATCCATTTCGATGACTATTTCTATCCAAACAATGACTTCTCTGATGAATCCTCTTTTGCAATACACAACAGAGGGTATAAGAGAGAGGATAAAATGGCATGGAGAAGGGAGAATGTGGATTTGGTTGTAAAAATGCTCAGAGACACTATAAAATCAGTCAAGCCGTTTGTGAAGTTTGGGATTAGCCCTTACGCTGTTTGGAGAAATAAGGCAGAGGATCCAAGAGGATCTGATACCAGAAGTTTTGGATATACAAACTACGACCACCTGCACGCAGACATTCTTAAATGGATGGAGGAGGGCTGGCTTGATTATATTTTGCCACAGCTCTATTTCAATATAGGTTATCCTGCTGCCGATTTCAAAATACTTGCTGAGTGGTGGAGAGATAACTCGGCAGGGACTCCTGTATATGGAGGACTGGGTACATACAGACTGGACCCTGCGGCAAAAATTGAGGCATGGAGATCTCCGGAGGAGATTAAAAAGCAGGCAGAGATGCTAAGGGGCATTCCGGAATACCAGGGGGTCTGCTATTTCAGTGCAAAGGATATGAAAAAGAATGTGGTTGGTATTAATTCTGTACTTGAAGGACTCTATACCAATCCTTCCG
The DNA here is from genome assembly GCA_018053445.1 of Bacteroidales bacterium. Classification (GTDB taxonomy): domain Bacteria; phylum Bacteroidota; class Bacteroidia; order Bacteroidales; family UBA932; genus Bact-08. The sequence goes on along the minus strand of JAGPLK010000041.1, from coordinate 7,462 downwards.
TTATCCCATCTCTCAGAGGCTTTGAAACAACTCCTCCTGCACCTCCTGCAGAGGCTAAAATTGTTGCACAATCGGGGTCAAGCTATCTTGAGTGGAGTGGAGATCCGCTTCCTGCAGGTAATGCTTCTCTGGAGGAGTGCAATTCTGAAAGGGCCTATTATTACCTGATTTATAAATTTGAAAAGGGTGCTACACCTGATTTTAATAACAGCAAGGCAATTATTGCACTGACAGGTGAGAGAAAATTAAAGATTCAGGAGAGCGGATTATACGATTACTATATCTCTGCACTGGATCGCCTCTATAATGAAAGTAAAGCGGTGAAATTCACGAAATAATCAATTAAAACCCCCATAAGATGAAAAAACTATTTTTAATTTTTTCGGCAGCCTTCTTTGTATTCGGCTGTACGAGTGAGTCTAAGAAAGAGAAGATTGAGGGCACATTCTCCGGAATTTTCGATAAGGTTAAAGAGGAGTTCGCTCCGGACAGGAGAGCTAAAACTTTTGAAGCAAAACTTGAAGTTTCAGAAAAAGGAGATACTGTTATTCTGAGAGGTTCCACAACTGAGTCTGCTGCAAAGGATGCTCTTATTGCAAAACTTTCTGAGGCAGGGATTGATGCTCTTGACAGTATGGTAATGCTTCCTCATCCTGCACTTGGTGACAAGATTTTCGGTATAACAAACCAATCTGCAATCAATTTCAGATACTCTCCCAGCTACTCAAGTGAATCGGCGACACAAACCGTTATGGGGGCCCCTTTACAAATACTTGAGAAGAGGGGAGGATGGACAAGAGCTGTAACACCTGAGGGTTACATAGCATGGGTCTCTTCCGGGAGTATTGCCTATATGAACGAGTCAGAATTTAATGAGTGGAGGGCTGCTCAGAAGGTAATAATTACAACACACTATACTCTTTACAGGGCGGGTGCATCTGAGACTTCAGATGTGGTAGCGGACGGAATCATGGGAAACATAGTGAAGTTTGTTGCTAATGCAGGACCTTATGTAAAGGTTCAGCTTCCTGACGGCAGAGAGGCATTTGTCCTTACTGCACATACTGCAGATTTCTCAAAATGGCTGGCATCACGGAATCCATCACCGGAGAATATTCTTACAACTGCCAGGCAGTTCGTTGGTTTTCCGTATATGTGGGGAGGGACATCAGTTAAGGCAATGGACTGCTCCGGCTTTACTAAAACAGTATATTTCCTTAATGGCGTAATCCTTGAAAGAGATGCCTCTCAACAGGCAAAAACAGGGGAAGATGTAGAGCTTACAGAGGATTTTGGCAATCTTAAAGCAGGCGATCTTCTCTTTTTTGGTTCAAAGGCAACAGAGGAGAGGCCTGAGAGAATCACTCATGTTGGTATATATATAGCAAATGGTGAGTTTATCCACGCTGCAACATCAGTGAGAATTAACTCATTACTAAAGGAGGCCGTAAATTATTATGAAGGATCTACAAGACTTGTAAGGGCAAGAAGAATTCTTACAATGATTGACAAGGACCCGGATATTATATCTGTGTCAAAACACGCCTGGTATGTGGCTAACTAGTAACTCATCAAACAATTAAAGTAATGACACTTACATCAAGAAGAAATTTCATTAAAAGTGCAGGCCTGCTTACAGCTGCCACAGCTCTTATAAACCCGTTTGAACTTATTGCTCAGACAAGACATAGGGTTGCCTCAAAAGGTGGCAGTAAAAAGATGGTTCTTACATTCAGGCCTTATGATGCCCAGATGAGACATGTCTTTACCATTGCAAATTCATCAAGAACCACAACTCCTATCGTATTGACTGAGATAGAGTGGGATGGTATTGTTGGTTACGGTGAAGCTGCTTTGCCCCCGTATCTTGGAGAGACACAGAACTCAGTTATCGATTTCCTTAAGAAAGTAGATTTGTCAAGATTTAATTCTCCTTTCCAGATACAGGATATTATGGCTTATGTTGATTCAATTGCAATTAACAATACTGCTGCTAAAGCTGCTGTAGACATAGCATTACATGATATAGTAGGTAAGATAATGGGGCAGCCTTGGTGGAAAATCTGGGGATTTAATCCTGAAACAACACCAAATACCTCATTTACAGTAGGTCTTGATACAGAAGAGGTTGTTAAGGAGAAGACCCGTGAAGCCTCGCCTTACAAAGTAATTAAAGTAAAACTGGGCAGGGACGAGAAGACAGACAAGATGATGGTAAATACAATCAGGTCGGTTACAGATACAATCATTTGTGTAGATGCAAATCAGGGGTGGAAGGATAAGCACTATGCCCTTGATATGATCCACTGGCTTAATGAGAGGAATGTGAATATGATTGAGCAGCCTATGCCTAAGCTTCTTCTGGATGAGGCTGCATGGGTAACAGAGAACAGCCCGCTTCCTGTAATTGCAGACGAAGCTTGCCAGAGGCTAACTGATATTCCTAAGCTTAAGGGTGCTTATCATGGTGTAAACATCAAACTAATGAAGTGTACCGGAATGAGGGAGGCCAGGGAGATGATATCTCTTGCCAAGGCTCTCCATATGAGGCTGATGATTGGCTGCATGACAGAGACATCATGTGCAATATCTGCAGCAGCCCAGCTTGCACCGGAAACAGAGTGGGCAGACCTGGATGGTAACCTTCTTATTTCAAATGATGTTTACAAAGGGATGCTTATTGTTGATGGTAAGATAACTCTTAATGATCTGCCGGGTATAGGCATATCAAAACTCTAAATTCAAATATTTTGCTACCTTTGCGAAAATTCTAACAAAAATATGGCAAGTTTAAGAACAATTAAAAAGGATATAGACTTTCTGGTAAGTGAGGTTATCTCTGACTGCTGGGTATTCATGTATATCAATCCTGAAGAGAAAACAGACGAGGCTGTCTCAATTATTAATGATGCAGTTGTTCTGAGAAATGAACTTTTTGAGAGGGTAAACAGTAAAGAGATTGAAAGCCCAAAGAAACACTATAAGGCTATCAGCCAGGATCTTCTTAAAGGGGTTGACGCTCTGTTTATCAGAATAAGCGGACTTACAAAGTAGTTCTCGTTTCTTAACCAAAACTTCAATATTGAGGCTGACCAAAATGTAATTGGTTAGCCTTTTTTATGTTATGTGATTTCAGGATTTTCTAAAATAAAAAGAATCTGTGGCCTCTCCCTCCTGAGCATTCTGTTCAGTTCCTTCTCTCTCCCTTCGCTCAGAGAGTTGAGCAGAGAGTGAAATCCGGGCCCGTGATTTCTGTGAATAAGGTGGCACAGCTCATGAATTATCACAAAAT
>JAGPLK010000041.1:0-4070 GCA_018053445.1 Bacteroidales bacterium | reverse complement strand
CTCTCCCTCCTGAGCATTCTGTTCAGTTCCTTCTCTCTCCCTTCGCTCAGAGAGTTGAGCAGAGAGTGAAATCCGGGCCCGTGATTTCTGTGAATAAGGTGGCACAGCTCATGAATTATCACAAAATCAGCCAACTCAGAAGACAATCTCATCAGATGAATGTTGAGGCTTATGTTTCCCGATTTTGAACAGCTACCCCAGTTTGTTCTGTTATTTCTTACAGTCACCCTGCCAGGTTTAAAACCCAATCTGGCGGCAAGCATCTCTACTCTTCCGGGAAGATATTTTTTTGCCTCTTTCCGGATTACTTTAATAATCTCCTCCTCAGACGAGTTTTTAAACCCCTCGTATGGTATCTCTCCGGTGATAAGTTTAAGAGCTTTTCCGGGGCCCAGCCTGATTGCCTCCTCCTCCCTTTTTCTGCTCTGTTTCAGAAGAGTTGCCGATATCCACTCTGCCTTTTCATCAATAAAAGCAATTGCCCGTGAATAGCTTACCAGCCAGGGAATTGTTACCGATATGCCATTTATTGGGTGTACTGCAAGTTTCACCCTTCCGGAGAGTCTGGCTCTTCTTATTGTAATCTCACCAAACTCCGGATGGATATATATTTTTTGCATCACTCCAGGATAAAAATTGTAACAGACTCACCCTTTTTGATATCCCCTCTTCCTACAGGCACAGAGGCTGCAGCAGTTGCCTCACCCATAGCAAGGATATGAGCAGATCCGTTGTAGGAGAGAGTTTCAAACTCCCCTTCAGCAGATATTCTTCCGGGTATAAAGGAGAGTCGGGATGTGTTTTTCCTTTTATAATCATGTGCTATTGGAACTTTTGTCCAGATGCCGCTTGATGAGCCTCCTGATGAGGAGCATATCCACTCCTTTACTAAAAGGAGGAACTGCAGATAGCAGGAGACAGGATTTCCGGGGAGAGCAAATACAACCTTTGAAACTTCACCGGACTCATCTTTTTTCACAGCAAATGTACTCGGCTTACCCGGCTGAACTGCTACCTTGTCAAAGAGAATAGTGAATCCTAAAGATTCAAGAGTATCAGGTACATAGTCAAAATCTCCCATTGATACACCTCCGGTAATTATCAGAACATCATTATTCCTGAATCCCTCTGTTATCATTGTTTTTACATCCTCTCTATCATCCCTGGCAATTCCAAGATATTCTGCATCTGCACCTGCAGATAGAGTCTGGGCATAAAGCTGCCATCCGTTAGAGTTTCTTATCTGAACCCTTGATGGAGTGGCCTCCGGCTCTATGATCTCGTCTCCGGTTGAGAGTACTCCAATTTTAAATTTTTTACATACAAGAGGAGATGAGATACCCATTGATGCAAGGATGGCAATATGGGCTGCATTTATCAAAGTACCAGACGGAATAGCTATGCTTCCACTGCTCATATCCTCTCCCCGCATACAAATATTATCCCTCCCTTTACCTCCCCTGAAGTGCATATAATTATCCTCAACAACGCAGTCTTCAACCATTACAACTGTATCTGCCCCCTCCGGGAGCATTGCTCCGGTCATTATTCTGGAACACTTGCCTTTTTCCACCTTAACAGATGGCTCGTATCCGGCAGGTATTGTCTCCACAATCTCCAGCTTCTCTCCAAGATCCTCTCCCCTGCAGGCAAATCCGTCAACTGCCGATTTATTAAAAGGGGGAGTATCTCTGTCGGCATAAATAGTCTCAGCAAGGTACCTCCCGGACGCAGCAGAGAGGGGGACATTTTCATAACCCGGTTTAATAGTGTTATGCTTTACAATATTAAGTGCTTCAGAAAAAGGTATCATTTCTATATGGTTTGAACCACAAAATTAGGAAAATAGTTGCGCCTTGGAAAAATATGTCTATCTTTGCAACCCAATTTTGGGAAAACAAACACATCAATTGCTTAAAAATGGCGAACTATTTAACATCGGACAAAAAGCAAGAGATTTTCGGACAATACGGAAAGTCTAATGCAGATACCGGCTCAGCAGAGAGTCAGGTAGCTTTATTTTCCTACCGTATCGCTCACCTTACCGGTCACCTTAAACAAAACAAGAAGGACTACTCTACACAGAGATCACTTCTTAAGCTGGTTGGTAAGAGACGCCGTCTTCTGGACTATCTGAAGGCGACTGACATTGAGAGATACAGAAGCATTGTGAAGGCACTTAACCTTCGTAAGTAAAATAAATAGAGCAAAAATCAGAGGGGCTGTCCACCAGGGCAGCCCTTTCTCATGTGAAATAATCTGATTACATTTGTGGTGGAAAAAATTTATGCTTGTTGTCTCCTTAAGCAACCCGGGGCAACAAGCGTAGCTGTACATAAGTAATAATGGACCCTCACAGGGAGGGCCGGGCTGCAGAGAATTTATATGAATATTATTAAGAAAACCATCAAGTTGAGTGATGGAAGAGAGATTGAAATTGAAACCGGTAAACTGGCCAAACAGGCAGACGGTTCAGTTGTAGTAAAAATGGGTAAGACAATGTTGCTTGCAACTGTCACCTGCGCAAAAGAGGCAAAAGAGGATGTTGACTTCATGCCTTTGTCTGTTGAGTACAAAGAGAAGTACGCATCTGCAGGGAGATACCCCGGAGGATTTTTAAAGAGAGAGGGTCGTCCTAACGACTCTGAAATATTAGTGTCCAGGCTTATTGACCGCGCACTGAGACCTCTTTTCCCTGACGATTTTCACGCAGAGGTATTTGTAACAGTAAATCTTATATCGGCAGAAAAAGAGATTATGCCGGACGCACTTGCAGGACTTGCAGCATCGGCAGCGCTTGCTGTAAGTGATATTCCGTTTAACGGGCCTATCTCAGAGGTGAGAGTTGCCCGTATTGATGGTAAATTTGTGGTTAACCCCTCCTTTACTGAACTTAAAACCGCAGATATCGATATAATGGTTGCTGCAACTATTGACAACATTATGATGGTTGAGGGTGAGATGAAGGAGGTAGCAGAGGCGGATATGCTTGAGGCTATCAAATTTGCTCACGAAGAGATAAAGATACAGTGTCAGGCTCAGATGGAGCTGATGAAAGAGGCCGGAAAAGAGCTGAAACGAGCTTACTGTCATGAAACACAAGATGAGGAGCTTCGCAAATCTGTTTGGGATTTCTGCTATGATAAGTGCTATAAAATAGCTACCACACCAAGTGCAAAGCAGGAGAGAACAGATGCTTTTGAGGCTCTTAAAGCCGAATTTATTGCAACTCTCTCTGAAGAGGATGCTGCAGCTAAAAAAGGTATGATAACCAGATATTACCATGATGTTGAAAAGGAGGCCATGAGAAAAATGATTCTTAACGAAGGAGTCAGACTTGATGGCAGGGGAACTAAAGACATCAGACCTATATGGTGTGAAGTTGACTACCTTCCTGCAACACACGGATCCGCTGTATTTACAAGGGGAGAGACTCAGTCTCTTACCACTGTTACCCTGGGTACAAGACTTGATATGAAATCTGTAGACGAGGTTCTTGTTGAGGGTTCTGAGCAGTTTGTACTTCACTATAACTTCCCTCCGTTCTCTACAGGTGACGCAAAACCATACAGAGGTACCGGCAGGAGAGAGATAGGTCATGGTAACCTTGCACTTAGAGCTTTGAAGTATGTTGTTCCGGTAGGCGATGAAAATCCTTATGCAGTAAGGGTTGTTTCAGATATCCTTGAATCAAACGGATCCTCTTCAATGGCTACTGTTTGTGCAGGTACCCTTGCTCTTATGGATGCCGGTATAAAGATTAAAAAACCGGTATCAGGTATTGCAATGGGTCTGATATCAGATTCTAAGAGCGGAAAGTTTGCTGTTCTTTCAGATATACTTGGTGACGAAGATCATCTTGGAGACATGGACTTTAAAGTTACCGGAACTAAGGATGGTATTACTGCCACCCAGATGGATATCAAGGTTGACGGGCTCTCTTACGAAATTCTTGAGCAGGCACTTGAGCAGGCGCGCCAGGGTCGTCTCCATATAATGGGAGAGATGATGAAGACTCTAAGCGAGCCAAGAGAGGATCTGAAGCCTCATGTCCCTAGAATTGTACAAAT
>JAGPLK010000005.1 GCA_018053445.1 Bacteroidales bacterium | reverse complement strand
AAAAACAGCGTTATACAGAGGTGCAGGTATGACGGATAACCGGCTGTATAAACTGCGAAGCACCTTTTAAACTTGGTGGGAGGTTTGACAGGGATATTTGTTTATCTAACAGGTAGTTAGGTGTTTAGAAATTGGTTTTTTAAAAAGTTTTTCCAAAAGCGATTTGCAATTGCTAGATTTATAAGCACATATACGAATATCCCTGTCAACACATTTCTCATTCTGTTGCCGAGCGGAGGCATTTATATGGTGCCGGGCGGGAAGTCCTGGCGGTTACCTGGCGGATACCCGCCCGCCCGTCTTTATGTTAGCCATTCGGCAGATGATTTTTGCGAAACCCGTGCGGTTCTAAGTCTCAGATTATCAATGTATAGACAATCCACCTGTCAGGTCACCTGACAGGTGGATTGCTTATGTTTAGTTAATCAGCGTGTTACAGCGGTGTGGGTATATAGTTTACTTCTGGTCTTAGACGTGGGAAACTTTAGTCACCCCCCAACTCTCATATTTGCTTATTTATCAGTTATCTGTATCAGCTAAGGAAAACATTGGCTCCCGATAACTGATATAAAAAAGGGGCTGATCATTAATGATCAGCCCCTGAGTCTATCAAACTCTAGATTATTTCAAACTAGAGATTACTGTTGTCTGAATTTTGCAAATTCAATGTCTTTCTCTGAGCGCTTTTTGAAGTTCTCGTTTTCATATACTTTGTTAAGTTGCTTGGCAACCTCTATCATTTCGCCTTTGCGTGCGTAAACAATAGCTCTCATATATGCTGCGTGAGGGCAGTCGTGAGTAAGAACAGGAAGAGCTTTATCAAGCTGGTTGGTTAGGATATATGCAAGACCTTCGTTAGAATCGCCTGTTCCGGCAAGTTTTGCAGCAGCCTCTCTGTATCTTCCGTTGAGGATATCAATGATAGCTGTGTTTTGTTTTGATTCTTTAAGATCTGATTTTGCAAACATATCTTCTGCCTGTTTGTAGTTCTTCTCTCTCAAAGCGATAACTCCAGCGTTGTTATAGTAGAACTTGCTGGTTTTGTTTGAAACTTTTGCAATAGCCATTTTTGCATCTGCAAGTTTGCCATTGTCAAGATGAACTGCTGTCAGGTTATTGTATGCACGGTCACATTTAAATTTGTCACCTGCTTTTGTATAGAGTTTTACCTTTGTAGCATAGTCATTTACAAGTGTTGCAGCATACAGAAGAGCCTCAACATCCATAATCTCAATATTACTGTTGGTAAGCTCAACAAGCTCCTCGTCACTATAGTTTGTATAGTCTACATTTGCAATAAACCTTGCTCTGCGGAGTTCCGGAAGAATTTTGCTTGCAAGTGTTTTAAACACAAATGACATATTCTTAATCTCCCTTTCGCGAACAGCAGGATCTCCATACATTGAAAGAACGCGGATAATCAGTTCCTTATCCTGGATGTCAGAAGCAGCAACCAATTCCTGGAATCCTTCCCAGTCTTCTGCAACAGTTGTTACATTAACAGGTGCATCTACAGGGTTTTTCTTGGTAATCTTGTCAAAAGCTGCCTTGGCAGTTTCGCTTCTTTTGTCTGAAAGTTTGCTGTTAAGCTTCTCTGGTCCGTCCGGAGATGCATAGGCAACTATGTTTGTCTCAACAATTTCTCTGCGCTCATCTGCTTTGATATCTGCAAGGAATTTCTCAAATTCTTTAATCTCTTGCTTAGTAAGCTCTTTAGGGCGTACTTTATGACTGTTGATTGTATAGAGAATCTGAGTCTCTTTTTTCTCAGAAATAATTTTCTTGTAATTATCTTGAGTGTAAGCTGCCAAACCATGTTGATGAACAAGCTTATAGGTGATGTTTGCGCCATCAGCAACTTTGTATGGAGCAGGAAAATCTATCTTTTTAAGATTGTTCCATACTGCAACACGAAGTTCCAGATGTGATTTTTCCATACCCGGTACATAAGCAAACTTAATAGTACTGCTGGCTTTTCCGCCATCTAAAGGAATAACATTAAAGTTGTCTGTTACCTTTTGTCCCTGAAGTTTTTGTGTTGGAGCTACAGCTTCACCACCTTCATAAACAAGTACAGGTACAATTTCAAGGATTGCCTTTGGGTGGAAGTATCCTTCAGGAAAAGTAAGGGTGTAGGAGGCTGTGATTTCGTCAGCGACTACTTCAAGTACTTTAGGATTGCCATCTACTCCCATGAGCACGGCGTCTTTTGCCATCTTTGACGGATTGGAGCAGGAAACGACTGCAAAACCAATCAGTGCAAACGATAAAAGCTTAAGGAATTTCATTTTCATTATTGCTTTGTTTTGGTGTTAATTTCAATAGCTATTCCACAAAGATATATATATTTTGTCTATTTTTGCACCTATGGACATGAGAAGTTTAAAGCAAAGATTCGATATTATTGGCAATAATCCTGCTCTTGACATGGCTCTTGAAACTGCCGTCAGGGTTGCCGGAACAGATCTTTCAGTATTGATAACAGGAGAAAGCGGTGTTGGTAAGGAGGTTGTCCCTCAGATTATACACTCATACAGTCCAAGAAAACATAAAAAGTACATAGCAGTTAACTGCGGAGCTATTCCTGAGGGGACAATAGATTCAGAGCTTTTTGGTCACGAAAAGGGGGCATTTACCGGCGCTGTGGAGACAAGAAAGGGCTATTTTGAGGTTGCCGATGAGGGGACTCTCTTTCTTGATGAGGTTGCCGAGCTTCCCCTCTCTACACAGGTAAGGCTTCTGAGGGTTTTACAGACAGGCGAGTTTATTAAAGTGGGCTCATCAAAAGTTGAAAAGACAGATGTCAGGGTTGTTGCTGCCACCAACAAGAATCTAATGAGAGCCATTGAGGCAGGGAAGTTTCGGGAGGATCTCTACTACAGGTTAAATACAGTTCCAATAACCATCCCCTCTCTCAGAGAGAGAAAAGATGATATATACCTGCTTTTCAGGAAGTTTGCTGTTGATTTTGCAGAGAGGTACAAGATGCCTTCAATAAAACTTACGGACCCTGCAAGAGTAATGCTAGAATCATACAGATGGCCGGGAAACATCAGGCAACTTAAAAGTCTGGCGGAGCAGATTTCTGTAATTGAACATAACAGGGAGATTGGACCGGAGGATCTGGTGAGATACCTGCCTGCTGAGGGCCCGGAATACCTTCCTGTGAAAACCTCTGAAAGTCAAGGGTCTGAGTATCTTACAGACAGGGATATAATTTTTAAAATACTATATCAGCTGAGGCACGAAGTTGAGGAGCTTAAAAAACGGTTAGAGACAAAACATCAGGTTGAGCCTGTTTCACCCGTACTGGACATAAATAAGAACTTTTCAAAAAGTGATGCGATTGTGGATTACGAAGAGGATGTAGTCCTCTCAATCCAGAATGTAAATGCAGAGTTGATTAAAAAGGCTTTGGAGAAGCACGGAGGTAAAAGAAAACTGGCTGCTGCCGAGTTGGGCATTTCAGAAAGAACGCTGTACAGAAAAATTAAAGAGCTGAATCTTGACCTGTAAAAGAGTATTTATGAAGAGAGTTCTGTTATATATAATTGTTATCCTGTTTGGACCGGTATCCTGCGGAATATACTCCTTTTCAGGGACATCTATAGCTCCTGATGTTACATCGATATCGGTTGCAAGGATAGAGAACAGGGCAATGCGTGTAAATCCATCTCTCAGCAATATACTTACCGAGGGGCTTAAGGAGAAGTACAGGAAGCTCACAAAACTCTCAATTACAGAGATGGATGCAGATCTTCAGGTTGAGGGGGAGATTACCAATTATGAGATAACCTCTATGGCTGTTACTGCTAATGAGGTTGCCTCAATGAACAGATTAACAATCACAATTAAAATCAGATTCTCCAATAAAAAATATCCAAAGGAGGATTTTGAAAGATCTTTTGCAGAATTTGAGGATTATCCCTCATCTACATCTCTTGATGCTGTTGAGGCAAGACTTGTGGATGCAATTGTAGAGAAGCTCACTGAGGCAATATTTAACGGTACGGTAGCAAACTGGTAATGGTATGGAAGACAATGAACTGACAGCTTTAGAGCAGCTTATTGAAAAGTACCCATGGTATTCGCTTGCTCATCTTGAGTTATATAAAAAGATAAGCGAGCAGGGTCCCGAGGCAAGAAAATCCTGCCTTGGCAGGGCCTCTGCATATGTTCACTCGCGGGAGCTGCTTTATGAAATTGCCGAACTTCACGATATGCCATCTCCTGCAGTCAATCAAGAGATTGAGCTTCCTGAGGAAAACCCGGCGGAGGTTTCAGAAAGTTTTGTTGAAGATCTTATAGAGGACCATGAATTGGATATCGATTCAGAACCGGAGCAGAAAACAGCCGAGGTTGTTCAGGAGGATGAGGATTTTATTGAGCTGATAGAGGATGGCGATGAAGAGATTATAGTAGTAGACTCTCCAAAGATTATCCCGGGGGGTGACTACTTCTCAAGAAATGAGATGGAGTCATTAGATCTTGACTCTTCTCGTCCAATAGACAAGTTTATAGCTGAGAAGCCGTCTCTTCTAAGGGGTTCTTCTCCAGCTGCTGATCCTGTAGTTATTGACATTCAGGAGGAGTTTGATGACTCGGGATTCTATACTGAAACACTTGCAGCTATCTATGCAGAACAGGGATTTGTGAAGAGGGCTCTGGATGTTTACGCAAAACTAATTTTGCTATATCCGGAAAAAAGTGTTTACTTTGCCTCCCTTGTTAAAGAGTTAAAGACCAAACACAACATATAATTATGTATACAGCTATATCAATAGTAATTGTAATTGCAAGCATTCTGCTTACTATAATAGTATTGGTGCAGAACTCAAAAGGCGGTGGACTTGCCGCAAATTTTGCTCAGGGCAACCAGACATTTGGAGTGCGCCAGACTGCTGATTTTCTCGAAAAGGCAACCTGGACACTGGCAATAGCAATAATTGTTCTTTGCGTTCTTGCTACAGCATTTGTTTCAACCGGAAACACAAACAGAGCCAATTCAATTCAGCAGAGAATTGAGCAGTCTGCACCTGTACAGGGTCAGCCTGAATTCCCTTCAGCTCAGCCTGAAACTCAGCAACAAACTCCTGCTGCAACACAAGAGACACCACCTACAAACTAAAAGAGTAAATTTTTTGTAAAAAATTTCTCGCAGAATATCAGCCCGTTACAAATGTAGCGGGCCTTTTTTTGCAAAAAAACAGTACTATGTGATACAAGGTAATAGAAAAAGGATATATATTTGCAGTACCAAATTCTAAACCAAATTAAGTATTCGTAAAATGAAAAAAGTTGTAACTGTAGGTATTGGGGGCAGATCCTTTGTTATTGACGAGGATGCCTATCAGAAATTAGAGCGATATCTGGCAAAATTCCGCCAAAAGACCGGAGAGGGCAGTGAGGCTGCAGATATTATGGATGATCTGGAGCAGAGAATAGCAGAGCTCTTTTATGATGAGCTGTCAAAGAGTGTGGAGGTTGTTAATATCTCTGTTGTTAACAGGGTAATTGCCCAGCTTGGAATGCCGGATGGTACCGCAGCAGATGACTCGGCAGACTTTGCAAACGATTCTGCTTCGGCAGGACTGAATCAGACTGTGGTAAAAAGATTATACAGGGATCCGGACAACAGGATAATTGGAGGAGTCTGCAGCGGTTTGAGCTATTATGTAAATATTGATATGGTCCTTATCCGCGTAATATTTGCTATAAGCCTGTTCCTGGGAGGACTTGGATTCTGGGCTTATATAATTTTCTGGATTATTGCTCCGCAGGCGATGACTGCCAGCCAGAAATGCGAGATGAGAGGTCTGCCTGTAACGGCAGAAAATCTGAGAAAATTTTCATCATTTAAATAGTAAACAGCCATGACAGATATTAATACTGATAATGTAAAGTCACAAATGCGCAAGGGTGTTCTTGAGTATTGCATACTTAGCATACTTAATAATAATGACGCGTATGCATCTTCTCTGATTGAGGAGCTGAAGAGTGCAAAGATGATTGTTGTAGAGGGAACTCTCTATCCACTTCTTACAAGACAGAAGAACCAGGGTATGCTAAGCTACAGATGGGAGGAGTCTCCTCAGGGACCTCCAAGAAAGTACTACTCCATAACAGATAAGGGCAAGGAGGTGCTTGCCGAGATGGATGCAGCATGGAAAGAGCTGGTGGAGACAATAGAGTTAATAAGAAACAATAAATCTCTGTAAATAAAATGAAAAAAGTTGTAAAGGTGAGTATTGGCAAAATTGCCTTCACTGTTGAAGAGGATGGATACCTCATACTAAAGGGATATATAGAGGAGCTAAATGATCACTACAGGGAGATTCAGAACGGCAGTGAGATTGTAGAGGGGATTGAGGAGAGGATAGCCGAACTGTTTCTGGATAAAAGTGGCCGCTCTTCTGTCATAACTTCAGTTATTGTTAACGAAGTTATTATGGTGCTGGGAAGGCCTGAGATAATTGACGAAGAGAGTAATGCAACAAATTTCAGAAGAGGCGGAGTGTCGGCCTCCGGAAGAGCGGAAAAGAGGCTTTACAGAGACCCCGACAATAAGATGATTGGGGGCGTATGCTCAGGACTGGCTGCATATTTTAATGTAGATACAGCTATTGTCAGGATAATTACCCTTGTGCTTCTCTTCTTCTCCTGGGTTCCTTTTATGCTTATTCCTTTCACAGGTGTTCACTCGGTAGGCTCGCTGGTTTTTCTTGCATATATTATAATGTGGATAGCAATTCCTGAGGCCAGAACTGTTCATCAGAAGTTTGCAATGAGAGGTGAAAAACCGGATCTTTCAAATATTCAGAGAAATATTGAGAGAGGCGCACAGAGAGTTGGCAGGGATATTAAGAGAGCAGGCAGAAACGGAGCTCCGGTTATTAATGATATATTCAGGGCAATATCAAAAGTTTTTGCAGTATTTCTTGTACTGTTCTCAATAGGCGGAATTCTGATATTTTCATTCCTGTTCCTTGGGATAGAGATTTTTAACGGATTTAATCCGGGGGATGTTATGGATTATGTAGCCCTTGGTGTTGAAAATACTCTGTGGTTAAAAATATCTACACTGGCATTTCTTTTCCTCCCTTTACTCGGGATGTTGTATGGGGGTATTCAGATCCTTTTTGAATTTCCTAATCCGAGATTCCGCCCGGGGTTGATAATTTTTATACTATGGATAATTTCAGGATTTGCCTCTGCCACGCTTGCAGTTAAATCCTCAAGACCATATTGGGAAAATAGCAGGGAGGTTGTAGATGTTCCAATTCTTACAAAAAGTGATACAATATACCTGAGCCTGTTGTACGACTCACCAATGCCAGATGAAAACCTTATTATTGAAGGTGATAAAAATGACCTTGCAATATTTTGGGTTGATAAAAGCGGTTCAGAGAAAAAATTTGTAGCCTTTCCGCAAATTAGAATTGAGAGGACAACAGATGACTCTACCAGGTATGTGAAGATGAGAACCCAGTCTTTTGGATATACCGGAGGTGAGGCAATGATGAAAGCACAAAGGAACCTGCCTCTATATGAACTGACAGATTCCCTTATGGTTATTCATCCAGACCTCTATACCAAAAACAATAAATGGGATGGTACAAATAAGAGAATTACTCTCTATCTGCCGGAAAATGTAAAAGTTATGCTCAAAGACCCAATCCGTTTTGGATTTGATGGAGATATTGAGATTATGAGCGGTTTTAGCTTTTTAAAACACCGAGCTCCTTACCGACCTTGGTAAAGGCAGCAATTGCTCTGTCAAGATGTTCAGGCTCATGTCCGGCGCTTATCTGAATCCGGATGCGGGCCTGTCCCTTTGGCACAACAGGGAAATAGAAGCCTATCACATATATACCCTCTTCAAGCATTTTTGCTGCAAAATCCTGAGAAAGTTTTGCATCATAAAGCATCAATGCACAAATTGCAGATTGAGTTGGTTTAATATCAAAACCTGCTGCAAGCATCTTCTCCACAAAATACTTGGTGTTGTTGTGCAATTTGTCCTGAAGTTCATTGGTCCTTGACATCATGTTAAACATAGCTATACCGGATGCAGCAACCATTGGCGGGATAGAGTTTGAAAAAAGATATGGCCTGGATCTCTGGCGAAGCATTGCAATAATCTCCTTTTTACCGGTTGTAAAACCGCCTATTGCACCACCAAAAGCCTTGCCTAGTGTCCCGGTTATAATTTCTACCTTTCCCCTAAGGTCATATAGTTCTGTAGTTCCTCTGCCTGTGTTGCCAACTACCCCGGCTGAGTGAGATTCGTCAACCATTATCATGGCATTATATTTACCGGCAAGTTCGTAGATCTTGTCAAGCGGAGCAACATTGCCATCCATAGAGAAAACTCCGTCGGTTACAATAAGCCTGAACCTTTGAGCCTGGGCAAGTTTAAGACAGTTTTCAAGCTCCTCCATATCTGCATTTGCATATCTGTATCTCTGAGCCTTGCAAAGTCTTACGCCGTCAATTATAGATGCGTGGTTGAGTGAGTCCGATATAATAGCATCCTCCTCTCCAAGAAGTGGCTCAAAAACGCCCCCGTTTGCATCAAAGCAGGCAGCGTAAAGTATTGAATCCTCAGTCCCAAAGAATTCTGCTATTTTTTTCTCCAGTTCAATATGAAGATCCTGAGTCCCGCATATAAAGCGGACGCTTGACATTCCAAATCCGTGAGAATCAAGAGCCTCCTTTGAGGCTTTTATTAGTTCTGCATTATTTGACAGACCGAGATAGTTATTGGCGCAGAAGTTAAGTACCTCTTGTCCGGTGCTAACCTTAATGGCAGCCTGCTGAGGAGTTGTAATAATACGCTCTTTTTTGAAGAGTCCTGCAGCCTCAATACTCTCAAGCTCGTTTGAGAGGAAACCCTGAAAATCTTTATACATATTTCTGATTATTAAATTAATTGCAGCATATCAATACAAAATTAACAAGTAAATAAGATATTTATAAATAAAAATATAAAAACTATTTTATTAGTTTTCTGCATATCTTTGCGCCCCGATAACAACACATAGTATTTACCTAAATCATATTAATGGAGCTAAGAGATAGAATTATAGAGGTTTCATCAGATCTGTTTATGAGTAACGGCTGTAAAAGCGTTACAATGGATGAGGTGGCTGCGGCAAATGGAATATCCAAAAGGACTCTTTATGAGCACTTCAAGGATAAGACAAATTTGCTGGAGGAGTGCCTCCTTATGATGGAAGAGAAAATGAAGATGCTTGGAGAGAAAGCTTTCAGCGGTTCAAAAAGCATTATTGAGCTGATCTGCCTTGAGCACGAAAGCCAGAGTGATATGAGGATAAGGTTCTTTGAGGAGTTAAAAAAGTATTATCCTGCCCTTTATGAAAAAATGCACAAGCGTTTTACTGATTTTCACAAGGTTACTACAAGAAAATTCCTTGAAAGAGGGCAGAAAGAGGGGCTTTTCCTTATAAATATTGATATGGAAGTTGTTGGACGGATGGTTTTTGAGATAGCAACCATTATCCAAAACTCAGAGATCTTCTCTCTTGCAAATCACTCAAGAAAGCAGTTGTTCAGAGAGACTATGGTTATGTACTTCAGAGGAATATCTACTGAAGAGGGAATTAAAATGATTGACAAATATTTAAATATAAAAGAATGAAAGTTTTAGCAGTTATTTTTATGTTACTTTCAGCTACGGCTATGAAGGCCGCAGACCCTGCCGATACTCTCAGGTTGACGGTTGAGGAGGCACTTGAAATTGCCCTGAGTGAGAACCTGAATATTAAGATTGCAGGAGCAGAGTTAGAGAGGGTTGATTACCTTAAGCAGGAGAACTGGTATGCTCTTTTGCCTTCAGTTAATGCGTCCGGTCAATACTCTAACAACATTATGAAGCCGGTTTTCTTCTCGGATTTTTTCCCTGGAGGGAAAATGGAGGTAGGATCAAAACACAGCTACTCTCTTGCAGGAGCTGCTCAGTTGCCAATTTTTTCTATGGCATTGTACAAAAATATTCAGATGACAGAACTTGAGATAAAAGCTGCACTTGAATCTGCAAGAACAACTAAACTGGATTTGATTCAGCAGGTTAAAAACGGCTTTTACGGAGTGGTAATGATGGAGGAGTCGCTGGTTGTTCTGGAGCAGAGTTACAAAAACGCTATGGAGAGTGCTGATAATATAAGAAAGATGTATGAGCAGGGACTTGCAAGCGAATATGATAAGATAAGGTCTGAGGTTGCAGCGAGAAATATATCTCCTACTCTTACACAGGCCAGAAATGGTCTTGAGCTGGCAAAGCTTCAGCTTAAAATTCTGTTGTCGTTACCACTTAATCAGGAGATAGATGTTGTAGGGGATTTTGAGCACTACTCCGGTTTAATGATGAACTACTCTGCAGGAATTTTGAATCTTGAAGAGAACAGTAATCTTAAAACGCTTGATATCCAGCTGGAAAAACTCAATAAGAGCTATGAGCTTGTAAGATCTCAGCGTCTCCCTGTACTTGCCGGATTTGCAAATTACCAGATGCAGATGCAGAATGACAAATTTAATTTTGATAAGCCCTGGGCTAACTCATTTGCAGTAGGGCTCTCTTTGCAGATACCCATATTTAATAAGCTTTCGATATCACTCAAAGAGAAGCAGACAATGGTGGGGATAAGACAACTTGAATATCAGAGGAGACTGCTTAAAGAGTCTCTTACACTCTCTGCCCTAAACTCAGTTAATGAGATGAAGAGAGCAGGAGCACAGCTTAAATCAGACAGAGAGGCCGTTGAACAGGCTATGAAGGGATATGAAATATCTAAAGTCAGATACAATACCGGAGCGGGGACCGTTCTTGAGATGAATGATTCAGAAGTGGCTCTGACCAGGTCGCGTCTAAATTATACTCAGACTCTTTATGATTTTATAAAGGCTAAGAATGAATACGAAAAGGTCATTGGTAAGGAAAATCTTGAAAAATAATAAATTACAGTTTAATAATATGAAGAAAGCTACATTTTTAATTGCAATTGGGCTTGTTTTGTTCAGTGCTTGCAACTCCTCAGGCAATGCTGTTGTTGAGGATAAAGAACTACCGGTTGTAAAGGTAGTTGATGCAAAAGAGGAGATGGTTAATCAGATAGCTGAGTATACCGGTAATATTGAACCTTTTGTAAAGAATAATATATCCAGTTCCACCGCTCAGCGAGTAGAGAAGATATTTGTTGAGGTTGGAACATATGTAAAGAAGGGGCAACTTCTTGTTCAAATGGAGAATCTTAATTACGCTAATGCAAGAATTCAACTTGAGAATTTGAAAACAGACCTGGCCAGGACAGAGGCACTTTATAACGCGGGTGGAATCTCTCAGCAGCAGTTTGAGCAACTCAGGACTCAGGTGAAGGTTGCAGAAGAGAGTATTGCTAACCTTGATAAAAACACAAAACTGGTATCACCAATAAATGGTGTTGTTACAGCAAGAAATTTTGACAGCGGAGATCTTGCTGTGGGACAACCAATATTGACAGTAATGCAACTGCAGCCTGTTAAAATAATGGTTGCTGTGTCAGAGGAGTTCTATCCTGTTGTAAAAAATGGGACACCTGTAGAGATAACACTTGATGTGTACGACGGAAAAAAATATCAGGGAAAGGTAAGTTTGGTTTATCCTACAATAGATCCTATGACAAGGACTTTCCAGGTTCAGGTGAGTATAGCAAACCAAAGCATGGAGATCCGTCCGGGTATGTTTGCCAGGGCTAAAGTTGAATTAGGAGCAAAGAAAAGAGTGGTAGTGCCTGACAAGGCTGTAATCAAACAGCAGGGAACTAATGATAAATATGTATATGTTCTTGAGGGAGATACTGTAAAGTATGTTAAGATAGAGATGGGAAGAAGAATTGGAACAAATTATGAGATTATTTCCGGTCTTGAGGCTGGACAAAAAGTTGTTGTTGCAGGAATGAACAACTTGGTTGACGATACAAAGGTTAAAGTAACAGAGGGTGGATTAGACCTCTCGTTTTAATTAATAACAGATTTTAAATATGAAAATATACGAAAGTGCAGTAAAGAAACCGGTTACCACGGCCCTCATATTTGTGGCTCTGGTGGTCCTGGGACTTTTCTCCTTCTCCAGACTCTCTGTTGACCTCTATCCGGAAATTGAGCTCAGAGCCGTAACGGTAATGACAACCTATTCCGGTGCGAGCACAATGGATATTGAGCAGAATGTTACAAAAAGGCTGGAGACATCTTTAAGTACAGTTACTGACCTGAAGAGGATCAACTCCACTTCAAAGGATAATATATCTCTTATTACCATTGAATTTGAGTATGGGACAAATATGGATGAGGCTGTAAATGATGTCCGGTCGATTCTGGATATGCAGCGAAACTATCTGCCGGAGGAGTGCGATAACCCCATAGTCTTTAAGTTCAGCTCAGATATGATGCCTATTATGTTCATATCTGCAAACTCAGATGTGAGTTCAAAGGGGCTGTACAAAATTCTTGAAGAGAAGGTTGCAAATCCAATTAACAGAATTGATGGAGTTGCATCTACATCAATATCCGGAGCACCTCAGAGGGAGATTCAAATCTCTACAGATCCAAATAAGATGCAGGCGTATGGAATTACAGTTGAGCAGGTTGCAAATCTTATTGCAATGGAGAACCGTAATATCCCCGGAGGTACAATTGATGTAGGTACAGATACCTATTCACTAAGGGTAGATGGTGAATTCAGAGAGAGTGACGAGATAAAAAACCTAATTGCAGGCAGCTACCTGGGAAGAAGTATCTATGTCAGGGATATTGCTGTTGTAAAAGATACACTTAAAGAGCGCTCAACAGAGGTATATACTAACGGAGAGAGGGGTGCAACACTTGTTGTACAGAAGCAATCCGGTGCTAATGTGGTTGAAATTGCAGACAAAATCCTTAAGGAGTTGCCTATGATACAAAATTCACTGCCGCCTGATGTTAAACTTGAGGTTATTCTGGATACTTCTGAATTTATAAAGGATAGTATTGGATCTCTTACTGAGACAGTTCTTCTTGCAGGTCTCTTTGTAATGATTGTCGTTCTTTTATTCCTTGGAAGATGGCGTGCCACTTTTATAATTATTCTGACTATTCCGGTATCGTTAATAGCTGCTTTTATATATTTGATGATTACCGGAAACACTCTCAACATTATATCACTAAGTTCTTTGTCCATTGCAATTGGTATGGTTGTGGACGATGCTATAGTAGTGCTTGAGAATATCACAACTCATATTGAAAGGGGCAGTAAACCAAAAGATGCTGCAATTTATGCAACAAATGAGGTGGCTGTGGCTGTAATTGCCTCAACATTAACGATAATATCTGTTTTCTTCCCTCTCACAATGGTGTCAGGACTTGCAGGGATTATGTTTAAGCAGCTTGGATGGATTGTAACAATCATAATTACTGTGTCAACAGTTGCTGCGCTAACCCTTACGCCAATGCTCTCTTCAATGATGCTCAAGCAGGATCCAAAGAGGTCAAAATGGTTTATGTTCTTCTACTCTCCAATTGAAAAGGGTCTTGATGGACTAGATAACTGGTACGAGAGACTTTTAAGAACTGCAGTAAATTACAGATATGTTGTAATTGCTATATCGGCTGCAATTTTTATAACCAGCCTTATGTTGCTTTCAAAGGTGGGTACAGACTTTTTCCCTGAATCTGATAACTCTCAGATAGCAATTACGGTTGAGTTGCCTGTGGGCTCAAGGGTGGAGCAGGCCAGGAAACTTAATGAATATCTTTATGAGAAGTGGAATGAGAAATATCCTGAGATAGAGATTTTACAAGCATCTCTGGGTCAGTCAGACGGATCAAATGTATTTATGTCAATGAGAAGCTCCGGAACTCACCTGGTTTCGTTTACAGCCAGACTGTGTGATCCTAAGGAGAGAGAGAGGGATATGTTTGAGATTGGAGATGAGATGAGAAAAGATCTTCAGGAGTTGCCTGAACTTTACAGATATACTGTTACTCCCGGTGGCGGAGGAGGAATGGGAATGGGATCAGGTGGAACAACTCTGGAGCTGGATGTGCTTGGATATGACCTTGAGAACTCCGAAATTGTAGCAGGCCAGATCTCCGAAATTATGAAAAACACAGAGGGTCTGAGAGATGTTAAACTAAGCAGGGAGGATTATATGCCACAGTTCCAGGTGATGTTTGACAGGAACAAACTTGCAATGAACGGCCTTAATATGACCATGGCTGCTACGGTTGTAAGAAACAGAATAAATGGTGTTACAGCCTCCTACTTCCGTGAAGATGGAGAGGAGTATGATATAGTTGTTAAAAATGATGCTAAGTTTAGAACAACTATTGATGACATAAATAATATTCTTCTTTATAACTCACAAGGGAAGGCTGTAAGACTCAGCGAAGTGGGAACTGTTATTGAAAGTTTTGCGCCACCTTCAATTGAGCACCTTGACAGAGAGAGGGTTATTAAGGTAACCGGAACTATATTCAAGAGATCTTTGGGGGATGTAGCAGAAGATGTAAACAAAGAGGTGGCTAAAATTAAGATGCCTCAGGGAATTGCTGTTGAGCTGGCCGGATCTATTGAAGAGCAGCAGGAGTCATTTGGTGATATGTTTACCCTCCTTGCGCTGGTTGTTCTTCTAACATATATTGTTATGGCTGCCCAGTTTGAGTCATTCAGAGATCCTTTCATAATTATGTTCTCGCTGCCATTTGCTTTTAGCGGTGTGTTTGTCGCCCTGTGGTTAACCGGTACAACATTAAGCCTTATTGCTCTTATTGGAGCTGTAATGCTGGTGGGTATTGTGGTGAAGAACGGTATTGTGCTGATTGACTATATTAATCTTAATAAAGAGAGAGGGGCTTCTGTAAAGAGAGCCGTTATATCCGGAGGTAAATCTCGCCTCCGTCCTGTTTTGATGACTACTTTAACCACTATTCTCGGTATGTTCCCAATGGCTATGGGTATTGGTGAAGGTTCTGAAATATGGCAGCCAATGGGTATTGCAATTATTGGAGGTCTCACCCTCTCAACTATCCTTACCCTGATTGTTATTCCGTCAATTTATACAGCTTTCTATGCAGGAGATATAAAGAGGGGAAGAAAGAGATGGGCAAAACAATTAAAAACTCTTAAAACAGCATAATATGAAAGCAGTGATGATCATATATAATCAGGCCCACAACTCACTTGTTCAGGCAGCACTTGATAAGTGTACTGTAAGGGGGTTTACAAAGTGGCCGGAGGTTCAGGGCAGAGGAAGTCAAAAAGGTGAACCGCACTATGGTACGCACGCATGGCCCTCAATGAACATGGCAACCCTTGCGGTTGTTGAACCGGAAAAATTGTCTATATTGCTTGCCGAATTAAAGGCAATAAATGATTCTGCAGAGAAGCAGGGGCTAAGAGCCTTTGTCTGGGAAGCGGAATCGGCAATATAGAGATGGAAAGTATTAAAGAGATTTTTAAAACAGGCCGGGGACCGTCAAGCAGCCATACAATGGCTCCTGCCCGCGCCGCCGGAATATTTTTGAAGAGGCAGGAGGCTGCCTCTTCTTTTATTGTAACACTTTATGGCTCACTTGCAGCTACAGGGGTGGGGCACATGACTGATGTTGCACTGCTGGATGTGCTGGGAAGAGAGAGGACTAAGATTGAGTTCCGCCCTGATATTTTTTTACCGGAACACCCTAACGGGCTCAAATTTGAAGCATTTGACCCTCTTGGGAAAAAGATGGGTGAATGGATAACATTCAGTATTGGTGGCGGAGACCTGAGCGATACCGGCACCAGGGAGGTGAAAGATATGATCTATCCCCACTCAAAAATGTCAGAGATTCTAGAGTGGTGTCAGGATAATGGGATGACCTTCTGGGAATATGTTCAGATGTATGAAGGAGGCGATATCTGGGATTTCCTTGCAGATGCCTGGGAAGTTATGCAGGATGCCGTTGAGAGGGGGCTTGAGACCGAGGGGGTTCTTCCGGGAGGTCTTAAACTCCAGAGGAAGGCTGCCTCTTTTTACATAAAAGCAAAGGGTTATCAGGGCTCTATGCAGAGAAGGAGTATGACTTTTGCATTTGCTCTTGCTGTCTCTGAAGAGAACGCCTCGGGAGGGCTGGTTGTCACGGCTCCCACTTGTGGCTCATCCGGAGTAATACCTGCTCTTCTATACCTCAACAAGCAGTTCTATGATTTTTCTGATAAAAGAATAATAAGGGGTTTGGCTACAGCCGGACTAATCGGCAACATAATAAAGACAAATGCATCAATCTCCGGTGCCGAGGTTGGATGCCAGGGAGAGGTTGGATCTGCCTGTGCTATGGCGGCAGCGGCCGGTGTGCAGCTATTTGGAGGGACTCCGGCTCAGATAGAGTACGCCGCTTCAATAGGAATAGAGCATTTTCTCGGCCTCACCTGTGACCCTGTTTGCGGACTTGTGCAGGTCCCGTGTATTGAGAGAAATGCCTTTGGTGCGACAAGAGCAGTAGATGCGAATATGTACGCTTTGCTCTCAGACGGCAAACACCTTGTCTCATTTGACACAGTGGTAGAGGCAATGAAGAGAACGGGACACGATTTGCCTCGTCTATACAAGGAGACTGCAGAGGGTGGATTGGCCGGATTGATGGGAAAGGTTTAGGTTTTTAGAAAAAATGGTGTTAATTTAGCATTCACATCCAAGCAAAAAATATTAACTATTAAATTTATAAATAATTATGGCAATAGCAGTTAACGATTCGAATTTCAATGAGATAGTGATCAAATCAGATAAACCTGTACTTGTGGATTTCTGGGCTCCATGGTGTGGACCGTGCAGAGTCATAGCTCCAATAGTTGAGGAGCTTGCTGCTGAGTACGAGGGCAAAGCTGTGATTGCAAAATGCGATGTTGACAATAGTTCGGAGGTACCTGTTAAGTTTGGAATCCGTAATATTCCTACTCTTCTCTTCTTTAAGAATGGGGAGGTTGTGGATAAGATTGTCGGTTCTACTTCCAAAGCTAATATTATAGCTAAGATCAATTCTCTTATTTAAAAGTTATGAAAAAGTTTATAACCCTTGCATTGGCGCTTATTCTAACAGCATCTGTTGCCGGGGCACAGTCAAGATTTGGTATTAAGGCAGGACTAAATTTTAACACTCTTGAAAATGTTACTCAGAGCGGTTCTGTTGATAATGCCTGGAAAAGCCAGACAGGTTATCATTTTGGAATAGCCTGGCAAATAAAGGTTCCGCTACTGGGCATTGCTCTGCAGCCAGAGCTTCTCTACTCAAAGGTAAAGACGCATATTGCTGACATCCCTGCAGAGGGTAGGTTTTCCCCATCTTCCTATTATGTGTCATCCCAATACCCTCAAGTTATTATTGACGACACATTCAATCCTGCAGAAATTGAGCTTGACTATCTGACTCTTCCAATAAACATCCAGCTGGGGATAGATATGCTACTATTCAGACCATTTGTTTTTGTAAGTCCATATGTATCTTTTGCTCTCCAGAAGGGTGCAGACCTGGAGGATCAGGAATGGGATAACATTAACAGATTTAACTACGGAGTTGGTGCAGGTGTTGGTCTTGATATATGGAAACTGCAGATTGTAGGGAAATACAACTGGGGTCTTGGCAGGTTGGAATCGGCAACAAATACAACCTGGGAACAGAAATACGAAAATGCTAAACTTCAGGGATTCCAGCTCTCCGTCGCTCTTATGTTTTAAATATAATGGGAAAGAGAATCTGTGTCTACTGTTCTTCCAGCAATGTGCTGGACAAAAAATATCTGGAGGCCGCCAACACCTTTGCTGAGGCGGCTTCCGGCCGTAATTGGACCATTGTATGCGGTGGGAGCTGCAGAGGTCTAATGGGAATTATTATCGACAGGATGCTTGATCTCGGTGGTGATATTGAGGGTGTAATGCCCTCTTTTATGAAGGAGATTGAACTGGAGCACCGCTCTCTGCAAAACCTTATTTTAGTAGATTCAATGGCCAGGCGTAAGGAGCTCTTAAGAGAAAATACTCATGCTGTGGTTGCTCTTCCCGGAGGAATAGGGACCATTGAGGAGTTTATCGAGACCTACACTCTAAAGAGGCTGGGTATTTACGAGGGGTGTGTTGCAATTCTGAATCTTGACGGATTTTTTGATCCAATGCTAAAGATGTTTGAACATCTTGTGAATGAGAAAATGCTTAACAGTAACTGGAGTGACTCACTAATAATAGCTCAAAGTACAGAAGAGCTGGTTGAATTGCTTGAATGTGCTGTTCCTCAGAGAATGCATCCTGCTCATTATGCTCCTGCCTAAACCATAGCATAGATGGACATAAATAAAATTAAAGAGGATATCGGTGAAGAGTGGGGAGAATTCGAAAGAGTTCTCAAAGAGACACTTGTCAGCAGCTCTGATCTCCTTAATACCATTAACTCTTACTTAGTTGAGAATAACGGGAAACAGGTAAGGCCTCTTCTCTCAATTCTTGCAGCCAGGGCACTTGGTAAACCATACAGACTTACTATTTCATGTGCTGTTGTCTCTGAAATGATTCATACAGCAACTCTTCTTCATGACGATGTGGCAGACGACTCTAAATACAGAAGGGGGACTGAAACAGTACAATCCAGATTTAATCCGGCAGCATCTGTACTTACAGGTGATTATTGGCTGGCAAAGGCACTCTCTCTTATTGTAAATGAAAAAGATATGGGTGTAATGGGATATTTTACCAAAGCAGTTCAGGAGCTGGCTGAGGGTGAGATATTTCAGATGCAGAAGGCCTCTTCACTGGATACTACTGAGGAGGATTATTATAAAATTATTGGCCAGAAGACATCAAGTCTGTTTGTTGCTGCTGTGGAGAGTGCTGTCTTTACAATGAATCCCGGAAAAGATGTTGTGGAGAGCATGGGCAGGTTTGCATATCATCTGGGGCTGGCTTTCCAGATTAAGGATGATATTTTTGACTATGCACCTAAGATGGACACAGGGAAACCTGCGGGAGGGGATATAATGGAGAAAAAATTAACTCTTCCGCTCATAGCAGCGCTTAAAAGGGCTGAGTACTCTGAGCGGGAGGAGATGTTAAAAGCGGTAAAGGATGCTTATCCGGAGGATAATACTCTTGCTCTGAAAGCTTATAAATTAGTTGAAAAATACGAAGGGAAAATTATTGCTCAGAGAGCTCTTGAGGAGCATTGTTCAATAGCAATAGAGTCTCTGGATGTTCTTCCGGACAATATTTACAAATCACATTTGATCTCTTTGACAAAGTATATGGGAAGCAGAGAGAGGTAGACTCAACTATTCAGAGCAGAAAAGCTCTTTGTAAGCGATGTCAAGCTGTGTCCAAAACTCCTCTCCAAAGGCAAAAATAAGGGGTTCCCGTAAAAACTGATATACGGGAATCCCCTCTTTTTTCCCTTTTTTAAATGCATCGGTGCATATGTGCCATTTGTGCAAATTCAGTGCAGTCATTCCATTTGACAATTTTGATACCCTTATAGGGTAAAGCCAGCAGGATATTGGTTTTCTGAATGTTGTCATTTTTTTATTCCACGCCACCTCAATCCCGCAGAAGCAATTATCTGAATTATCAAAGAGAGTGTAGGCACACTCCTCTCCGTTAATAAGCGGGGTTACAAAATCCCCGTCAGAATCAAGGACAAAGGGACCCTGCTCCTCAATTGAGCGAATCCCCTCGTCTCTGAGTTCGTTTTTAAATTTTTCATATTCACCCTTTAAGAGAGAGCACTCCTCTTTTTCAAGAGGTGCTCCGCTATCACCAATTATACAGCATACGCCGTGACAAACGGGATAGTCGCAAGCAAATTTCTCGGTCAGTATTTCAGAAGAAACGAGGCAATTGCCAATCTCTATAACAGGGCTCATACTTGTTTATTTACCATTCATTACAACCTCAATCTGGTTGCCTTGAGTTAATGTTTGCTTAATGAATTTTGTTACCTTTTCAGGGGTTATGCTCTTAAGTGTGCTTTCGTAAGTAGAGTGCATGTCTTTTCCAAGCATAAATCTTGTATTGATAACTCCCAGCCAGTAATTATTTTCACGAAGATTCTGAGTGAATGTCTTCTGTGAATACTCCATAATTTTGGCAAAATCCTCCTGGCTAACACCTTTCTCAAGTACTATACCTATCTCTTTATGTGCTCTGGCAAGAAGCTTTTCCCTAAGGGCCACATCAGTATCAAAGCCAAACAAGAACATAAAATTATCATCAGGATAATAGGAGAGAGACAAATTTACGCCTACTCCGTATGTTCCACCCTCATCTTCGCGGATTGAACGGGTGAATACCATATCAAATACCTGCTTTGCAAAACTTGCAAGTATTGTATTCTCTACAGTGTAAGGAATTTTACCGGACATAATTGTATAAACGGTTGCCTTTGGAGTTTGCATAGCTTTCTCAAAATGCTTAACAACTTTGCCTTTAACAGGTATCAAACCAACATTTGCCCAGTTCTCTTTCTGGCTCTTGTTAGAAGGAAGAGAAGCAATATAAGTCTCTACAAGTGGTTTAAGGATAGCTTCATCAACATTTCCTACAAAAGTGAATACAAAGTCAGAGGCATTTGCAAATCTCTGAC
This sequence comes from Bacteroidales bacterium, assembly GCA_018053445.1. Lineage (GTDB taxonomy): Bacteria > Bacteroidota > Bacteroidia > Bacteroidales > UBA932 > Bact-08. Next base: position 26,273 of record JAGPLK010000005.1, on the reverse strand, counting down.
GATATAATTCAAGGGATTTTGAATAATCAAGTTTATCAAGCATCTCCAGGGTCATTCTGTTTGCATAAGGATTGTTGTTGTACATTACCTTCTGCAGTGTGTCAGAGAAAGCAGACATTGGCTGAGAATCCATGTTTTCAATCTGAGCTTTAAGTCTTGCTTTGTAAGTCTGGAATGCCTCCTGATCCTCTCTGATACCGGTGAAATTAAGATATAGTAGTTGCATAAAGGTCTCAATATCTTTAGGAGTTGAAGCTCCGCTTATTGATTCGCTCATTATGCTGATGCTTGGTCTTACTGTTACATTTTTTCCGGCAAGAACTTTGCGCAGGTCTGTTACATTGTATTTTCCAAGGCCACCGGCTGTAGCCACTCCTACGAGGTCTTTGGTTTCAATAATATTCTCTTTGCCAATAAGAGAGCTTCCTCCCCTTGAACTTGCTGAGAAAAGTATCTGATCCTGTTTGAAATCGGTCTTTTTAATAACAACTGTTGCTCCGTTTGAAAGATTCCAAACAGTTGAGCTGCTCATAGGCTCTTTTAACTCTGACAGAACCTTACCGGCTGCAGGTGCAACTGGTACAAGAGGCTCGTTGGAAACGGTCTCTTCATAAGCTTTAACTTCCTCTTTCCTTGCAGATTCAAAAATTGCAAGAATCTCCTCTTTTGAAGGTTTTACCAGACCCTCTTTTTCAGGCATAAGAAGAGCTATTGCAATATTCTCTTCTCTTGGTAGTTCTTTTGCATATTGATTAACCTGGTCAATAGGAATATTAGGAGCAACCTGCTGTAACATTGCATAAGTTGTCTCAATGCCCGGGTATGCTTCCCCTGTAAGGAAATGGTTCAGAACCTGACTTACATAGTAGCTGTTTTTCTGTTTGTCTCTTTCGTTATAAACCTGTTCAAGGTTACTCATATAGGTAGCCTTTGAGCGTTCATACTCGGATGCTGTAAACCCGTGTCTTTTAACTCTCTCTGCCTCATTGGTAATAATCTTAAGAGCCTCAGCTGTTCTGCCCTCCTTAACCCTTGCACTAATACTCAATGCATCTTTTGTCTGAGCAATAATGTATCCGCCGTAGTCTGCGTATGCAGATGTAAACGGAGCTTCAGGTTTCTGAGCAATCTCGTTAAGTCTTGATGAGAGCATGCTTGAAACCATACTGTTCATAAAATTCATTACGATTCCAACAGCAGTACCCCTCATCTCTACGGGAACCACATCATGTTTGTACATAAGCATCAACTCGGTTGTAGATGCCTCAGGATCTGATGCTATTCCTACAAGTGTCTCTTTAGTGTCAGGGACAGGAAGCTGAATTCTCTCAGCAGCATTTTCGTGTTTAGGAATTGCTCCAAAAAGAGTTTTGATTTTGTTCTCAATCGCTACAGGATCAATATCTCCTACTATTATGATACCCTGGTTGTCCGGACGGTACCATTTGTTATAGTATGATCTCAGCTCTTCGTATGTGAAATTATTGATAACATCAAGCAGCCCGATAGGAAGTCTGTAAGCATATCTGCTGTCTGGCATTATCTCGGGGAAAATCTTCTCGTACATTCTGAGCATTGCGCTGCTGCTTGTACGAAACTCTTCGCGAATTACGCCTCTCTCTTCATCAATATCTTTATCAGTAAGAGATATTGCACAAGACCAGTCTCTAAGTATAAGCATACAAGAGTCAATTATACCCTGTCTTTTCACAGGGACATTTGAAATATTGTAAACGGTCTGATCTAATGAAGTATATGCATTTAAATTTGCTCCAAACTTAACACCAATCTTTTCAAGATATGATATTACACCATTGCCCGGAAAGTTCTCAGTTCCGTTGAAAGCCATATGCTCAAGAAAGTGAGCAAGACCTCTCTGGCTCTCCTCTTCAAGTATAGAACCAACCTTTTGTGCAATGTAAAATTCAGCCTGTCCTTTAGGCTCACTATTCTGGACAACAAAATAAGTTAGTCCGTTTTCCAGTACGCCTGATCTTACTTTTGGGTCAAGGGGAAGTTTCTGGGGCATCTGTGCAATTGCCGAAATTGCAATTAAAATTGCCGCCATAGATGTTAAAAATCTTTTCATTTTGCAGTTAATCTGTTTTTTAAAATAAGCAATCACAAATATATCCAATATTTTGCATCGTTTCTGACTTTTTTTTATTTTTGCATGAATCGTTTAAAAAAAACAACTGATGAGACAAATCAAGACATTTTTGGCAATTTGTGCAGTAGCACTGTTGTCTGCCGGAACAATCCAGGCTCAAGACCTTGCAGCAGCAACGGAAACCTATAATGCAGCAGCAACATCTTTGAATGATGGCAACTACATCTCTGCACTTGAAAATTTCAATAAGGCGCTGAAAATGCTTGAGGGTCTGGGTGAAGAGGGTCAGACAATGCTCGCGGAGGCAAAGAGTATAATCCCGCAAATTCACCTTAGATACGGAAAAGAACTTGCAGCGGCTAAAGATATTGATGGCGCTGTAATACAGCTAAAAAAGGCGATAGAGACAGGCAAAAGCTACTCTGTGGCTAATGTTGTTACTGAAGCAACAGAACTCCTCCCTCAGGTATTGATGGCAGATGCAAATGAGCTTCTTAATGCCGGCAAATTTGCAGAGGCTGCTGCGGAGTATGCAAAGGTCATAAAGGCAGATCCTGAAAACGGAACAGCTTACCTGAGAACAGGTATGGCTTTGAGCCGTATAAACAAAGAGGCTGAGGCAGTAGCTGCTTTTGAAAAGGCAATGGAACTTGGAGAAAAAGATAACGCTTCCAGACAACTATCGGTAATATACCTTAAGAAATCTGCTGCTCTGATGGGTGCAAAAAACTGGGCAGGTGTTTTTGAAAATGCAAAGAAATCAAATGAGTATAACGAGTCAGGTCAGTCTCTTAAGCTTATGGGGCTCTCTGCAGTTCAACTAAAAAAGTTTGATGATGCAATTGAAACACTCGAGAAGTATTATGCAATGGATACAAATGCAAAAGATAAGGCATCAACTCTTTACAATCTGGCAACAGCATATGAAGGCAAAGGGAACAACGCTAAGGCTTGCGGGTATTACAAACAGATATTAACTGATCCTACATACAAACAGATTGCCGAATATAAAGTGAAAACACAACTTAAGTGCAATTAAGGAGAGAACTTGAACTGCTGGCACCTGCCAGAAATTTAGAGATCGGCATTGCAGCAACAGATTGCGGTGCCGATTCTCTCTATATAGCCGGACCTGCATTTGGTGCAAGGGAGGCTGCAGGAAATTCAATGCAGGATGTTGAGAAGCTTGCACGGTATGCCTCAAAATTTGGGACTAAGGTGTTTCTTGTACTGAATACAATCCTGTATGAGAGCGAGATAAAGGAGGCTGAGAAGATTGCAAATCAGGCATGGAATGCCGGCTGCTCTGCATTGATTATTCAGGATCTTGGACTACTTAAAGCAAAATTACCTCCTGTTCCGCTTTTTGCATCCACTCAGACAAATATCAGGAGTGTTGAACAGGCAAAGATGCTGGAAGGGCTTGGATTCAGCAGACTTATCCTGGCCAGGGAGCTCTCCCTGGAACAGATAATGGAGATTCGGGCAAATACAACAATTGACCTGGAAAGTTTTATCCATGGTGCTTTGTGTGTCTCATACAGTGGGCAGTGCTATATGAGCGAGAGGATAGCAGGAAGAAGTGCAAACAGAGGTTCTTGCGTTCAGGCTTGCAGGTCAAAATACAATCTGGAAGATTCCGGAGGCAAGGTTCTGGTAAAAGATAAACCACTCCTCTCTCTGAAGGATCTCAACCTTGGAGAGTATATACCTCAACTTGCATATGCAGGGGTATCTTCTTTTAAAATAGAAGGGAGATTGAAAAATATCTCATACATCAAGAATGTTGTAAGGTATTACAGATCTCTGCTGGATAATTTTATTCAGAAGGATGAAAAATTCATCAAGGCATCAAGCGGAAGACTTTATGGAGGATTTACACCCCGGCCGGAAAACACATTTAACAGAGGATATACAAATCTCTTTATTGATGGTGAGAGGGGAGCGTGGAGCAGCGGGGATATTGCGAAAGCATCGGGAGAGTTGGTAGGGAGAGTTAAGGAGATTCATTTTGAAAGAGGGGGCTCCTCCAGAATAGAGTTAGACTCTTTTGCCCGTCTTGAAAATGGTGACGGGATATGTTTTACTGACAAGAACGGAGAGGTTTTGGGTGTGAGGGTAAATGTTGCATCTCAGGGATTTGTGATGATAAATGATCAGCCCGATATAGCTCCCGGTACAAATATTTACAGGAATTACAACAGGCTGTTTGAGAAAGAGCTGGAGGCAAATATGCCCAAAAGGCTAATTGATGTTAAGCTCTGCATAGATGCAGATCTCTCCGGAATTGTAGCAGAGGGGGTAAGTGAAGATGGTGTAAAAGTTACCCTTAAAACAGAGGGACCATTTGATCAGGCTAAAAACAGGGAGAGGGCAGCAGAAAGTATTTTAGGACAGCTTTCAAAAAGTTCAGGGGTATATCTTTTTAAGGCCGAAATAAAGGGCTGTGGAGATCTTCCCTTCCTGCCTGTCTCAGCTCTTAACGGTATAAGAAGAGAGTTGGCTATAAGGCTGGACAGTGAAAGGGAGAGACAATGGAGTGAGAGAAGGTTATGCGAGAGAAGAGTAGAGATCAGAAGAGATATAATCACATGGAGGCCTCTGGAGGGGAAGAGGGTAACATATCTCGGGAACTCCGCAAACTCCCTCTCTGATGAATTATTCAAAGAGCTTGGAGCTCTACAAACAGAGAGAGCATTTGAGATAGAGCCTCCTCAGGAGGCAGAACTTATGAGGTGCAAATATTGTATCAAATATGAGATTGGAAAATGTCCTTCCGAGGGTTACATAGGGAAAATGGATGAGCCTCTTTATCTAGTAAATGGCGGAAGGAGGTTCAGACTCGGCTTTGACTGTGGTAAATGTGAAATGGTTATATTTGGATAAATTTTAATAAGATGAGGTTCTCTGAAGTGACAGGTTTGGAAGGGTCTAAAAACGAGCTTGTGAAGATTGTTGATTCTGGCAGGGTTCCGCATGCTATGCTTATTACTGAGGAGCCTGGGTTTGGTGCATTACCTTTAGCTCTTGCATTCATTCAGTACTTCTCCTGCAAACAACGGAAAGATGGTGACTCTTGCGGCAGTTGCCCCTCTTGCAGCAAAATATCAAAAATGATTCATCCGGACCTCCATTTTGCATTCCCTGTGAGTACATCGTCGTCAGGAGGAAGTAAAACGGTTAGCGATAACTTTATAGCAATATGGAGAGAGGCTATAAAGAATAATCCATATGTTACAGAGCAGGAATTTAACGAGTTATGCGGAGTTGAGAACAAATTGGGACGCATCTCTGTGGCAGAGGCATCGGCTATCTTCAAAAAACTTACAATGACCTCTTTTGAGGGGGGGAATAAATATATGTTAATATGGCTTGCCGAGAGAATGAACCCGGAGGCCTCAAATAAACTCCTTAAATTACTTGAAGAACCACCTGCAGATACTTTTATCATTCTTGTAAGCCAGTCTCCTGAAAAGGTTCTCCCTACCATACAATCGAGATGCAGGCTCTTAAGAGTTCCGCCTGTTGAGAGATCTTCGCTGGCATTATTTCTAGAGAAAAAACTATCTATACAGACAGGAGAGGCTTTGCTTTGGGCCGGAATGTCGGGAGGAAGCGTAAGCAGGGCTCTCTCTCTTATTTCAGAATCTTCTGAAAACAGCAGATACGACCAGCTGGCCGAGGCGCTAATAAACACCTCCTTATCTAAAAATCTTGAAGGCTCTATCAGAGTATGGGAGGAGGTTGCTCAGTTTACCAGGGAGAATCAGCTCTCTTTTTGCAGGGTATTACTTGAAAATATCAGGAGAATCTATATGTTAAATCTCGGGGCTGGTGAGATATCTTTTATACCTGCAAACAGACTGGAGACATACAGGGTTTGGGCAAACAAAATTGATCCGTCCTTTTATAGCAGAGGTATGGATTTGGTAAACGGGGCCATGGCAGATATTGAGAGGAACATAAATCCAAAATATATTTTTGCAGACCTTGCTAACCGCTTTTTTCTAACTTTGTAGCAAATATGGATACAATTAATATAAAATATGACTGCAGCAGGGGAACAACATCTCATCGTTCTGATGATGGTGAGCTGGCCTGTGGCTTCAAGGGTGGGTGTTGTAAACTAAATGTTTTCGACTGGATGTGCGGTGTTCCGGATCTCGATAAAGAGGAGATTTACGAAGTAAGGTTTAAGAATACAAGAAAGCTATATTTCAGAAATGAGACCGGTATATCTTTTAATGTTGGAGATATAGTGGTGGTTGAGGCTGTCAATGGTCACGATGTGGGAATTGTGACAATAAAAGGGCCTGTGGCTCTTAAACAGCTAAAACGGCACAATATTGATAAAAAGACCTTCGAGTTCAAAAAGATATACAGAAAAGCGAGAGTGCTTGACATTGAGAGGTGGCAGGAGGCTATTGCCAGAGAGCATAAAACCATGATCCGGTCACGACAGATTGCCTCTCAGCTGGAACTCAACATGAAAATTGGAGATGTTGAGTTTCAGGGAGATGGGACTAAGGCTATATTCTATTACATAGCTGATGAAAGAGTTGATTTTCGTCAGCTTATAAGGAATTTTGCAGAGGAGTTCAAAATCAGAATTGAGATGAAGCAGATAGGGGCGCGTCAGGAGGCTGGCCTGATTGGTGGTGTGGGAGTATGCGGACAGGAGCTTTGTTGCTCCCGATATATGTCGGATTTCCAGTCAATTACTACGCAGGCGGCAAGGAGTCAGGACCTCTCTCTTAATCCGCAGAAACTGGCCGGACAGTGCAGCAAACTTAAGTGCTGTATAAATTATGAGGCCGCAACCTATATAGATGCTCAGACAAGCATGCCATATGTAAGAGAGCCTCTTGATACAGAGGATGGCCCGGCGTATCTGGTGAAAACGGATACTCTTAAAGGCATAATGTGGTTTTCATATGAACAGAACAGTATGACTAATATGTTTCCTGTGGATGCCTTTAGAGTTAAAGAGATTCTAAGGATGAATGCCAGAGGAGCAAAGTGTGAAAGTCTTATGCCTGATGTGGAGGCTAAATCTCCCGAGTTTGTTACTGCAGTTGGTGATGACAGCATAAGCAGATTTGATGATAAGGGTCAGGGAAATGGTAAGCGTCAGAATTTCAGGCCTCAAAAAAATGGCGGGAATAATGGACCAAGAAAGCTTAATAAGAATCCTAACAGAAACCAGAACAATCAGAATTCAAAGTGAGCAGGACACTCTCTCTGCTGATTATTATATTTTTTACAACTGTTGCTTGTACAAACAGCGAAGATAATGTTGTGGCCTTTAGCGACAGGCCTTCAGACAGAGAATTTGATTCGGGAGAGTTTCTGGAGTACAGAGTTCCATCAACTGACTCCAGTTGTTTTTATGATATTGATGTCTACGCCAGGATTCACCACTCTTCTAAAGCGGATAAAATACCCCTGATTATTAGAATTATTTCTCCTGCCGGTAAGATATATGCAGATACGCTGAGACTTAATGCTAATAATAACTCTGCATATCCTTTGTATGCCAGATCTGGTGTCTGGAGGGATTACAAATGGAGTTACAGAAACAGGGTGACTCTCCCTGAAAATGGGACCTGGTATTTTAGAGTTGATTTAATTGAGGGAAGTAATCCTGTTAGTGGGCTTACAGAACTTGGGTTTATATTCAGTAAAAGATAATTTCTGATATTTTTATGGGAAAGGATAAGTTGCGCAGATTTGAGGAGAACAAAAGCTTTAAATGTCTCTTCCAGCCTGAATTTGAAGAGGTCTTCAGAAAAGACTATTATATAAAGGGAAGGTGGCAGGAGCTATATTTTGAAAACGGCAAACCGATAGTTCTGGAATTGGGGTGCGGTAGAGGAGAATACACAATAGATATGGCTAAAAGATATCCTGATAAGAATTTTATCGGGATGGATATAAAAGGGGCAAGATTGTGGAGAGGTGCCAAGAGTGCTACTGAGTCCGGTATGGATAATGCTGCATTTCTCAGAACAAGGATTGAATTTATTGAGTGGCTTTTTGCACCGGGAGAGGTCTCTGAAATATGGATAACATTTGCAGATCCTCAGATCAGACGGGATAACAAGAGGCTTACGGCTCCTGTGTTTCTGGAAAGATACCAAAAATTCCTGGTTTCCGGGGGAGTCATCCACCTTAAGACAGATAGCCCCTATCTTCACGAATACACATGTGCTTTGGCAGAAAAGAATAATCTGGAAGTTCTGAAGATGGTCAAGGATGTGTATGGCTCAATTAATAACGGGAGTATTTCAGGGGAGATCGCAGAACTACTTTCAGTAAAGACTCATTACGAAGAGCAATTTATATCCCAGGGTCATCCAATAACCTATTTGAGTTTCAGACTGCCTTCTGATAAAAAAATCGTGGCCCCTGAGTGGGACCACGATAAATATCCGAGATAATATTAAAGATTAATCCTCTTTGCGGTCATCTCTTATATGCCACTCAATTGTTCTGGCAATTCTGTATACATCTTTACGGAGCCCCTCAATAATGATAGGATTGTCAGAAATATTTACTGTTATGGTATCTTCGTACATCCTCATAAGTCTGAGCATAGGAGAGTTATGTTTGAATTTTATTGAGTCCGGTGTCTCAGAGATAACTGAATATTTACTGTTTGTAAATATCTCCATTATCTTATCTCTGTCATTGGCAAATCCATTGTTCAGATAGACTTTTCTCTTTGCAAATCCAAAAATGGGGTAAATCAGAGATACAACAACGAAGAATATTATGAGCTGGTAGCCTGTTCCGGGGCGAAACAGGTTTTTGTAGTCAAACTCACCTGAAGATGTGAGAGAGAAAACAGAGACAATCAGAACAAATACAACTCCCAGATATATTGCATATTTGAGGGCCCTGGTAATATACTGCGTAAAGTTAAAACCTGCCATTTCCTTGTTAATATTATTGGTTATGTTAAGGCAAAGCTACTAAAAATTTCTATTTTTGTATTTGGAGTTATTTTATTCACGAGTAAAATCAATATTATGGAAAACGAAAAGAAACTGAAAACTATTGTAATAGTTCTTGCTGCCATTGCAGTGGTTCTTGTGGGAGTTCTTGCCTGGATGTGGGTAGAGAGAAGTGGTGTTATTGATGATCTTACTGTGGAGAAAGAGAAGCTCACAGGAGAGATGATACAGTTGCAGGCAGACTATCAGGGTCTCTCCTCAAATAATGATTCGCTTAATGTTCAGTTGACCGTAGAGAGAGAGAAGGTTGCTCAGCTTATTGAAAGAGTCAAAAGTACTGAGGCAACTAACAGGTCTAAGTTAAGGGAGTATGAGAGGGAACTTGGCACACTAAGGAGTATCATGAGAGGATATATTAAGCAGATAGACTCTCTTAACACCCTTAATATTTCGCTCAGACACGAGGCTACTCAGGCAAGAACCGAAGCCAAGCAGAGTAAAGAGAAGTTCCAGGAGTTACAATCAACAACTGAGGAGTACGCAAAACAGGTCCAGATAGGCTCTGTGGTTAAGGGCAGAGGTGTTGTAATGACTGCAATCAACTCTTCAAATAAGGATACTGACAGGAGCAGCAGAACAGCTAAACTTCGTACCTGTTTGAGTCTCGTTGAAAATTCAATTGCCACAAAAGGTCCAAGAAGAGTTTTTATAAGGATTAAAGGACCTGACGGAATTCTTTTGACCTCCGGTCAGGAACAAATCTTCTCTTTTAATGGAGAACAGATGATATACTCTGCATCAAGAGAGGTTGATTACCAGGGAGAGGAGATTGAGATTTGTGTATTCTACCAGGGCAATCCTCCGTACCTGAAGGGGCTTTACACAGTGGATGTTTTCACCGAGGAGACAAAACTGGGCTCTGGTGAGCTTCAGTTAAGGTAATATATTTTGGCCGGTATCTATATACACATCCCCTTCTGTTCGCAGTTTTGCACATATTGTGATTTCTACTCTGTAAAGGCGGGTAAAAGGGTATCTAAGTTCACTGAAGCACTTTTGCTTGAATCAGGAACCAGGAGTTGTTTTTTCAATGGTATTTCAGATAGGAATAACACTCTCTATTTTGGGGGCGGTACTCCCTCTTTGATTAGTCCTGAAGATATTGCAGAAATTGCTCATATAGTCTGTAGTGACAACGGGTTGGGAAATGTAGGGGATCTGGATGAGTTTACTGTTGAGGTTAATCCGGATGATGTAACGGAGGAGTATCTGAGGGGGCTTTATCACGCCGGAGTCAGAAGACTTAGTATGGGCATTCAGTCGTTTAAAGATACTCATCTTAAATGGATGAACAGAAGGCACACATCCGATGCAGCTGTCAAAGCCTATAATATTGCAAGAGAGGTGGGGTTTGACAATATAAGTATTGATCTTATTTTTGGTTTTGACCGGCTCTCTGCTGAAGATTGGAGTGATAACCTTAAAACAGCTATCTCTCTCAGACCTGATCATATTTCTTCTTATCAACTTAGCATTGAACCCGGAACCAAGTTGGGGGCGGACTATGAAAAGGGTGATTACAAACCTCTGGAGGATGATGTCTCGCATTTTCAGTACTCTACTCTGCAAACAACACTTGCAGAGGCGGGGTATGTTCAGTATGAGGTCTCTAGTTTTGCACTAAAGGGGATGGAGGCAAAACATAACAGCAGTTACTGGAATCACACGCCATATCTTGGTCTGGGGCCTGCTGCACACTCTTTTGACGGTGCGCGCAGGTATGCGAACAGACCTTCACTGGGTGCTTATATAAAGCGATACTCTGCTGAAGGTATTGCATTGTCTCTAACTCAAGGGTACAGGGAGGGTTACATTACCACTGAAGTGTTGACAGAAAACGACCTTTTCAACGAGAGTCTGATGCTCTCTTTAAGAAGAGTAGAGGGACTTAATTTAACAGTACTGCTTGATAAGTTTAAGAGTGTTGACAGGGACTCATTTTTAAATGAGATAAACTTTCTGGTTGAAAAAGGAGAACTGCAAAGAGATGGCGGGAATATAAAAATCCCGTCAGGAAAGTTATTTCTCTCTGACGGGATTATCAGGGTACTGTTTAGATAACTAAGCTAGCCTATGTAGCCGTTAGCTCTGAGGAACGCAGTAGTTGCAATTATCACGAATCCTCCGCAAACTACAGTTGCATATATATATGATACTGCTTTTAGTCTGGGAATCCATTTCTGGTTATTAGCCCCAACAGTCTGAAGAGCACTCCAGAATCCGTGGGTAAGATGGAACCACAGAGCTGCAAACCAAACAATATATGATATGTAAATGAAAGTGTTGCCAAATGTAATATGCATTAAATCATTAACATTCTCTGCATGACCACCGGTGAATTCCGGAAGCTGCATTTTAGCCCAGAAATGTGAAAGGTGGAAAACCAGAAAACCAAGAACAATCAATCCCAGTACAAGCATGTTTTTTGACGCCCATGAGTCTGCTTCGCCCTTGTGAGTAACAGCATATCTCTCTTTCCCTCTTGCTTTGTAGTTCATTCTGTTAAGAATAAGTGCATAGATAATGTGAACAGCAAAACCTGCTGCCAGAACAGGAACCATAGCAACAACAACAGGAGAACTCATGATCACAATAATTGTATCAAAAGCCTCCGGCCCAAAAAGGTAAGCGGAATTTGCCAGTAGGTGTACCAGTAGAAATAAAATCAAAAATAGTCCGGATATGCTCATTACAAGCTTTTTGCCGATAGACGATGTGAAAATGTTTGCCATATTTTTTATCTTTTGATTACTCTTTTCAAGCCGCCGCAAAGATAACCCCTAACTTGGTATTTTCATAATATTTGGCTATTTTTGTTTGATAAATCCTACTAATGAAATACAAAAGAGTTCTGCTCAAATTGAGCGGAGAAAGTTTAGGGGGGCCGGATGGCCAAGGTATAGATGAGGATATGTTTGAAAAATATGCCTCAGAAATTAAGCAGCTCACCTCTATGGGTGTTCAGGTAGCTGTAGTTATTGGAGGAGGGAATATCTTCAGAGGTCTCTCCGGTGTAAAGATGGGTTTTGACAGAGTGAGAGGTGACCAGATGGGGATGCTCGCAACAGTTATTAATAGTATAGGTCTCTCGCTATCTCTGAAGGGGCTGGGGGTTGATGCTGTGGTATACAGTGCTACACCAATGGAACCCTTTGCAAACTATTATATAAGGGACTGTGCTCTGTCTATTTTAGAGAGAGGGGGTGTGGCCATTATCGCCGGGGGAACAGGTAACCCTTTCTTTACAACAGACTCTGCTTCTGCTCTCAGGGCAGTAGAGTTAAGTGCAGATATTCTTCTTAAAGGTACAAGGGTGGATGGCGTTTATGACAGTGATCCGGAGAAAAACAGGGATGCCGTAAAATACCATAGTTTAACTTATGACAAAGCTTTGGCTGATAATCTTAAAGTGATGGATATGACAGCTTTTGCTCTTTGTAAAGAGAATAAAATGCCAATAGGTGTTTTTAACATGAATACAGCAGGTAACCTTTTACGAATTGTTAAAGGGGAGAGTATAGGAACAATAATTTCCACACAATAATCTATCTTTGTAAAATTAATTCTAAGAATATGGATATAAGCAAACAGAAAGAGGTAATTGATGCAGCTAAGGATAAAATGCATAAAGCGTTGCTGCACCTAGAAGAGGAGCTCAAGACATACAGGGCAGGAAAAGCTAACCCTGCAGTCTTCAACAATGTGATGATTGACTACTACGGCTCGCCCACACCTATTCCTCAGGTAGCCAGTATAACCACTCCTGATGCTAAAACCATGCTGATTCAGCCTTGGGATAAAAAGATGATTCCAATGATTGAGAAGGCCATTATGGTTGCCAATATTGGATTTACACCATCAAACAACGGAGAGCATGTGAGGATTAATGTTCCGCCGCTCACTGAGGAGAGAAGAAAGGATCTTGTGAAAAGAGTAAAGGCAGAGGGTGAGAATGCAAAAATCAGTGTGAGGAATGCACGCAGAGATGGAGTTGATCTTCTTAAGAAATATCAGAAAGATGGTCTTCCGGAAGATGTGGCTAAAGATGGTGAGTCAATTCTTCAGAAAGAGACAGACAACTACAACAAGAAGATTGAAGAGGCTCTGGCAGTTAAGGAGAAAGAGATCCTTACAGTTTAAAAATCTGTTGTAATTATCTTAACATCTCCGCTCAGGCTTGCATTGATTCGGACAGCTCCCGGAATCATACTGATGTTGGTGACTTTTACAGCATGCAAATTTCCCATAAGATATACTCCCTCCATAAGGGAGTATTTTTTTAACATATTGTCTGTCTCCAGCCTAACATCCTCAAGTAAACTGTCAATTTTATAAGTAAGATATGGCTGTAATTTTCTGAGTAACATTCCGTGAAGAAGCCAGTTGGCAGATTTAACCAGAGCATTTCTGGTTTTTACATCAAATTCCGGATTAATTACTGAAACAGAGAGAGAGTCTGGATTATAAACCAGCTCTCCGGTAAGATACAGCCGTCCCTTAAGAGAGCCCTCAACATCCATCTCAAGAACTGCCTTTCCTGAGCTGCTGTATAGATTCAGCCCTTTTACAAGGATGCTTTTTCCTCCCTCTTTAAATTCCATTCCGGCAAGCTGCATCATTGCTGCTTTGGTAATCTGGCTAAATGTAACATCGGCCTTTACATTAATATTGAATTTTCCCGGATTATCCTGACTTTTTCCCAAAGGTGGAAGGACAACCGGGCTGGAAACTTTGATGCTGTCTCCTGCGATAGATTCAACCTCTCCGGTAAATGTAACAGGGATAAGAAGTTTTCCGGAAGCGGATCCAATAGGAGAGAGAGCTATTCCTGCAGGAGTAATTTTAACCCACACATCGAATGTGCTATCTACTTGGACAGGCTCCTGGAGATAATTCCAGAACCCCTCAACATACTCCCGAAGGTTAAATGACTCTGCAATTGATTTGTCAATCTCCCGGGTAATTTGTCTTTCTGTTTTTGACAGAGCAAAATCTGCTATGGGTTTTACCGGAATGGATACTCCTGCAATGCTCATCTTTGGAGATTCAATCCAGTTGTATCCTGCCGATGTTGTCCTTGTTTTAAGATTCCACCCAGAATCTACATTAAATTTTGTTTTATAGATAAGAGCCAAACTCCCGGTCGCCTCATATTTATCACTTATACTGAGTCCGAATTTCTCTACTTTCCAGGAAAACCTGCTCCATATTTTCAGAGGTATTCTGTATGAAATTTCATCATTGTTTGCAAACACAGAGAAGTTTCCGGCTTTCCATACCTTAATCTCCAGATCTTTTTTCTCTTCTCCTGTGTTTTCATAGAGCAGCCCCTCAAACCTCCTGTTTACAGATCTCTCCAGACCTTTGAGGTCAATTTCGGCAACAATAGGCAGAACAGATGGAGATGGAAGAAAGGCCTCAGGAGTATATGACTCCGGAGGCCCCTCTATCTTTAAAGCACTACCGCAACTGCCCGCTATCAGCAGGGTAAGCAAATATGCCACCCATAAAATAATGCCCGGCCTGCGCATTGCTTCTCTCTGATTTACTCTTTTACAGCTTTAATTCCGGGAAGTTCAATTCCCTCAAGATACTCCAGCATTGCTCCTCCACCAGTTGAGACATAGCTTACTTTGTCTGCGTATCCCATTTGAGTAACTGCGGCAACGGAATCTCCGCCTCCTACAAGTGTAAAGGCTCCTTTAGCGGTAACCTGGGCAAGAATCTCTGCTATCCTTAAAGTGCCATGTGCAAATTCAGGCATCTCAAATACTCCGGCAGGGCCATTCCACAGAATGGTTTTGGAAGAGTTTAGTATATTTTCCCATAGTTTAAGTGTAGAAGGGGCAGCATCCATACCCATCCATCCATCAGGAATATTATAGATGTCGCAAGTCTGCTTATTTGCTTCATTACTGAATTTATCAGCCACAACAACCTCTCCGTCAAAGATAATATTAACCCCTTTTGCTTTTGCTTTCTCCAATGTTGTAAGCGCAAGTTCCAACTGGTCATCTTCACATAATGAGAGACCAATTTTTCCACCCTTTGCTTTAGCAAATGTGAAGGCCATACCTCCGCAAATAATCATGTTGTCTGCAACATCAAACAACTTTTCAATGATAGTTATCTTTGAAGAGACCTTAGCCCCTCCAATAATTGCTGTTACAGGTTTGTCAGGTGAGTGAAGAACTTTATCAATTGCTTTAATTTCACCCTCCATTACATAGCCAAACATTTTGTCCTGAGGGAAGTATTTTGCTATAAGAGCAGTGGATGCGTGGGCACGGTGTGCAGTGCCGAATGCATCGTTGATGTAGCAGTCTGCGTATGATGCCAGCCTCTTGGTGAACTCCTTCTGCTTCTCTTTGATCTCTGCCTTTGCAGCCTTTTTTACATCATCAGAGGCATCCTCGGCCAAACCGCGTGGTTTACCCTCCTCCTCTGCATAGAAACGAAGATTCTCCAGAAGAAGAACTTCACCCGGTCTCAGATTCTGAGATAGTTCAGCTGCCTCATTTCCCATACAGTCAGGTGCAAATTTAACAGTAGTACCCAACTTCTCTTCTATTGCTCCAATTATGTGTTTGAGTGAGTATTTATCAGTGGGCCCTTTTGGTCTGCCCAGGTGTGACATTATAATAAGCGAACCACCCTTCTCCAGTACTTTTTTGAGTGTGGGAACGGCTGCACGAATTCTGGTGTCGTCTGTAATCTGGAAGTTTTCATTAAGTGGCACATTGAAATCTACCCTTACAATTGCTCTCTTCCCTGAAAAGTCGTAACTGTCAATCTTTTGCATCTTCGTAATTGTTAATTGTGTCTTATATCAGGGGGCAAATTTAGAAATATTCTTACAAAAATAATTACCTTAGAGGCGTTATTGAAAACTAAAATTGTTGAAAAGGTGATATTGCTTGAATCCCCAATAGGTTGGAAAGATTACGAATTGTTAGATTCGGGAGAGTTTGAGAAACTTGAAAGGTTTGGAGAGTACATACTAATTAGGCCGGAACCAAAGGCTCTTTGGAAAAGGTCTATGTCAGCTGCAGAATGGAGCAGAATGGCTCACACAAAATTTACTACCGGAGCCGGATTTGGTAAAGCAGGAAAAGAGGACTCTGGAACCTGGCACAGACTCAAAAAAATGGATGATCAGTGGCCTGTTGAATACAGGAAAGGATCTCTGCGATTCTCCCTGAGAATGGGGCTTACATCTTTTAAACATGTTGGGGTGTTTCCTGAGCAGGCACCCAACTGGGATTTTATATTCAGTGAGGTAAACAGAATTAAATCAAAAATAGGGGCACCTCCAAAGATTCTTAATCTGTTTGCCTATACAGGAGCAGCCTCACTGGCTGCCAAATGTGCCGGGGCCGATGTTACTCATCTGGATTCAGTCCGGCAGGTTGTCACCTGGGCAAAGGGTAATATGGAGCTCAGCGGTCTGGATAATATCCGCTGGGTTATTGAGGATGCTTTAAAGTTTGTAAAGAGAGAGGCAAGAAGAGGTAATATTTATCAGGGTGTTATAATGGATCCTCCAGCTTACGGACATGGCCCTGACGGAGAGAAGTGGAAACTGGATGAGCTTTTATATGAGTTTCTTGCTGAGGTAAATACAATTGTTGACAAAAATAGTAGCTTTGTAGTACTGAATCTCTACTCTAATGGTTATTCGGCGGTACTGGCAGAGACCCTTATTAATACATCGTTTTCACTGAAACAAGAGAATAAGGGGAAGAGTTATTCACTTACATTTGGAGAACTTATGCTTAAAGACAAATTTGAAAAGGCTCTGCCATTAAGCGTTTTTGTCCGGTTAAGCAGATAAATTGATATTATGATAAATTTTCTGGCAATCAATTGGGCACCATCGCCTGAGATATTTTCAATTGGACCTGTTGCGGTTAGATACTACAGCGTTCTTTTTGTATCGGGATTTATAATAGGATACTATATTTTCAAATGGTTTTTCAAAAGGGAGGGAGTTCCTGAGAGGATTCTTGAGAACCTTCTCTATACCCTGTTAATAGCAACAATGGTTGGAGCCAGACTCGGCCACTGTCTGTTCTATGAACCGGAATACTATCTTGCTCGTCCCATTGAGATACTAAAGGTATGGGAGGGGGGACTCGCGAGCCATGGGGGAGCTCTTGCAATATTGCTGGCAATGTGGTGGTTTGTCCGCAAATACGGACCTGCCTATAAATTTGACTTCCTTTGGATTATGGACAGACTGGGTATTGCTACAGCACTTGCCGGAATGATGATAAGACTGGGAAACCTCATGAATTCCGAGATATACGGAAATCCTACAGATCTTCCCTGGGGGTTTATCTTTCAGTTGAGGGGTGAGACTGTAGCAAAACATCCTACTCAACTTTATGAAGCCCTTTCATATCTTGCGCTCTTCCTCGGTTTGATGTTCATTTACAAAAGATTCCTCCCTAAGCTTAAAAGAGGTACCCTGTTTGCACTCTTCCTTATAGGTCTCTTTGCCGCCAGATTCTTTATTGAGTTTGTGAAAGAACCACAGGTTGCATTTGAGCAGACTATGTCACTAAATATGGGACAGTGGCTCAGCGTTCCGTTTATTCTTGGTGGAGTAGCCCTTTTGATTTACAGCATTACCAGAGGGAAGCCGGCAATGATAAAAAACAGAGCCTAATTATCTCTGTCAAGTTCGCGCCTGATATCCTTCTCCTTGATGGAGTGTCTTTTGTCGTATTCGCGCTTTCCTTTTGCAAGGGCTATGTTTAGTTTTGCATAACCGCGGTCAGAGATGAAGAGTCTGGTTGCAACAATTGTCAGCCCCTTCTCCCGGGAGCCTCTGAAAAGTCTGCGGAGCTCTGTTCGGTTGAGCAATAGTTTCCTGTCTCTTCTTGGATCGTGAGCATTAAAACTGCCCCACCAGTAATCTGCAATATGCATATTCTTAACATAGAGCTCTCCATTTGCAAAATAGCAGTAAGAATCTGCCAGAGAGGCCTTGCCTGCACGGATTGATTTAATCTCAGTTCCGCTAAGGACAACACCTGCCGTAAATGTCTCCAGGAACTCGTAATCAAACGAGGCCCTCTTGTTTTTAATCTCTATTTTGCTTTTTGCTTTAGGCATGGGAGTGCAAAAATAGTGTAAATTTGTGGAATGAACCAAGATTTGATTTGTATATTGGGTCCAACCGCCTCCGGCAAGACCAGGTATGCCGTTAATATGGCACTGGAGTTGGGTGGAGAAATTATTTCTGCCGATTCCCGTCAGGTTTACAGAGGGATGGATATAGGGACGGGTAAGGATCTGAGTGATTATATTGTAAATGGAGTAGAGGTGCCTTATCATCTTATAGATATTGCAAATCCGGGTACAAAATATAATATCTTTGAGTATCAGAAAGATTTTCAAAAAGCTTACAGGGACATTGTTTCAAGGGGCAGAGAGCCCATCCTTTGCGGAGGTTCGGGTTTGTATATTGACTCTGTTACAATGGGATACAGCCTGGCAGAGGTGCCGCCCAATACAGAGCTGAGAGAGAGGCTTGAGAGGCTCCCAATTGAGGAGCTTGCGGAGATGCTTAAGGGTTATAAAAATCTTCACAATACAACAGATACTGACAGTAAAAAAAGAGTGATTCGTGCTTTGGAGATAGCCATTTTCAATTCAGAAAACCCATCTCAAAGGCAAGAGTTCTCACCATTAAAAACCAGATATATTGGGATTGATGTAAGCAGGGAGGAGAGAATCAGAAGGATTGACAATCGGCTTGATGAGAGGCTGAGGCAGGGGATGGTTGAGGAGGTAAAGGCTCTTATCGATTCTGGAATTAACCCCGATGACCTGATTTACTACGGGCTTGAGTATAAGTTTGTGACTCTTTATATTCTGGGAAGACTCTCGTTTGAGGAGATGAGAAATCAGCTGGCAACTGCTATTCATCAGTTTGCCAAGAGGCAGATGACCTGGTTTAGAGGGATGGAGAGAAGGGGGGTAAAAATAGAGTGGATAAAATTATAAATTCAATATATGAAAATTTCAAGCAGAGTTTCGTGCCTTCTGGCTGTTACCCTTTTTGCACTGGTAAAACCTGTTGTTTCTAATGCAACAGAACTAAAGGACCTTAAATACACAGATGCCCGCTCGCTCCAGATAACGGGAATGGCTTATGATACACCACTTGCGGAGTATTCCAGATTACCAGAGCAGTTAAGGGGGGAGTTTAGAGAGTCTTTACTCTCTCTCGGAGTGAATTCAGCCGGGATTGCTGTAAGATTCAGGTCTGACAGCCCTGTTATTGCGGCAAGTTGGAGAGTGAGAAACAATTTTTCAATGAATCATATGCCAGATACTGGAATAAGAGGGCTTGACCTGTATACTCTGGATGGGGATAAGTGGAAATATATTGGAACAGCCAAACCGGTAGCAAAGGAGAGTATGTCTGCATTTATAAGAAATGGTGATAGTGTTATGAGGGAATATATTGCATATCTTCCGCTTTATGATGGTGTAGAGTCTCTTGAAATTGGCGTGGAGCCTGATGCTTTTTTGGGTAAGCCCATCAATCCTGCACTAATATTTTCCACAGAGAGGAAACCTGTAATATTCTACGGAACAAGTATTACTCAGGGTGGCTGTGCATCAAGACCCGGGATGGCCTATCCGGCAATACTTGGCAGGATGCTCAACAGAGAGACCATTAACCTGGGCTTTTCCGGTAATGCCCGTATGGATAAGGCCATAGCTAAGGCAATAAATATGGTGGATTTTCACACACTTGTTCTGGATTGTCTACCCAATATGAATGCTCAGATGGTAAGAGACAGTGCCGAGTATTTTATAAGAACCATATTATCTGCAAATCCCGGTAAAAACTTTATAATGGTTGAAAATCCGCGCTTTCCGCATCTGTTTATTGACAGTAAAAATGCTGCTGAGATAAAGGAGGAGAATGAGGTTTGGAGATCTCTGTATGAAAAATTCAGAAAAGAGGGATATAGAAACATAAAATATGTCAGAGGAGAGGGGCTTATAGGAGATGATAATGAGGCCACTGTAGATGGAGTGCACTTAACAGATCTTGGGTTTCAGAGATTTTCAGAAAGCCTTGTAAAATTTCTTAGGGACTAAATTAATGCCATTGGTTTGATGGCTGGCTATTCAGTATATAAATGGTAGGGGGCTCCGCTACTTGAAGGGTACTGGAAAACTCTCAGTCCAAAAGCTGTTACAACAGCCATGATGTGGTCAAAAATATCTGACTGAACATTTTCATAGTAAATCCAGTCTTTGATCTTTGTAAAGAAATAAAGTTCAAGCGGAATACCCTTTTCGGTTGGCTGAAGCTGTCTGACCATTGTTGTCATTTCGTGGTTAACCTCAGGATGGTTTTCCAGATACTTCTGAATATATGCTCTGAAGACTCCTATATTGGTTTGTCTTCTTCCGTTGACAATCATTGTGTTGTCTGTGCCATTCTCCTGATTGTAATTGCGGATAACCTCCTCAGTTGTATCTATATACTCTGTGAGGTATTTTATTTTTCTGAATTTATCAAGCATCTCCGGAGTACAGAACTGAATGCTTGTCATATCAATGATAATGGACCTCTTTATTCTTCTCCCTCCTGACTCCTGCATACCTCTCCAATTCTGGAATGAATCACTTACCAGTGCATATGGAGGAACAGTAGTTATAGTATTGTCAAAGTTTCTCACCTTAACTGAGTATAGGCTTACCTCTTCAACATTTCCATCTGCACCATATTTGGGAACTGTAATCCAGTCACCCTGTCTCAGCATATCATTTGAGGAGAGTTGCCAACCGGCAACAAAGCCCAGAATTGTATCTTTGAATACCAGAATTATAATTGCCATAGAGGCTCCAAGCCCTGCGAAGAGTGTTGCAAATGATGTGTCAAGCAGAATGCTGAGGAGCGAAATACCCCCTACAAAATATGCAATAACTGCAACTATCTGAAATATAATCTGTATGGGTTTGTTTGAGTAATCTTCTGACTTGGTGTAAACTTTGGTCATCGCCTTTGTTGAGGCGTGAACTGCTCTTATGATTACAAAAACAATATAAATAAGAGCACCTTTTTCAAACAGATTAATCCAGAACAGAGACTTTAATGCTATTGGAGTGCTCAGATAAAATACAATAGCAGGGATTACATGTGCGATGTGCTTAAATACCTTCTCCTCAACAAAAAGGTCATCCCACTGAGTTTTTGTGAATTTTGCCAGATGACCCACAACCCTGTGCAGAACAAATCTTGCGATAAGGTCTATACCATATGCAAGCAGGAAGAGCAGTGTCATAGATATAATCTCGTCAAGCCAGCCTGCCAGTGCTGGAGATAGTCCCCACTCAATGAGGAGTGCATTTATGCCATCTACAATTCCAAACAGTGCCGTTGCTCTTGTGGTTATTTCGTTCTCTAACATAACTTTTATATATGAAGTCTGAATGCAAATATACTAAAAATGACGGAAGGGCTTCAGCTTACTTTGCAGTGGCCTCAATTCCAAACTCTTCGAATAAGGATATGCAGCGGGAGATTGTTTCAGAAGATGGTTTCTCCATAGGGATATTGAGCGGGTTATATCTGCTTCCCATTCGCGAGTGTTTTCCCATTCCAACATTGTGGTATGGCAGCAGCTCTACTTGCCTCTCTTCTGCTCCGGGGAGTGAAGCCAGGAATTCTGCGGTGGCTTTTATGTTCTCCACATCGGCATTAACCCCCTCAATCAGCGGTATGCGGACGATGAAATTGTAGCCCTCCTCTGCCAGCATCCTGATATTTGCCAGAATCAGTTCGTTTGTCTGACCGGTAAACTCTTTGTGCTTTTGAGGGTCCATATGTTTTAAATCTGCAAGTATAAGTTCGCAGTTGCCGGCGACCTCTCTTACAACCTCTTCGCTTGCAAAGAGGCATGTGTCAACTGCTCTGTGAATCCTCAATTCACCACATCTGTCGAGAAGTTCCATGAGCATCTTCTTGTGAATTAAAGGCTCTCCGCCGCAAAAAGTCACCCCTCCCTCACTTTGATCAAGTACGATTGACTCCTTTTTAATTTCAGTCATTACCTGCTCTGCAGAGAGCTCCTCGCCTGAAATCTCCAGTGCTCCGGTTGGGCAGGCCTCTGTGCACTCTCCGCAGTTAATGCAAAGATTTGCATCAGTAGAGATATCATCATACTCCATAGCAAGAGCCGAGTTTGGGCAGCTGGCCACACAGCTTTTGCAGTTAATGCACTTTTGTCTGTTGTAAAGCTTCTCTTTTTTTTGGCTTATGCCCTCCGGATTGTGGCACCAGACACAATTAAGCGGACACCCTTTGAAGAAGATGGTGACTCTTATTCCGGGGCCGTCGTTAATTGAGTATCTTTTAATGTCAAATATCAGACTCATAATGAATTCTCTGTCCTGGAGATTATCTCCTCCTGGAGGTCTCTGTTCATATCATTGAAATAGTCGCTGTATCCGGCCATTCGTACAAGCAGGTCCCGGTACTCTCCGGGGTTTTTCTGGGCGTCACGAAGTGTATCGGTATCAACTATGTTAAACTGAATGTGGTGGCCGTTCATTGAGAAATAGCTCCTTATAAGGGAGGCGAGTTTCACAAGGTCTGAGTTGCTCTTTACCAGTGATGGAAGGAACCGGAGGTTTAGCAATGTTCCGCCGGATTTTATCTGGTCCAGTTTGCCCAGAGATTTTATTACAGCTGTGGGGCCGTGGGTGTCTGCCCCCTGTGAAGGGGAGGTGCCGTCTGATATTGACAGACCGGCAAGGCGGCCGTTGGGAGTTGCTCCTGTAACCTTGCCAAAATATACGTGACAAGTAGTTGAGAGCATATTTAGATGGAAACTCTCCCCCTTTGTATTTGGCTTGCCCTCTATGGCTTTGAAGAGGTCTTCATAAACCCTTACTGCTATTGAATCGGCATAGTCATTATCGTTTCCAAAGAACGGGGTTTTGTTGATAATCCTCTGCCTCAGAATCTCCTCTCCGCTGAAATTGTTTGCCACAGCCGTCAACAGCCTCTCCATTGTGACTGTTTGCTTTTCAAAAACGTGCCATTTAATGGCGGCCAGGGAGTCGGTAACGGTACCCAGACCGGTACACTGAATGTAGTTTGTGTTATACCTCGGGCCTCCGTTGTAATAATCCTTCCCCTTTTTGATACAATCTTCAATTACAACTGAGAGGAAGGTGGCCGGGGCATATTTTGCAAACATTCTGTCAATATAGTTGCTTACCCGTATCTTTAAATCAGTTATATAGTTGAGCTGCTTTATAAAAGCATCATAAAGCTCATCAAAGTTTTTAAAATCTGCAGCCTCTCCGGTTTTGAGAGCCACCTGCTTTCCGCCCACAGGATCAACGCCGTTGTTTAAGGTAACTTCCAGAATTTTAGGGACATTCAGATAGCCGGTAAGAAGATAGGCCTCCTTGCCGAATGCACCCACCTCTATGCAGCCGCTGCAGCCACCTTCGCGTGCATCCTGCAGACTTTTACCCTGCCTCACCATCTCCTGAATATAGGCGTCGGCATTAAAAACCGACGGATATCCGTACCCTTTCCGGATTACTTCGCACCCGGCCAGGAGGAACCTGTCGGGAGTTCTGCTGCTGATGTGGATTGAGCTGCCCGGCTGGAGGATATGAAGCTCCTCTATGACCTCCAGGATTATGTATGAAATCTCGCTGCTGCCATCTGTACCGTCTGGTTTTACACCCCCTATATTTATGTTTGTGAAGTCGTTGTATGTGCCGCTCTCCCTTGCAGTAATTCCCACCTTTGGAGGGGCAGGGTGGTTGTTTACCTTAATCCAGAAGCAGGAGACGAGCTCCTTTGCCTCATCGCGGGTCAGGGTGCCCTCTGCAAACTCCTTTTCATAAAACGGAGCCAGATGCTGGTCAAGATGGCCCGGGTTCATTGCATCCCACCCATTTAGCTCAGTTATGGTGCCGAGGTGAACAAACCAGTACATCTGCAGTGCCTCGTGCAGGTTCCGCGGCGCATTTGCCGGAACCCACCGGCACACCTCCGCAATTTTGCGTAGCTCCTTAATACGTCTGTCAATAGCTCTCCTCCTCACGGAATCATCGGCCTTACTCTCCAACTCTTTCTGTAAATCAGCAGCCATTCTCTCCGCCAGAAGAGCGTGCCTCTCAGCAAAAAGGATTGCCGCATCGCAGGAGATATCCATTGCTCGGAGCTGCTCCTGCTTGTCTGTGGCCTCAGGGTCGTTAAGGAAGTCGAGGGAGTCCAGATGCTCTATTATCTGCCGTTTAAAATCCAGCATCCCGAATTTGTAAATCTTACCATCAAGGGCGGTGTGTCCGGGTGCCCTCTGCTCCATAAACTCTGTGAAGAGGCCTGATTCATAGGCATCTCTCCACTCCTGTGGCACATGAGAGAATATCCTCTCCCTTTGCGTACGGCCACTCCAGAACGGGATTACCTCCTCTTCATATCTTTTTATATCCTCCTGACTTATTGTATATCTCTGCAACTCTCTTGTGTTTAGTACGTTCAGGTCCTCCACCGAATGGCAGGTGAGCTCCGGGAAGGTGGGTACAGCCTTTGGCTTTGGACCCCTCTCACCTACTATAAGCTCATCCTCACCTATGTAAATTGTTTTTTTCTTGCAGATTTCCAAAAAATTGAGCGCCCTTAATACAGGCACCGGATACTTGTCCAGATTCTCTTTATAGAATTGAGTCTCTATCAACGCCCTCTCAATTGAGAGCGAAGGTTCGGTCTCCACCGATATTTTTCTAAGTTTTGAAATTCTCTCTGTCATTGTGTTGGTGTGTATGTGGTGTGGTGTGGCTACTACCTCAGGGGTAAATGGCCAAAATGCTGTTAGTTAAGCTGTTCCCTAATAAGCGGCAAGTTTTTTAAACGTCTGATTATGTGTTGTTTGGCCATTTACCCCTGAGGTAGTGGCCGGGTGCTGCCGGGCTTTGCCGGGCGGTGGGGTGGGGTCAGTTCATTAGACAAGAGAAGAGGCCTCTACCGGGTTTGTGGTAAAGATTCAGCACAAATGTGAATTTGTATGAGGCCATTACGGAGAAATTTTGAACGAATATAGACATTTTTTTTAATACTGCTTATGGACATAGATATCAACTATACCATTTAGCTTTGCGCTCCTCTGTGTTGATTCCGGGAAGCAACTTTTTTATCTGAGCGGCAAATTCATCTCCTCTTGCTGGCTCAGCAGTAAAGAAGATATTGGATGAATTGCGAAGGTTTATCTTTTTTATTTTCCCATTTTTCTTGCGATGAATTTCCATCTTGGAGATCTCATTCAGATTAACTTTTCTCCACTCTTTTTTGCCGAACATAATTGAGAAGGTCATCTTCTCAGAATTTATTAAATATTTTGTTCGGATTTTCTGGACAATAATAAAGGCCGGACCCAGAAAAGCAATAAGGTTAAATAGTCTCAAATCGAAAAATACAGCAATACAAGCCAAACATAATGTAATTATCAGAGAAAAGAATACAATCCTCTTTATTTCTCTCAATTCAAATATTGGATATTTACTCTGCATAATTCCAGGTCACGTTTTGAATCATAAATATAACAAATAATTTCTGCCGAACGGCTTAACCCGGTTCAAGTTTTCGAATATCCGTGCGGCCTGAACTTTCTAGCAATGTGTGCTTTAACACTTTATCCGAGGGGTCACCCCTCGGATAAAGTGTCATTTTACTCTTAATCTGTGTGTTACAGTCATACGGGTTCAAACCACCTTCCGCAGAGTTATATGGTGCTGCGCAGTTTATACGGCCTGCGGCCGGAGATCTTGGTTTGGGTGGGACGAACCTCCACGAGGTTGATTTGCAGGTTATTCTAAAACACAATTCTCACATTATCAATAAATTGCGATTTGCAATTAACTCATAATAAAGATGATGGAGGTTCGTCCCAACCACGCCTAAAGTTTCCCACGTCAAAGTCCAGAAGTAAACTATATACCCACACCGCTGTAACACGCTGATTACCTAAACATAAGCAATCCACCTGTCAGGTCACCTGACAGGTGGATTGTCTACACATTGATAATCTGAGACTTAGAACCGCACGGGTTTCGCAAAAATCATCTGCCGAATGGCCAACTCAGGCCGGGCG
>JAGPLK010000112.1 GCA_018053445.1 Bacteroidales bacterium | reverse complement strand
TAAGCGAGTATCTTAAAATTATCGGCCTCACTGATATGAGGACATTTGCTTTGATTATGGGGTTAATTCTCTCGGTAATCGAAGCTCTTATTGGAATCTCAATACTTCTTGGGCTCAGAATGCGGGTAGCTACCAAGGCTCTTTTGGTATTTATGGTATTTTTCACTCTATTGACACTATATCTTGCGTTGGCAAATCCAATAAGCGATTGCGGCTGTTTTGGAGAGGCATTTAAATTGACCCACTGGGAGACTTTTATCAAAAATATTGCTCTGCTTGTCGCATCATTAATTATATATTATCAGAGAGGTAAATTTATACCCGTTGCTCCGCCCGCGTGGGAGTGGGGAACAGTTGTCCTATATACCATGTTGCTTGGCGGTACAGGCATTTATGCCATAAACCATTTACCTTTGGTTGACTTTACACCGTTTCATACCGGTACAGATTTGAACGAGGAGCTTGCCCGAATAAGAGATCCAAGGAGGGCAGAATTTATAACAGAACTTATTTATGAGAAGGAGGGGAAAAGAGAGAAATTTTCAATCGATGAGATTCCGGATTCAACCTGGACATTTATTGATTCAAAAACAGTACCTGCATCAGTTGAGCGATTTCCATCTTTAACTGATTTTGCAGTTTCAGATTCATACGGAAAATATGTTACTGATTCCCTGCTCTCTTTAGAGAGAGTATTTATTACCGTGATTCCTTATATTGACAGATTATCTGCATCTCACTACACTTCATTAAAATTGATTCACAATAAAATTGGAGACTCCACCACTCCTCATATAGTATTGTGTGGAGCCTCAGGGGAGATTGCCGATAGTATTAAAAGAGCTGTAGGGGTTGATTGCGATGTGTATTATACAGATTTTAAAACACTGATAGCTCTTAATCGCTCAAATGGGGGAGTGGTCTATATGGCTGGAGGTGTTATTGGTGCAAAGTGGTCAATGATGGATTTTACCAAATTGGCTACCTCTTCAGGTGGTATTTCGGATATAAAAAATGCAGATGCTGAATTACTTTCGGCAGAGAGAAGAATAAAAGAGACCCTTATTGCAGAGATCTCAATTCTGTTTATTCTGATGCTTATTGTAGTAATGAGGTTTATTTTCAGATTTGCGTATAAACATAATATGTTACAGGAGAGCGCTCCTCAGATTGAGGGTACTTTAATAGGGAAAGAGTTAATAATGAAGAAGGTAAAACATTTAAAATGCAAGGTTGTATGGAGAGAGAGTCTTAAAACCAGGAATACTCTTGGTCTGGATGTATACACCGATTGGTACGCTGCCCCTGCTGCTGAAGAGGAGCTAATTGAGTTGTTCAGTGTCGAGGAGTTAAAAAATATGGAGAGGTTGGTCATTGGCTCCGGTTCAAATATTCTTTTTAAGGGAGATTTTGGAGGGATTGTAATTCACCCGGATATGGTTGAAATATCTGTAGAGGGAGATAATGAAGATGCTGTTTTACTTAGAGCCGGAGCTGGGGTGGAATGGGATTATCTTGTAAATTATACAGTTGACAGAGGATGGGGTGGACTTGAGAACCTTTCGCTAATTCCGGGTTGTGTAGGTGCCTCACCTGTTCAGAATATTGGTGCTTACGGAGCGGAGGCAGCCGATTCAATTTTGTCTGTAAGATATTTTGATACAGTTAAGCTTCAGATGGTGGAGATTGATGGAGCCGATTGTAAATTTGGATACCGTGATTCAATATTTAAAAGAGAGCTTAAGGGAAGAACTATAATTACAAGCGTACTCTTTAAGCTAATGAAGTATCCTGTAATAAACGGTAATTACGCAGACCTTTCAGATTCTTTATCAAAAATTGAGAATCCCGGAATTGCTGATATTCGTGAAATTGTTTGCAGAATCAGAGAGTCAAAATTGCCTGATCCAAAGGTTATAGGTAATGCCGGAAGCTTTTTTAAAAACCCTGTTATCTCTTCTGAAAAGGCCTCTGTCCTGAAAGATAAATATCCGTCACTAAAGATTTTTCCTGTTTCAGATGGGTTGAGCAAAGTTCCTGCCGCCTGGTTAATTGACCAGTGTGGATTCAAAGGTATGAGAAGAGGTAATGTTGGTGTTCACGAAAATCAGGCATTGGTTTTACTCGCTTTTGACGGGGCAAAAGGAAAAGAGCTCCTTGACCTTGCAGACGAAATTCGTACTGCTGTCAAGGAGCGCTTTGATATTGATATTGAACCTGAGGTTAATATCGTATGACCTGAAATCAGAGTTTTCTCTTTATTTCAACAATAGTGTAAGATTCAATAATATCTCCAACTTTAATGTCGTTGAAATTATCAACATTAAGACCGCAATCATAACCTGAAGCAACCTCTTTGACATCATCCTTGAACCTCTTAAGGGATCCAAGAGTTCCGGTATAGATAACGATACCATCTCTGATAACTCTTATCTTGGCACTTCTTGTGAGTTTACCCTCCTTAACCATACATCCGGCAATCGTTCCAACTTTTGAGATTTTGAATGTTTCACGAACCTCTGCAGTTGCAGTAATCTCCTCTTTCTCCTCTGGTGCAAGCATCCCCTCGATACCGCTTCTAACTTCGTTGATAGCATCGTAGATAACAGAGTATAGTCTTATCTCAATCTCCTCCTTATCTGCAAGTTTCCTTGCATTGGATGATGGTCTTACCTGGAATCCGATAATAATAGCATTTGATGCAGCAGCAAGGAGAACATCACTTTCAGAGATGGCACCAACTGCTTTATGTATGACATTTACATGAATCTCTTCATTAGAGAGTTTAATCAGAGAGTCTGACAATGCCTCTATTGATCCATCCACATCACCTTTTACAATTATATTAAGCTCCTGGAAGTTTCCAATTGCTATTCTTCTGCCAATCTCTTCAAGTGTAATGTGTTTCTGTGTCTTAAGACCCTGGATTCTTATGAGTTGCTCTCTCTTGTTTGCAATATCCTTTGCCTCTTTTTCATCATTCATTACATTGAAAATCTCCCCTGCAGCCGGTGCTCCGTTTAATCCAAGTATTGAAACAGGAGTAGAAGGACCGGCTTCTGCTATCTTCTGTCCACGCTCATTGAACATTGCCTTGATTTTACCGTGATAGCTTCCGCTCAGAAGGAAGTCACCAACCTTCATTGTACCAGTATGGACCAGAACAGTAGCAAGATATCCCCTTCCTTTGTCAAGTGAGGATTCAATTACTGTCCCGTTTGCATTCTTGTTAGGATTTGCCTTAAGATCCAGTAGCTCTGCCTCAAGCAGAATTTTTTCAAGGAGTTTGTCTACATTGAGTCCCTGTTTTGCGGAGATCTCCTGACACTGATATTTACCGCCCCAGTCTTCAACCAGGAGGTTCATATTTGCAAGTTGCTCTTTGATCTTCTCGCCGTTAGCACCCGGTTTGTCAATTTTATTGATTGCAAAAATCATTGGGACCCCTGCAGCCTGAGCGTGGTTAATAGCCTCTTTTGTCTGAGGCATCACAGCGTCGTCAGCCGCAATAATTATTATTGCAATATCTGTTACTTTAGCTCCCCTTGCACGCATCGCTGTAAAAGCTTCGTGACCAGGAGTATCCAGGAATGTTATTCTTTGTCCGTCAGGTAGTTTTACATTGTAGGCTCCAATGTGCTGAGTAATACCACCAGCCTCACCGGCAATTACATTTGCTTTTCTGACATAGTCAAGAAGGGAAGTTTTACCATGGTCAACATGTCCCATTACCGTAACAATTGGAGGTCTTGGCTGGAGGTTCTCCTCGGTATCCTGCTCCTCCTGTATCGCTCCCTGAATATCGGCAGTGATAAATTCCATTGTAAACCCAAACTCCTCGGCAACCAGTACCATGGCCTCAGCATCAAGACGCTGATTGATTGATACCATCAGACCAAGGTTCATACATGCCTCAATAACTTTTGTAACCGGAACATCCATCATTATTGACAGGTCGTTAACCGTTACAAATTCTGTTACTTTGAGAATGGTAGAGCTCCTCTCCTGCATCTCCTGCTCCTCCATCATCTTTTGACTGACCAGATCTCTCTTGTCTCTTCTGTATTTAGAACCCTTTGTTTTGCCTTTACCCTCAGTCATACGAGCGTAAGTCTCCTTAATCTGCTTTTGAACCTCATCTTCATCCACCTCAGATCTCACAGGTTTAAACCTGTCTTTAGATTTAACCAGATGTTTTGAGTCTTTTGAAGGTCTGAGATTTCTGGAAGTTGCAGCAGCAGCAGTAGCTGGAGTCTCATCTTTTTTAACTGTTTTGCGATCTGAACC
Organism: Bacteroidales bacterium; assembly: GCA_018053445.1. Taxonomy (GTDB): domain Bacteria; phylum Bacteroidota; class Bacteroidia; order Bacteroidales; family UBA932; genus Bact-08. Next base: position 313 of record JAGPLK010000112.1, on the reverse strand, counting down.
TGCCTCTCTTGTAATATCAACCTTCTCTTTTCCGCTTTTATGAATTCTCTCTCTCTTGCCTTTATGAAGACGAGGCTCGCTCTTTTTCTTTTCAAACTGAGAGAGGTCCATTGTCCCACTAATTTTTGGGCCGGCAAGCTTCTCAACTTTTGTCTCAATATGTTCAATCGGAACAGGTGCCTGAGTCTCCTCTTTAGGCTCCTCTTTCTTAATGTTGGTCTGAATTGGCTTTGCCTTTTTCGGATCTATCTTTTTCTCTATCCTCTTTTCAGCAGGCTTCTCAATCGTTTTCTCGGCTGCTTCTGTGATAATC
>JAGPLK010000040.1:10000-15610 GCA_018053445.1 Bacteroidales bacterium | reverse complement strand
TTGCGACCTCTCTCTGCAACAAGTCTGGGATAAGATCTTCTTGAAAGAGGCTCCTCTTTGCCAATTAGCTCCAATTTCATGCCCTTGCCTTTAAACGGGTTGTATACATAGATCAGAAACTCTGCACCCCTTGCAAAAGCCATCTCAACAGATACCTTATCCATTGTTCCGTCACCCATATCAAAAAGGCCAAACTCACAAATTTGCTTATTTGTTTTTGAAAGGCCTCTGAAAAGAACCATTTGATCTGGTGCAAATCCAAGGTCATTCTGTAAAAAAAGATGAAATGAGTAAAGTGAAGATTCTCCCTTTACCTCATACTCTCTCATAAATATCTTATTACCATCTATTGTGGCTTTTAATCTGTGTATCATTAATCCAAAACTTTTTGTAAAGATAGATAATTATTTTTGAGCCACGGAGAGCAGAAATTCAACCGTATCAGTTCCGTCTGCATAATCATCAGGGCCAGGCACCTGAGACTCTCCCGGCCGCAAAAAATCATAGCCCTCTAAACTCTCAACAATCTGAATCTTATCTTTATTTAACTCAATAAAATTTTCAATCTGAGAATAAGCTTTATAGTATTCTAACGAAATTACACTAAGAGGTGGAGGGAATGTGCAATTTGTGGAAATAAGGAAGAAACCGCCATCAGTAAACTCTTCACCTGACATTGAAAGCGTTGCTTTATGGTATCTGTAGAGAGATGAGTAGTCGTGATTATTTGTCAAACCAGCATACCTTTGCGATGACTTAAGAAACATTGACAAGTCATACCCCTGGGGCACAAATAGTTTTGTAACACTCCTGCAACCCATACCGTAATACAGAAAGATATCATCACACAAAGAGTCAATATCATTAAGAGTTTCATATCCACTAATAATTCCAATGGATGACCTTGTTCCTCTCAGAAGAGAGGGAATACCTGTAAAGCTCTCTCCAATAATCTTCATAGTGTTATCAGAACCCGATGCCAAAAGAGCATCTATTTCTAAAGACAAACTCTCCTTAAAGTGAATCTTCTCCTTCCAAAAAGGATTAATCTCAATCAGAAGCCTTACCAAGTACGGGATAATATATTTGTCCTTTTTAGATAGCTTAACATCACATTTAAATCCCGCTGCCAACCCGGCAAGAAGATCGTGAAATCCAACTGCAGGAATATTTCCCGCCATAATAATACCTGCTAATAAATCTTTCTCTGACTTCTGATGGTCATACTTCTGCAACCAGCCCCTCAGAAGTCTCTCCTGCAACATCTTATTTGAAATAGAGTTGAGAGCAAACCGCTGCATTTCAGGAGTAAAATAGGGATTATCTCTATAAGCCGATTCAATTACAGAATTTAAAGAGGATAAAACCGGGCTATTTTTTAGCTCATTACTCACTCTAATGCCGAGCTGACTCATATCTCTTATAAAAACTTCCCTGTACATTTTGCAAAATTAGCAAAAAGAGGCTAATTTTACGAAACGGTTCCTGACACTAAATGGACGACATAAACTCCTCAGATTCATACAAAACAATTTCACGGCCATCCACAGGCATCTACAAAGAGCTTGGAAGTAAATTCATTTCGTTTGCATACCCCGTATCAAATGAAGAGGAGGTAAAAGAGATAATAAGCACTCTTAAAAAAGATTACCACGATGCCAGGCATCACTGCTACGCGTACAGGATTGGTCCTGAGGGAGAGTATTGGAGGGCCAATGACGATGGAGAACCCTCTTCTTCAGCAGGCAGACCAATTTTAGGACAGCTTCTCTCTTATCAGTTAAGCGATATACTGGTAGTAGTAGTTCGATATTTTGGAGGAACAAAACTCGGCATACCAGGACTTATTAAAGCGTATAAAAATGCCACCTCTGATGCGATTGAAAAAGGAGAAATCGTTGGCAAAACAGCAACGAAAAGCCTCTCTTTAACATACGACTACATCAGAATGAATGACATCATGAAACTAATCAGAGATTTCTCTGCCCATATCGAGGAGCAGCAGTTTGATAACTTGTGTAAAATCCGGATATTGGTAAAGAGGGGAGAAATTGAAAGGTTCTGTTCAGAAATTGAACCATATGTATCCACAATTGAAAAGTAAAACAATAAACTAAATATGTCAAAACATCTTATCTCCATCCACGACTTCTCTAAAGAGGAGATTATTAATGTATTGTCTCTTGCGGCCAAATTTGAAGAGAGTCAAACAGAATCCTTTTTAAAAGGCAAGGTTGTTGCAAGTCTGTTTTTTGAGCCATCAACAAGAACAAGGCTTAGCTTTGAAACAGCTGCCAACAGACTGGGAGCCAGGGTTATCGGTTTTTCTGATGCCGGCAACACCAGTGTTACCAAAGGGGAGACCCTTAAAGACACTATTAAAATGGTGTCGAATTATGCAGACCTTATTATAATAAGACATCCGCTTGAGGGGAGTGCCCGATATGCTTCTGAAGTCTCCTCGGTACCTGTAATAAACGCCGGAGATGGCTCTAATCAGCATCCAACTCAGACTCTGCTTGACCTATATTCAATTCTCAAAACACAGGGGACTCTGCAAAACCTGAGAATTAACATGGTGGGGGATCTTAAATATGGCAGAACAGTACATTCACTTCTCCAGGCGATGAGCCATTTTAATCCATATTTCAGATTTACTGCTCCTGAAGAGTTAAAAATGCCGGAAGAGTATAAGGAACAACTTCGTCTAAGCGGGATTAAATTTGAGGAGAGCGAAAATCTGGAAGAGGGGATTGCTGATATGGACATCGTATATATGACCAGAGTCCAGAGGGAGCGCTTTACGGACGCTATAGAGTATGAACGGGTTAAGAATGTTTATAGCTTAAGAAGGTCGATGCTTGAGAATACCAGATCTAACATGAAGATTCTTCATCCTCTTCCAAGAATTAACGAGATCCATCAGGATGTTGACAGCAGTGAACATGCTTACTATTTTGATCAGGCTGGAAATGGAGTATACACCAGAATGGCAATTATAACAACTCTACTGGGAATAAAAATACAATAATAAATCAACTATGGCACCTATGGAAAAACATCTGAAGGTAAGTGCAATTAAAGATGGTACAGTACTGGATCATATTCCGGCAGATCAACTGTTCAAAGTAATTGACATCCTTGGCTTAAGCAAGATTCCAAATCAAATTACATTTGGCACCAATTTAGACAGCAAACTTCTTGGGAAAAAAGCAATTATAAAAATAACCGACACCTATTTTGTAGACACTGACATAAATAGGATTGCTCTTATTGCTCCACAAGCAAAGATTAACATTATTCACAACTTTGAGGTTGTAGAAAAAAGAGTTTTATCTGTTCCAACTGAAATCCGGGGCATTGCTAAATGTATGAACCCTGCCTGTATAACAAATCATCAGGATATTGAGACCTCCTTTACAACACTCTCTGCATCTCCAAATCTAAAATTACTTTGCAAATACTGCGAAAAGATAACTGACGGCAAAAACTTAAGGATTATTAGCAATAATTAATCTATACCTAACAAATACTCCATTTTTGGCCAATTATTATTTGGGATTCGTATTTTTTGAGTTACCTTTGAAGCAAGAATACCATAATTATTAAAAATATTTTACATCATGAAAGTTGCTCATAATTTCAACGCAGGGCCGTGTGTTCTGCCAAGGCCGGCAGTTCAGGCCGCCATTGACGCTTTAAACGATTTCAAAGGAACCGGAATGTCAGTAATAGAGGTATCTCACAGATCAAAAGAGTGGGAAGCCGTTATGGAGGAGTGTCGCACACTATGGAAAGAACTTCTTGAAATTCCTGATGGCTATCAGGTTCTTTTCCTCGGAGGTGGTGCAAGTTTGCAATTCTTATATGTAGCTATGAACTTGCTCGAAAACAAGGCAGGATATCTTGAGACAGGAGTATGGGCAAAGAAAGCACTTGCAGAAGCAAAGGCTCTGGGAAATGCTGTTGCTATAGCCTCTTCAAAAGATAAAAACTTCAGTTATATTCCTAAAGGATACGAAATTCCTGCAGATCTTGATTATTTCCATATCACAACAAACAACACTATCTACGGTACAGAAATTAAGAAGGATATGGATTGTCCAGTAAATCTTGTTGCCGATATGTCCTCAGACATCATGAGCCGTCCTGTGGATGTGAGCAAATACGCACTGATTTATGGTGGTGCACAGAAGAATGTAGGCCCTGCCGGAGTAACATTTGTAATTGTTAAAGAGGAGATTCTTGGAAAAGTAAGCAGATATCTTCCTACTATGCTGGATTACAGAACTCATATTAAAGAGTCATCTATGTTCAATACCCCTCCTGTATTCTCAATATTCGTCATGAATGAGACCTTGAAATGGGTTAAGGCAAACGGCGGACTTAAAGCAATGCAGAAACACAACGAGGAGAAAGCAGCATTACTCTACAACGAAATTGACCGTAATAAAATGTTTGTAGGTACAGCTGCTGTGGAAGACCGCTCCCTGATGAATATCTGCTTTGTGATGTCAGATGAGTACAAAGATAAAGAAGAGACATTTATGGCATTTGCCAAGGAGAGAGGAATGGTAGGTATTAAAGGACACCGCTCTGTAGGAGGGTTCCGTGCATCTACCTATAATGCCTGTCCTGTTGAAAGCATTAAGGCATTGGTTGATTGCATGCAGGAATTTGAAAAGCTTAATGCTTAATTGTTTAATCAAAAACAAAAAAGATGAAAGTACTTATAGCAACCGATAAACCATTCGCCAAAGCTGCAGTGGACGGTATAAGAAGAATCGTTGAAGGTGCTGGTCACACACTGGCCCTTCTTGAAAAATACACAACACCTCAGGAACTTATTGCTGCTGCAGCAGATGCAGATGCAATGATTGTCCGTTCAGACAAGGTTACATCTGAAGTGGTTGAGGCATCCAAAAATCTCAAAATCGTAGTGAGAGCGGGAGCAGGATACGATAATCTGGATCTTGCTGCATGTTCAGCAAAAGGGATTATCGCGATGAACACCCCTGGGCAAAACTCCAATGCAGTTGCTGAACTTGCAATAGGAATGATGATTTACATTTCCCGTAACTCGTTTAATCCCGGAACCGGAAGCGAACTAAAAGGTAAAACAATAGGTATACATGCATATGGTAATGTAGGAAGACTTGTTGCCGGATTGGCAAAAGGTTTTGGAATGAATGTCATTGCATTTGATCCATTTGTAGATCCTGATAAAATTATGGCAGAGGGTGTAACTCCTGTTGCAACCATTGATGAGCTGTATGAAAAGTCAAATTTCCTATCTCTGCATATACCGGCAACATCAGAGACTAAAAAATCTGTTGGTCTGACTTTAATGTCAAAAATGCCTAAAGGCGCTTGCCTTGTAAATACTGCCCGCAAAGAGGTAATTAATGAGGAGGAGCTTGCAGCCGTTCTGGAACAAAGACCGGATCTTAAATATGTCACAGACATTGCTGCTGATAATCAAGCTCTACTTAATGAGAAGTTTCCAGGAAGAGTTTTTGCAACACCTAAAAAGATGGGAGCAGAAACAGCTGAGGCTAATATTAATGCAGGACTTGCCGCAGCAAATCAAATAGTGAAGTTCTTTGCCAC
>JAGPLK010000040.1:0-9900 GCA_018053445.1 Bacteroidales bacterium | reverse complement strand
GAGTATGATTTTGTAGCTGAAGATGGTTTTGGACATCACTTCTGGACTATTGAAGATGAAAAAACAAACATCAGGATAACTGAAATCTTTGCATCAATCCCTGCTTTTTATGTTGCTGACGGACACCACAGAACAGCAGCAGCAGCGCTTGTTGGCGAGGAGAAAAGAAAAAACAATCCAAATCATACCGGTGATGAAGAGTATAACTTCTTCATGGCCGTGGTCTTCCCTGAGAGTCATCTTAAAATTATTGACTACAACAGAGTTGTCAAAGATCTCAACGGAATGTCATCAGATGAGTTCTTAAAGAGACTTGAAGAGGATTTTATTGTTAAAGAGATGGGGTCTGCCATTTACTCTCCGGCCTCACTTCATAATTTCTCTATGTATCTGAATAATAAGTGGTATTCACTTACAGCAAAACAGGGAACTTATAACGATAATGATCCAATTGGAATCCTTGATGTTACTGTTCTGTCCAATCTTGTTTTTGACAAACTTTTAGACATTAAAGATTTAAGAACATCTAAAAGAATAGACTTTGTTGGGGGGATAAGAGGGCTTGCCGAATTAAGTAAAAGGGTTGATTCAGGTGAAATGGCTGCAGCATTTGCTCTTTATCCGGTATCAATGAAACAGCTTATTGATATAGCCGATACAGGTAATATTATGCCACCAAAGACTACCTGGTTTGAACCTAAACTCAGGAGCGGACTTGCAATCCATAAACTGAGCAGATAATTTCAGCTACTTTAATAAAAACGGCCGGAGACCCCGGCCGTTTTTATTATGCTAAATGATATGACTGATTCTTCATCTCTGAGGCTACATAAAGCGGATATATTTTATGATTAATCGGATAGTCCCAACAGCCCATAGCGTGATACAGAGAACCACCAAATCCGCTTTTAAATCTATACAGCCCATACATCGGATGGGTTGTATCATTGCCCGGGGAGACTCCAAACATATCATACTGAGTACACCCCTTCTCTTTTGCCAGGGTCATTGCTCTCCACTGAATAGAGTAAGGAGCCATAAGGTGTCTGTGCAGAGAGGAGGATGCTCCGTAAAGATAAGTGGCCCTGTGACCGGTTACAACAAGAAACATAGCGGCCAACGGCACAGATTCATATTCTGCAATAAGAAGAGAGACATCTGCAGGCGACAGAGAATCTCCAGCCTTTTCTGTTAATGCCACTTTGAAATAGTCTTCTGAATGGAGGTAAAAATTATTTCTTTTTGCTGTCTCTTTGTAAAGATTATACCATACTGAAATACTCTCAAGTCCCGCAACCCTTACATTTACACCTTTTCTTGCAGAAAGAGCTATATTGTACCTTGTTTTTGGTTTCATTCTCCCTAATATTTCCGATGCATCAATGTCAAGATTAACCAGTACTGTGTTGGATGGAAGAATATTTGTAGGCGATTTTCTAAAATTGCCAGAAGCTGTGGAATAGTTAAATCTAACCTCCTGTGCTCCCGGGGATGGTGGGCCCAGCCATATACCTTGCTCAGTTTTATACTCCGGATCATCAGCCCATAAAGATTCCCAGACAAGATCATACCTAATCATTATACACCCCGGCGGGAGGAGCTCTTTAAGATGCACAGAGAGCTCCTCCAGCAGAGCCCCCTGCTCCTCTTTTTCGGGTTCACTCTCCGGTCCATACGGAACATAGGCAACGGAGTAATCTTTATCAACATTTTTAATAAAAACGACCAAATCTCTTAATACAATTTCCTCCTCTTTGTACAAAACAAAATTAAATGCCATTGACTCCATTCCAAAATGGCTCTTAACCTTAGACCAATATGCTGTTTGCTGTATAATTGGGGTTCTAAACAGCTCTTCTATTGTTTTACCCGTGACCTCTTTAACCATAATGGCACAAAGGTAGGCCATATTATTATGCAAATCAATTCATAAAAAGTTGGAAATATAAAAATTAGGATTACCTTTGTCGCCGATGGAGCCTTTAGTTCTTTTGACAGATATTCAAAACATCTCACTTTAATCGTAGGAAATTTCGTTAAGTAGACTTTTGTATAATGTATTACACAGGTGACTCCATCAATTAATTATTATTTTATTTTTTAGTTTATTTAATGAACATTTTCATTTCAAACCTGAGCTGGGCTATCAAAGATGGCGACCTCAGAGAATTGTTTGCCGAGTATGGCGAAATCACATCTGCAAAAGTAATCATGGACAGAGAAACCGGTAAGTCAAGAGGCTTTGGTTTCGTAGAGATGCCTAACGAAGAGGAGGGCAAAAAAGCTATCGAAGAGCTTGACAAAGCTGAATACGATGGTAAAGTTATCACCGTTAATGTGGCTAAACCTCGCGAAGAGAGGACTGGTGGCAGCAGAGGCGGATTCGGTGGCGGAAACCGCGGTGGCGGATTCGGTGGCGGAAGTCGTGGCGGCAATGGCGGTGGAAACCGTGGCGGCAGCGGCGGATATGACAGAGGAAGCAGAAGAAGCTACTAATTAGCACTTCCAAAATAACAAAAGAGGCCGACTAAAAAGCAATTTTTAGTTGGTCTCTTTTTTTTTTATTAAAATTGTGTAACTAAACAATTGATAACATGAACAGATATCACTGGATGTTGACAATTTTTTTTATTGTACTTATTTGGTCCGGAATAAATCCGCACGACAGGTTAACCTGGTTCTTAGAGGTTATTCCGGGAGTAATGGCGCTGGCTCTGTTTGGGCTTACTTACAAAACTCTAAGATTCTCTGATTTTACATATACCGTCATTTTGCTCCATTGTTTGATTCTTTTTGTTGGGGGGCATTATACATACGCTAGGGTTCCTCTTTTTTATGATATTTCTGAATGGCTGGGAATTGGAAGGAACAGTTATGACAAAGTGGGGCATCTGTTCCAGGGATTTACACCTGTTCTTGTGGCAAGAGAGTTTCTCATCAGAAAAAAAATAATAGGCAAAAACATTTGGAATTCAATTACCGCTTTATCTTTTGCTATGGCATTCAGTGCTATTTATGAGTTAATTGAGTGGTTTGTTGCTCTGGCGGCAAACAACGAAGCAGAAGATTTTCTGGGGACACAGGGATATGTATGGGATACTCAAGCAGATATGTTCTGGGCTTTAATTGGAGGTTCTTCTATGCTGCTTTTATTTAGAAAATTCCATGACAGACTAATTACAATAACAGAAGAAACTTCACAAAAAGAGGGACAAGAAGAGAAGTAAAGAGGCCCATAAGTGCTATAGCCAAGCCTCCGGCAGCACCCTCCAAAGCCCCCATCTCCAAAGCCTTGGCCGTTCCTATTCCGTGAGATGCAGATCCAAGTGCAATCCCTTTTGCTAAAGGAGAGTCAATTCCTGATATTTTCAGAAACCAGGGTCCGGTTACTGCACCAAAAATTCCTGCTATGATAACAATTACAGATGTCAGATAAATATCCCCTCCGTGCTGAGCTGACAGAACAATAGCAATTGGATTTGTAACTGATTTTGGAAGAAGTGTAATTATTGAGGCCGTATCAGAGCCTGCCAGCAAAGAGGGCACAACAACTGACACTAATGCAGCTAAGCTTCCCAGCAGAGTAGCTGAAAATATGGCTAACCCCCTCTCTTTGATATAATCGAAGTGTTTGTGGAGAAGATATCCAAAAGCAACAACTGAAATATTAAGCAGATACTTGAGTACCCTTGTATTCTCTTCATATAGCTCCATCCCGGCTCCGCAAAGGGAACATATAATAATAACAACGGCTGTTGCAACAATCACTGTATGAAAGATCATCCATTTTGTCCTTCTGTAGACCACCCTTCCAATCAGGTATGAGATTAAAGTGATTAAGATGAACCCAAGTTCCAAGAATACTTTAGTCTTCATCGTCTGTCAATTTTCTGTGCAACCTTGCCTGCTACCCAAAGAACAATCCATGTACTGATGGTTGCCGCAATAACAATTGATACTGCATCTTTCTGTACTGCAGAAAAAGGAATTAGAGCAACTCCGGCCGTAACTGGTATAAAAAAGAGCATAAGATTATCCAGAAAAAAAGTTGCCGGCTCACGAATCCACTCCTCTTTGACCAATTTTAATCTGAGAAAAATAAAGAGAACTATCATTCCTGCCACAGGGGGAGATATATAACCGGAAGCTATCCTACTTAAAGCCATCCCAAAATAATAGGAGAGAGCAAGTGAGGCACACCCGGCAAGAAACAGTATACTCTTTCTGTATTTATGCATCCCTAAAAATTCTTCATCCACTCAAAAGTTGCGTAATGTTCTCCTGTCATACCGACAGCCTCGTATACCTTCTGAGCTCTCAGGTTCCTTTTATCAACATATAATCTAATGCCCATAACATCGTGCATCTCTTTTACCAATTCCTTTACATATGAGTACAATGCGCCAAAGACTCCCTCGCCTCTCATCTCTGGTACTACATATACAGATTGAATCCACCAAACCCATCCCGCTCTCCAGTCACTCCATTCAGTTGTTATCATTAACATCCCAACCGGTTTGTCATTACTCTTTGCAATAAAGTATCTTGCTTTGCCGGAATCATTAAGTGCAGATCCAATCCCATTCTCAAGGACCCTTTTATCAAGCTTTAACCCCTCAGTTTCAAAGGCCATATTAAGCTGAAAATCTACCATATGTGGTAAATCATCAACTGATGCAGGTGTAATAATTAATTTTTCAGCCATATCTATTTAATTTTTGGTCTGGGGCCATCGATTTTAACTAACTCTCTGAGAACATCATATGCTAAAGAGACATCCTCTGCTACTCCGCTCCAGTCCCAGTCAGGATTAAAATTATCAGCCGGTCTGTGATATACATTTGCTATAAAATCATCCCAGCTTGATTTTGCCCACTCTTTACCATGCTCTCTGCTATCGTAACACCCGTAAGCCCATATTGATGGAACTCCCCTTTTATAGAATGGGAAATGGTCGCTTCTGAAGAAAAGCCCTGTATGAGAGTTGGGATCAGGCAAAAGGTAACGGTCCTGTTTTGAGGCCATAACTTCGTAAAGAGAATCAAGAGTAGAATAACCGTATCCTATCATTGTAACATCTCTCATCCTTCCTCTAGGCACCATCATATCATTATTAAGACAGGCTATTGTATTCTCCATTGAAACAACGGGATTCTGAGCATAGTATTCACTTCCAATCAACCCCTGTTCCTCTGCAGTTGGGAATAGAATAATGACAGACCTCTCCGGCTCCACACCGCTTATATTTAACATTCGGCCTATCTCAATAGCCCACGCCATAGTTGTTCCGTTATCAACAGCTCCATTATAAATAGAATCACCGTTCTGAGGCTCGCCAATACCAAAATGATCCCAGTGTGCTGTTATAATAACTGCCTCTTCTGGTTTTATCTTGCCTCTGAGTATCCCGGCTACATTTGTAGAGCTGTTTCTAACAATTATATTTGAAATCTCTGCTGAAAAGGCAGCATTCAGTTCAAATGGTTTAAATCCTCTCTTTGCAGAAGCTAATCTTAGTGAATCTATATCATAACCCAACTCGTTAAAAATAATCTCTGCGCTCTCTGCACTAAGCCATCCGTTTACAAGACACCTTTTTGATGCACCATTATCATCAATAAAAAATCTTGGAGTGATGGAACTTCCTCTCGGAACATTAAAATCGTAACCGGCTCCTTCTGTTTCGTGGATTATCAGAACAGCTTCCGCACCTTTTCTTGCTGCCTCCTCAAATTTATATGTCCACCTGCCAAAATATGTCATCTCTCTACCTTTAAAAAGTGATGAGTCATCAGAATAGAGTCCCGGATCATTAATCATAACAACAAGTGTTTTTCCTTTCAGATCAAGACCTTCATAATCATTCCAGCTCCACTCATCTGAGTCAATACCAAAGCCGGCAAAAACAAGCTTGGATGAATTAATTAAAACTCTCTCCAATGTTTGTGGTGAGTTTATGGCAATCTGATCAGGGGCTTTCAGTTGAATTGTCTTCTCATTAACTTTAAACAGAACATCCCCTTTAACAGATGATGTTATCATTACCATTGGAACATTTTGAAAATATGAGTCCCCAAATGCCGGCTCAAAACCAATTTGTCCAAGTTCCTTTGCCAGATAATTGACAGATAGCTCCTCTCCTTTTGTAAATGGCATTCTTCCCTCATATTGATCTGAGGAGAGCTCCTTAGTGACTCTCTTCATCTCTTCAGTGTCAACTAAGGAGATTGAATCTGAAGCCTCTCTGCATCCAGCAAAAAATATCAAGAGAGTTAAGAGTATGTATAAATTTTTCATAGTTAAAATTATTAGAAAATGATAAGTAGCTCAACGGAAATCTTGTCAGAATCCATCTCATCATATAGATTCAATTCCGGAAGAATTCTGTTAACAATATATTTTTCAAAATCAATTCTCAACAAAGAGGAGAATGGTTTTGTGTCAAATCCGAATGAGACACCCGCGGTAATTCTGCTTGCGTCCATAAGATTATCATTATCAGTTCTGCCCATCATGTCCCATCTTAAAGCAGGGGTAATATCCTTAAAAATTCGTGTGCCTTTTAGAGGAAAAGAGTAAGCACCCTGTACAGAAGTTGAGTTTAGGGTCTGACTATCAAAATAGTTCTTTCTGCTCAAAAACTCAGCCTCAAGTTTATATCTGCCTCCTCCGTATCTAAAATCCCCTCCCCAAACAAAAAGATCTCTCTCAATGCCAGGATATCTGTAAACCTTTACAGATCCTCTTAACCCCTCCATTTTACCAACTGTAGCGCTTAGCCCCCAGGAAAGCTTCTCTGTCCAAACTGGATTATTGATTTTTGATGCGTTAAATATACCCGCCTCTAAATCCAAAGGTACTCCTGAAACATAGGTTACATAGTGACCAACCAATCCAATGTCCCTGGTTCCGGGCACAAAATATTTAACATGAAAAGATCTGTTTGCAAAGAGCATCTGTGATGGGGTAGTCTGATAGGAATTATAAAGAGGAATTGATGTTTGACCTAATGTAAAAGTAAGATTTTTAAGAGGCTCTATAGTTGCTGAAAGATCCAGCACCTCAAATTTACCCTGGTTGCTCAGCTCTACCTGAACTCTGTAGCTAATACTTTTAAATGGATTCCCCGATATCCCCATTCTTGAATTTCTTACAGAGAATCTGGCTCTTGATGTCTCTGTTGCAAATTCAAATTTTGTCTTTAAACTTCCGTCAAACTTTATTATCCTCAGGGTCTCTTTAATTTGTCCATTTAAAGTACTGGAAAGGAGATACAGGATCAGAAATGTATATAATTTTAAAATTCTCATATTCTAATTTTAGAAGACAAAAATACCATTTTTAATCTGTCAATTTGCTAACTTTGGACTTTAATGACTTTTAAAATTTCAGTAACCTCAAAAAATTTTATTAATGAATAACCAGAAAAAAAGTTACGCATTGCCTATTGCAATGATGTTTGCCCTCTTCTTTATGATAGCCTTCGTTACAGGGCTTCAAAACCCAATGGGCGTCATAGTTAAAAATCAGTTTGGAGCGACTAATTTTCTTTCACAGTTAGGGAATTTTGCAATTTTCATTGCATATGCATTTATGGGTATCCCTGCAGGAATGATGCTTCAGAAGATTGGGTATAAAAAAACAGCACTCACCGCACTTATTGTTGGTTTCCTTGGAGTTGGGACCACCTTTTTCTCCGGACAGGTTGAGAATTTTGCTGTTTATATTCTGGGAGCGTTCATTACAGGATTTGCTATGACAATGTTTAATGTAGTGGTAAATCCACTGCTTAACGGTCTGGGTGCAAATGAGAGGCAGGGTAACCAGCTTCTGCAATTTGGAGGATCAATTAACTCAATAGGTGCTACAATCGTACCTGTTCTGGTTGGATATCTAATGGGAACCGATGAAAGTATGCGAACCATTGCCAAGGCTAATCCTGCCCTTTTCCTTGCTATGGGAATTTTTGTACTTGCTTTTTTTGTTTTATATTTTGTTGATATTCCGGAACCTTTTATATCCAAAGAGAAAAAAGAGAAGGTTAAAGATCCTCACAGCGCACTCTCATTCCGCCATTTTGTGCTTGGAATGATAGCTATATTTATTTATGTTGGTGTTGAAGTTGGTATTCCAAATATTGCCAATCTATTTCTTACATCTGGTTTAGAATCAGGGGGGATGGGTCTCGACCCTTCCGTTGCAGGTACAGTCGTGGGTACTTATTGGTTTCTAATGCTTTTAGGAAGACTTACCGGTGGAATATTAGGATCAAAATTCTCAAGCAGAACAATGCTTACCACTGTATCATCCATTGCAATAATACTAGTGCTGTTTGCCATCTTTATGCCTACTGATGTTATAGTTAAAATGCCGGTTTTTAAATCTGACATATCATTCGGTTTAGCAGAGGTACCTGTAGGAATAATGTTTTTGATCTTTGTTGGTCTTTGTACTTCTGTTATGTGGGGTAGCATCTTTAATCTTGCAACATCAGGACTTGGCAAGTATACAGCAGCTGCCTCAGGTCTTTTTATGACTATGGTTTGTGGTGGTGGCATTTTACCGGCAGTTCAGGGATGGATTGCAGATATGGCAGGTTTTATGAACAGTTATTTCTTGGTTCTTGCAGGGGTTCTCTATATTTTCTTCTATGCAATTGCCGGACATAAAAATGTGAATAAGGATATTAAAACAGCATAATTATAAAACGAATATGGAAAAACCTTATGTAGCAGGAATTGATATTGGTGGTCAAACCAGTAAATTAGGGATAGTTGACGCAAGGGGTACAGTACTCGCACAAACATCGATAAGAACAGATACTCACAAAGATGTGAATCTTTTTATTGAAGATTTGTGCCATGCATTGGAGAAGCTGGCTGAAAAAACGGGTGGACTTTCAAAAGTGAGAGGAATTGGAATTGGTGCTCCCAATGGTAATTATTATACAGGGACCATTGAAAATGCAGTCAATTTGGTATGGGGAGGAGGAGTAGCTATTCCATTTGCGAAACTTATGCGAGATAAACTTGAAATCCCTGTTGCTTTGACGAATGATGCAAATGCTGCAGCTGTTGGAGAGATGACTTACGGAGCAGCCAGAGGAATGAAAAATTTCATAATGATTACCCTTGGTACAGGAGTGGGTAGCGGCATAGTCATAAATGGAGATGTTGTATACGGACATGATGGATTTGCAGGAGAATTAGGTCACACAACTGCAGTAAGATACAATGGCAGACTTTGTAATTGCGGAAGGACCGGATGTCTTGAAACATACGCATCCGCAATAGGTGTTGCAAGAACAGCCAAAGAGTGGCTTGAATCAAGCGATGAACCAAGCATTCTCAGAGGTATATCAGATAACATCACAAGTAAAGATGTTTACGAAGCTGCCTCACAGGGAGACAAAATGGCTATCAGGATATTTGAATTTACCGGAAAAAAACTGGGCGAGTCTTTTGCCGAATTTGTTGCCTTCTCCGCTCCACAGGCAATAATTCTGTTTGGTGGCCTTTCCAGGGCAGGTGATATGATACTAAAGCCTATTGTTGAACACATGAACGCAAACCTGCTTCATCTATGGAAAAATAAAATCGATGTTTTCTTTTCACAGTTGAAAGAGTCAGACGCAGCTATTCTGGGCGCAAGCGCACTTGGCTGGGAAATCAAATAAATTGTTCATCCATATTAAATTTCTTCTCCTCAGTTGCTTCTTGCAGCTGAGGATTTTTTTCTCCTCGCTCACTTCGTTCGCTTTGGCGAATATAAGGGACAAAAAAAAAGAGTCTGATGATAATTAAATCATCAGACTCTTGTAAAAGATGGCGGCTACCTACTCTCCCACTTGGTATAGCAGTACCATCGGCGCAAGCGGGCTTAACTTCTCTGTTCGGAATG